>CALWZK010000037.1 GCA_944386015.1 uncultured Faecalibacterium sp.
GCCACTCCTGCTGAATCCTAATATCCTACACTTGGGGCTTTTTTGTACTGTCCGCACAATTTGGATCAGTTCAAAGGCACGGGGGCTTTCCTTTTGGCACAAAAAAGAGACAGGCCGCCCTTTCGGGCAGCCTGTCCCTTTGCATCCGGCCCCATCAAGAGGGGCCTTTTGCCGTTTATCAGAAGAACAACAGGGCAATATAATCCAGGACCGAGGCCACGGCAATCCATGCGGCGGCCAGCAGCGCCAGAACCGGCTTGAGGGAGAGGACCTTGAAATGCCGCTCCCAGCCTTTCCCCTTGAGGGAGGGTTCCGGCTTTTTGCCTTTCAGCATCAGCATGCCTGCCAGCAAAAACAGCTCCAGCGCCACCACCAGGAACAGGCCGTCCTTGGCGGATTCCAGCCCGCCGGCCAGCCGTTGGCTGCTGACCAGGGCGCCAAACCCAAACAGTACCAGCGCGGTTCCCGCCGCCGTCGCCAGGCCAATGGCCAGCGCTTTGGCAATATCTTTTCCCAGGGCGGCCCAGAAGGAGGGCTGTTTGTTGTCAGGCATGGCGTTTCTCCCTTTCTGCCGGCGGCAGATTACTTTTCACACAGGTGGCAGGCCACAAAGTGGCCCTCCGACACTTCCCGCATGGCAGGGGCCGCGGCGGAGCAGGCCTCGGTGGCATACCTGCAGCGGGAACAGAACTTGCAGCCCGGCGCCGGGTTGATGGGGCTGGGCAGCTCCCCTTCCAGATGAATCCGCACCTTGCTGCGCTCCTGCTCCACGTCGGGGTCGGGCACCGGGATGGCCGACAGCAGGGCCTGGGTGTAGGGGTGCTTGGGGTTGGCGAACAGCTCCTCGGCGGGGGCCAGCTCCACCAGGGCGCCCAGATACAGCACGGCGATCCGGTCCGAAATATGCTTGACCATGGACAGGTCGTGGGCCACAAACAGATAGGTCAGCCCCATCTTTTTCTGCAGCTCAATCAGCAGGTTGACGATCTGGGCCTGGATGGACACATCCAGGGCCGAGATGGGCTCGTCCAGCACGATGAACTCGGGGTCCACCGCCAGGGCCCGGGCGATGCCGATGCGCTGGCGCTGGCCGCCCGAAAACTCATGGACAAACCGGTTGGCGTGTTCCCGGTTCAGGCCCACCATCTCCAGGCATTCATAGACCCGCTGGCGGCGCTCCTGCTGGTTTTTTACCAGGTGATGGATGTCCAGCCCTTCGGCCACGATTTCCGCCACCGTCATCCGGGGGTCCAGGGAGCCATAGGGGTCCTGGAACACCATCTGCACTTCCTTTTTAAAGTGCTGCAGATCCTTCCGGGGCATCCGGTGGACATCCTTGCCCTTGTACAGCACCTGGCCGTCGGTGCGGTCATACAGGCCGATGCAGGTGCGGCCGCAGGTGGTCTTGCCGCAGCCAGACTCGCCCACCATGCCCAGGGTCTCCCCCTTGTAGATGTCGAAAGAGACGTCGTCCACCGCTTTCAGGACGGCATTCTTGCCTACATTGAAGTATTTCTTCAGATGCTTTACAGAAAGCAGAACCTCTTTTTCGGTGTTCATTTGGCCTCTCCTTTCAGGTTGGGCATCTCCACTTTGGGCGCCATGGGGTGGTGCAGCCAGCACAATGCATAATGCCCGTCACCAAAATCGGTCCGGGGGGGCATCTGATCCTTGCAGATCTTCATGCAGTATTTGCACCGGGTCGAGAAGGGGCAGCCGGCCGGCGGGTTCAGCAGATCCGGCGGGGTGCCGGGGATGGATGCCAGCTGCTGTTTGTTCACCAGGTCCAGCCGGGGCACCGAGTCGATCAGGGCCCAGGTGTAGGGGTGGCGGGGCCGGTAGAAGATATCCCGGCTGGAGCCCTTTTCCACGATGACGCCCGAATACATGACGGCGATCTCCTGGGCCATGTTGGCCACCACGCCCAGGTCGTGGGTGATCATGATGACCGAGGTGTTGTGGGTTTTCTGCAGCTCCTTGATCAGGTCCAGGATCTGGCTCTGGATGGTGACATCCAGGGCGGTGGTGGGCTCGTCGCAGATCAGCAGCTTGGGGTCACAGGCAAAGGCGATGGCGATCATCACGCGCTGGCGCATGCCGCCCGAGAACTGGTGGGGGTACTGGCGGAACCGCTTTTCCGGTTCGGGGATGCCCACCCGCCGCAGCATCTCGATGGCTTCGGCCCGAGCCTGCTGACGGTCCATGTTGCGGTGGACCATCAGGTTTTCCATGATCTGTCTGCCCACCCGCATGGTGGGGTTCAGGGATGCCAGGGCATCCTGGAACACGATGGCGCACTCCCCGCCCCGGTAGTGCTGCCACTGCTTTTTGCTGTAGCGGAAGATGTTCTCCCCTTTGTAGAGGATCTCGCTGCCTTCCTTCACCTCGGCCTGGGGCTTTTTGACCAGGCCTATGACGGTCTTGGCGGTCACCGATTTGCCGCAGCCCGACTCGCCCACGATGGCCAGCGCTTCGCCGGTCTTGACCTCGAAGGAAACCCCGCGCACCGCCTTGACTTCGCCGGCATAGGTGTGGAAGGAGACCCGCAGATTTTTAACTTCCAAAATGTCGTTGTTTTCAGCCATACAAAGCGTCCTTTCCGGTGAATCACACCTTTACTTGCGCAGACGGGGGTCCAGCGCGTCCCGCAGGCCGTCGCCCAGCAGGTTGAAGGCCATCACGATGATGCACAGCACCGCGCAGGGGTAGAACAGCTGGGAAGGATAGAAGTCCATGGTCTGCTGCCCCTGGGAGATCAGAACGCCCAGGCTGATTTCAGGCGAGGTGAGGCCGATGCCCAGAAAGCTCAGGCCAGCCTCGGTAAAGATGAAGGCCGGAATGGCGGTGGATGCATCCAGCAGCAGAATGCTCAGCATATTGGGCACATAGTGCTTGAGGATGATGTGCAGGGGGCTGGCGCCCAGCACCTCCGCCGCATAGACATATTCAGACTCTTTCAGCTGCTTGATCATGCCGCGGGTCTGGCGGGCCGTGTTGCACCAGGCTGTGATGCTCAGGGCCACAAACAGGGCAAACAGGTTGTTGCCCAGCACCATCATGATCAGGATGGTGACCAGCAGGCTGGGCAGCGAGTTGATGACCTCGATGACACGCATCAGCAGTTCATCCACCCAGCCGCCGAAATGGGCCATCACCGAGCCGTACAGAGTGCCCACCACCAGCTTGAGGGTGGTGGCCACCAGGGCGATCAGGATGGAGGCCCGGGCGCCCACCCAGACACGGGAGAACAGATCCCGGCCCAGGCTGTCGGTGCCAAACCAGTATTTGGTGCTGGAGCCCAGATTCTTCTCGGTGACGTTCATGTTGACGTAGTCGTACCCGCGGAGATTGGGCCCCACAATCACCAGGATCACCAGCACAATCAGCACCACCAGGGCCGCCATGGCCACCGGGTTTTTGCGCAGACGGCGCCAGGCGTCCTGCCAGTAGGAAATGGTGGGGCGGTCAATCTTGTTGGCCTCCTCCATGGTATAGCCCACCGTCTCGAACTGATCGGGGGTCAGCTGCTTTTCTTTTTCCTGCATCGTCTTGTCCCCCTTTCTCAGCGGCTGCTGGTGCCCGGCATCGAGATGCGGGGGTCCACCACCACGTACAGCACGTCGGTGATGAACAGCACCACAATGTACAGCAGGGCCAGCAGCACCGTTTCACCCAGCACGATGGACAGATCCTGGTTCTGGACGGCCGTCACATAGTACTGGCCGATGCCGGGGATGGAAAAGATGCTCTCGATGAAGAAGGAGCCGGTGATGCACATGGCCACCGACATGGGCAGCTGAGTCATCACAGGGATGAAGGAGTTGCGCAGGATGTGGCGGCGCACGATGGCGCCCCGGCTCAGGCCCTTGGACTCAGCCGTCAGCACATAGTCCTGGTTGATGACGTCCAGCATGGAGGTCTTGAGCAGGCGGGCATAGGTGGCAATGTAGGAGAAGCAGCCGGTCAGGGTGGGCAGGACGGTGTATTTCCAGCCGCCCAGCCACAAATCCTTGCCCGTGGGCCAGCCGATGGTTGGGAACCACTTTAAGGTGCCGGCAAACACCTTTTGCAGCAGCAGGCCGAACACCAGATGCGGCACCGATATCAGCAGCACCGACAATCCCACCACCGCATAGTCGATGGGCGATCGGGCGTGGGTGGCCGCCAGGATGCCCAGCAGCAGGCCCACCGACACGCCCAGCAGCATCTGCTGGATGCCCAGCCGGGCCGAAACAGGCAGACGGTCCTTCAGCAGGCCGCTGACGGTCTGGCCGGCATAGACAAAGGATTCACCAAAATCGCCGTGGAGCATGTTGTTCATCTGGGTCAGATAGCGCTCCATCACCGGGCGGTCCAGGCCATAGCGCTCATACAGGGCGGCCCGGGACTGCTCGGGCAGGCGGTCGGCCCGCTGGGTCAGCGGGTCGCCGGGAACTGCCTCCAGCAGGAAAAAGGTGGCCGTCGCAATGATGAAAAGGGTCAGCGCCATCTCGACAAGGCGGCGTATGATATATTTGGTCATAAGAAGTGCCCCCGTGAATCGATATATACATAATAGAGAAGGACCCTGGGGGTTCTTCTCTACCATGCCGGTTTTGCACCGGTTCGTTTGAACTTTTGCGGGAAGCCCTTACAGGCTGTGCCCCCGATTAGAATCCACGTCCCTCAATGTAGGTGATGTAGAACTCCTGGCTGGCGCCGAAGGAAGACCAGCGGAAATCCTTGACCCAGTTCTGCAGGAAGTACTCCTTGGTGGAGTAGTACAGAGGAATGGTGGCGCAGTCGTCGAACAGGATCTGCTCGCACTGGGTGTAGATGGACAGGCGCTTGGCGTTGTCGTTTTCGCCGGCCAGGCTGTCGATCAGTGCGTCGTACTCGGAATTGCTGTAGCCGCCCGACACCGACACATACAGGCCGGTGTAGAAGGTGTTCAGGTAATCCAGGGGATCGTTGTAATCGCTGTACCAGCCGGCGCTGAACAGGTCAAAGTTGCCGGCGTCCCGCTCTGCGGTGAACAGGGAGTAGTCGCCCACCGTGTTCAGCTCCACCTGGATGCCCAGGTTCTGCTGCCAGGTCTGCTGCAGGTACTCACGGAAGGAGGACTCCTCCACGGTGGAGCCGTAGGACAGATAGGTCACCGTCACAGAGGACAGGTCGGTGCTCATGCCCAGCTCGGACAGGCCTTCCTGGAACAGGGACTTGAGGGCGTCATAGTCCCCGGCATACTTGTTGTAGTCGGCCAGCATGGGCTCTTCCACCTGGCTGCGGTAGGACTTGCCGTCAAAGGTGATGGCGGGAGAGATGAAGCCGTAGGCGGGCTCATAGCGGCCGTAGACGGCGTCGATCATTTCCTCGCGGTTGATGCTGTAGCTCAGGGCCTTGCGGATCTTCAGGTTGCCCATCAGGCCCGACTTGCCGCCGTTCTTGTGGTCGAAGGCCAGGCAGACGGTGCCGGGGTAATCGGCGGTGATCATCTGGACCTGGCCGGCCTCGGCCTCGCTCTGGTACTTGCGGGAGTAATCGCCCGAAGTCTGCAGCACGTCCAGCTCGCCGTTGTCAAACATGGTGGCGGCGGTGGAGTCCTCCCCCACCAGATACCAGTTGACCGTCTCCAGATGGGTCTCGTCGGCGTTCCAGTAGTTGGTGTTCTTGGTCCAGACCATCTTGTTGTCTTCCACCAGCTCGGACATGCAGAAAGGTCCGTTGTAGACGCACAGGGTCCAGTCCTTGCCCCACTGGTCGCCGGCAGTCTCGGCCAGATCCTCGCGGGTGGGATACAGCGGGGTGGCCACCAGCTTGGCCTCGAAGGTGGGGTCGGCGATCTTCAGGGTGACCTGGAAGGTGTAGTCGTCCACAGCCACGGCCATCACGCCGTCGGCGGTGCCGGTGCCGTTGTAGTACTCCTCGGCGCCCACCACATTGAAGATGAAGGAGGCGTAGTCGTACAGGTACTTGGGGTTGACCAGCCGCTTCCAGCCGTACTCATAGTCGTGGGCGGTGACGGGCTGGCCGTCCGACCACTTGGCGTTGGGCTGCAGGTGGAAGGTGTAGACGGTGCCGTCGTCCGACACATCCACCGACTCTGCACCGTCCAGCACAAAGTGCTCGCCGGTGTCATCGGCCACATTGCGGTACAGGCCGGAATAGCACGCTGCCATCATCCAGCGCCAGCCCATATCCTGCACGTCATAGTTGTTGCCAAAGGCAGTGGTGCGGATGTTCAGCACCTGGGTGTCTGTACCGCTCTGGGCAGCGCTGGAAACAGCAGCAGAGCTGCTGTCGTCCGAGCCGCCGCAGCCCGCCAGGATGGCGGACAGGCAGGCAGCACCCATCATACCCAGAACCGAGCGTCTTTTCAGTTTCATAGTACTCACTTTCCCCTTTTCTGTATTGATTGCCGTCAAGGCAACAGTTTCAAGCAGCCTTTCTCCAGCCTCATCCAAGGACAGGTTGCAGCTCTCTGTGGCTAATATTATCACTAATGAATATTATTGACAGACCCCTGCGCTGCTGATAATATTAGAGTACATATCAGCCAACCAGCTGGCGTGTTACACCATGGGGCGGTTCTCCGGGGATTGCCCCATGTATCAAGGAAAGAAGGAAAAAGAGATGTTGGAGCCGCTTATCTATGGCACCTATGTACAAATCCTGAAAGATGAGCTTTTGCCGGCCATGGGCTGCACCGAGCCCATCGCCGTGGCCTATGCCGCCGCCATTGCGCGCCAGGCCCTGGGCCAGACCCCCGACCGGGTGACCATTGAGGTCAGCCGCAATATCATCAAGAATGTGAAAAGCGTGGTTGTGCCCCACACCGGCGGCATGCGCGGGCTGGAGGCAGCCTGCGCCGCCGGCATTGTGGCGGGCCGGGCGGACAAGGAGCTGGAGGTCATCTCGGATGTGACCCCCCAGCAGATCAGCCAGATCCAGCAGTATGTCAACGACACCCCCATGACGGTGGATTTTGCCAAATCCGACCTGATCTTTGACATTGCCATCACCGTCTGCCACGGGGAGGAATCGGCCTTTGCCCGGATCGTGGATTACCACACTAATGTGGTCTGCATCCGCAAGGGGGACCAGGTGCTGCTGTCCAAAGAGATCACCGGCAAGACCGAGAGCTCGATGGCCGACAAATCCCTCCTGACCATCGAGAACATCTTCCACTTTGCCAACGAAGTGCGGATCGAGGACGTGAAAGAGGTGCTGGACCGCCAGATCTCCTACAACATGGCCATCGCGGAGGAAGGCCTGCGGGGAAATTACGGCGCCAACATCGGCAAGGTCCTCCTCAAGACCTACGGCGACAGTGATGTGAAGGTCCGGGCCAAGGCCTATGCGGCGGCCGGCTCGGACGCCCGGATGAACGGCTGCGAGCTGCCGGTGGTGATCAACTCGGGCAGCGGCAACCAGGGCATCACCTCCTCGGTGCCGGTCATCGTCTACGCCCGGCACCTGGGGGCCAGCCAGGAACTGCTCTACCGGGCCCTGGTGGTGTCCAACCTGTCCACCCTCCACATCAAGGAGGGCATCGGCCGGCTGTCCGCCTACTGCGGGGCGGTGGGGGCCGGCTGCGGCGCCGGCGCCGGCATCGCCTATCTCTACGGCGGGGACTACACCACCCTGGCCCACACCCTGGTCAACAGCCTGGCCATCCTGTCGGGCACCATCTGCGACGGCGCCAAGGCATCCTGTGCGGCCAAGATTGCCTCGGCGGTGGACGCAGGCATCCTGGGCTATGCCATGTACCAGAACGGCCAGCAGTTCCTGGGCGGGGACGGCATCGTCAAGCGGGGGGTGGAAAACACCATCCGCTGCGTCGGCCTGCTGGCCTCGGAGGGCATGCAGGAGACCGACAAGGAGATCGTCAAGCTGATGATCCAGAAGAATCTGTCCTGAGCCTTGTTTCATTCTTTGCAAAGTCTCCTGTCTGTGCAGGAGGCTTTGTATTTTGGGGATCCATCCAGGGTAAATAACGATGCACAGCGGGTATTGCAGGGAGGTTTTGGATGAAAAGAACAGCAACGCTCAAGGAAAAAGTGTACAACCATGTGATTGAGGACATTGTGCAGGGAGAGTTCAAGGCGGGCCAGGTGCTGACCGAGCAGGGGCTGGTGAACCGGTATGCCGTCAGCAAATCTCCGGTGCGGGAAGCGCTGATGATCCTCACCAGTGAGGGGATTCTCACCAACATCCCCCGCTGCGGCTACGAGGTGTTCAGCTTCACCCTGGAAAACATGGCCAACATCATGGAGTTTCGCTCGGTGCTGGAGGACCATCTGCTGTGCAAGACCATCCGCACCATCCGCACAGAGGATCTGGCCCAGCTGCGGGCCATGATCCGCCAGAACGAGCCCGAATCCAACGTGTGGGAGCACTGGCACATCAACGAGAATTTCCACCTGAAGCTGGCCGCCCTGGCCAGGAACCAATACTGCTACCAGGAGCTGCAGCGCTCGATGCGGCTGCTGAAACTGGCCTATGCCCAGTTTTACTGGTCCCAGTGGAACCGCGCCGCTCTGCCCAACGACCTGCGGAACCACACCTTCATTCTGGACGGGCTGGAACAGGGGGACCTGGGCTTTGCCCGGAACTGTCTGAAAAACGATCTGGCAGATTTCTGCATCAAATAAAACAACCAGGGGCATCAAAAGGCCGGCAGTCTGTGTTTGGGCACAAGCTGCCGGCCTTTTTGGGATATTCAGGCCTCCCCTCCCCCGCCCGTCCGCCGGGGCGAAGGGGCGGCGCCGTCAAATTTCATTGCCGGGGAAACGGGGGATGCCGTCAAAGCCCTTCTGCAGGTCTGCGTCGGTGGGGATGTAATCGGTCATCTTGCCCTCGTGGAATTTCTCATAGGCCACCATATCAAAGTAGCCGGTGCCGGTGAGGCCAAAGACGATGGTCTTTGCCTCCCCGGTTTCTTTGCACCTGAGCGCCTCGTCGATGGCTGCCCGGATGGCGTGGCTGCTCTCGGGGGCGGGCAGGATGCCCTCGATCCGGGCGAACTGTTCCGCCGCCTCAAAGACGGCGGTCTGCTCCACGCTGCGGGCCTCCATCAGGCCGTCGTGGTACAGCTGGCTGAGGATGCTGCTCATGCCGTGATACCGCAGGCCGCCGGCGTGGTTGGGGCTGGGGATGAAGCCCGAGCCCAGGGTGTACATCTTGGCCAGGGGGCAGACCATGCCGGTGTCACAGAAGTCATAGGCAAACTTGCCCCGGGTCAGGCTGGGGCAGCTGGCGGGCTCCACCGCGATGAACCGGTAATCGGCCTCGCCCCGGAGCTTTTCCCCCATGAAGGGGCTGATGAGGCCCCCCAGGTTGCTGCCGCCCCCGGCGCAGCCGATGATGATGTCGGGCTTGACCCCGATTTTGCGCAGGGCGGCCTGGGTTTCCAGGCCGATGATGCTCTGGTGCAGCAGTACCTGGTTCAACACGCTGCCCAGCACATAGCGGTAGCCCGGGGTGGAGGTGGCCACTTCCACCGCCTCGCTGATGGCGCAGCCCAGGCTGCCGGTGGTGTCGGGGTGCTCGGCCAGGATCTTGCGCCCCACCGCGGTGGTCATGCTGGGGCTGGGGGTCACCGATGCGCCGTATACCCGCATCACCTCCCGGCGGAAGGGTTTCTGCTCATAGCTGACCTTGACCATATAGACCTTGCAGTCCAGCCCAAAGTAGCTGCAGGCCATGGCCAGGGCGGTGCCCCACTGGCCGGCCCCCGTCTCGGTGGTGACCCCTTTCAGCCCCTGCTTTTTGGCGTAGTAGGCCTGGGCAATGGCGCTGTTCAGCTTGTGGCTGCCGCTGGTGTTGTTGCCCTCAAATTTGTAGTAGATATTGGCCGGCGTCCCCAGGGCTTCCTCCAGACGGTAGGCCCGGCACAGGGGGCTGGGGCGGTACATCCGGTAATACTCCCGGATCTCCGCCGGGATGGGGATCAGGGGGGTGGTGTCGTCCAGCTCCTGCTGCACCAGCTCGTCGCAGAAGACGCCGTCCAGCTCTTTGGCGGTCATGGGCTGCAGGGTGGCGGGGTTGAGCAGAGGGGCGGGCTTGTGCTTCATATCCGCCCGCACATTGTACCATGCGGTGGGCAGCTCAGATTCTTCCAGGTAAATCTTGTAGGGAATGTTCGCTTCGGTCCTCATTGTCCTCGTCCTTTCCGGGCCGTCGGCCCTTTGCTGCGGGACAAGGGATCAAAAAACGCCCTTGTCCCAAACACGTTGCGTGCATTGGGACAAGAGCGGAAAATACACTCCTGCGGTGCCACCCAATCTTGGCAGGTATGACCCTGCCCTCTCGTGGTATGCCAACACATACCGGCTTTGTTAACGAAGACGCTCTCCGTCGCCCCTACTGCGCGCCGGGCGGCGCGGTTTGGTTTGCCCTCAAAAGCCCATTCCCGCCGGCAGCTGCCTTGCGCCGGTCTCAGCAGGCCCGGCACTCTCTGTAAAAGCAGGGGGATTGCGGCGGTACTTATGCTTTCTCACTGGTTTGGGTGCATTTTATCAGTTTATTCAAGTGAAGTCAAGACCTTTTTGAAAAAATTTTCCCGGAGCCCCGGAAAAGTCACACTTCTCCGGCAGTCCTGCGCACCCACGCCGGAAAATCCCTCCCCCGAAACCAGAAAAGCCTCCCTGCGCCCCACGGGTGCAGAGAGGTCTTGTGCTGCGTTTTATTTGGCGGCGGGTTCCAGGACATTGCCGTACGTTTCATCGGCCCGGCGGAGGGCTTCCATGATCCTGTCCTCGCAGCCGTTTTTCCAGAAGGTGCACATGTGGCGGTCACAGCCCAGCAGGCTGTGGTCGGGGCCGCAAAGAGCTGATGCCCGGCAGCCGCCGCCGCATTTGTAGCGGTGCTCACAGGCGGCGCACTCCTGGTTGACTGCCAGCAGGTCTTTCACCCGGCTGTTGACAAACTGCATATAGTAGCTGTCGCTGAGGCCCTTCTGCAGGCCGATGTCCTGCACTTTGGGGAAGCGGCTTTGGTCCGGGCTGGCGGTCATGGGCATACAGGGCAGCAGCCGCCCCTCCGGGGTGATGTAGGCGGTCCACCGGACTGCACTGCAAAGATAGCAGTCCAGGCACTTTTCTGTTCCGTCAAAACTGGTAAACCAGGGCCGGGCCAGCTGATCCCGCTGCAGATAGGCGATATTGCATAATTTCAGGATGTCAATGGGCCGGCCGGCCTTGTAGTACCAGTCAACATAGGGCAGCATGGCCTCCATGTATTCGGGTAGGGTCATGGCATTACCCTCGCTGTGAGCCCGCCACAGATCGGTTTCATCCACATTGGCCACCGAGAGTTCTTCCACCCCCACCGCCCGCAGCGTCTCAACGGTCTGAGGCAGGGTGGAAAGATTGCCCCGGTGGACGCACATGCTGGCCGACACATAAAAACCCCGCCGGGCGCACAGGCGCATGGCCCGGAGGGTGGCTTCCTCGGCCCCGGGCCGGCCCCGCATCCAGTCATGCCAGCCGCCGGTGCCGTCATAACTGATGATGAATTCCGGCTTGATCCCCCTGCTCTCAAAGGCATCCAGCACCGACTCGTCCATCAGCCATCCGTTGGTGTAGAGCTGGTTGATCACCATGTGATGGGAGAGGATGCGGTCCCCCAGCTGCTGCAAAAAGCTGGCTGTATGTTTCAGCATATTTTGATCCTGCCAAAATATGCAGGACCATGCGGCTTTCTTTTTTGAATTATATCGCAATTGAACGGGAGTGTCAACCAGAATTTGCCCCGATCTGGGCGCATTTGATTCATCGTTTTTTCGACAGAATGCGCAGGGCGGAACAACGGCCCCATCCAAACCAAATCCCCCCGGTTCCAGCAGGAATCGGGGGGATTTTTGCGGTGATTTCAGGACGCGGGGAGAGGGTCAGCGGTCATCCCGGGCGGCGGCGCTGCGGATCTGCAGCAGCACAAGCACCAGGCCCACCCCCAGCAGGATGTGGCCCAGGCCGGCGATCCCCGAAACAGCCCCGCCGGCGGCGGCGGACAGGGTGATGCCCATCACCTGGACAATCCCCCGCACCACCAGCATGACGGCGGTCAGGTTGAGGCCAACATGGTACACCGCCAGCACCCGGCCGGTTTTGGCGGTGGTGAAGGAAAAGGTCTTTTCCACCACCGCCAGCAGCAGGAACAGCACCATCCCCAGCATGAAGTAGTGGGTATGTACCAGGCCCAGGGTGGTGCGGGCGGTGTAGCCCAGCACCTTGGTGAATTCACGGTAGAACACGCCCCCCACCATGGCAAGGATTGCGTACACCAGGGAAAGATTCAGATAGCGTTTTGCGTTCATGGTCATTTACCTCCGTTCCTGTTTCATGGCAAAATAGCCGATCAGCACCGTCCAGACATAGGCGCAGGTCTTGGGGATCATCAGCATCCCGATCATGGGCACGGCGTCGGCCCACAGCACCACAGGGATGTAAAAGCCGAAGCTCAGCACAATGGTCAGCCACATCCAGCGGAACGCCCGGTCCTGATGGGCTTTGGCGCTGCGGTAGAACAGCACGATCACCAGCAGCCCCAGCAGGGCAAAGGGAAGGTTCCGGTAGATGCCCCAGGACAGGGGGGCGTCAGCGCTGAGCCACTGGTTCTGGGGCATCATGCACAGGCCGATCCGCAGCCCCGCCAGCAGGTAGACGGCGGCGGTGAGGCCGCCCCGGCCCTGGATCTGATACCGCTTGCGCCACACATAGTAGAGCAGCACATAGAAGATGGTCATGGTCACCGAGGTGATCCACTTGCCCAGGCCCAGGGCGGCGGTGTAGTGGTCCAGGCCGGTGGTGCACAGGGCGTATGCCCGGGGCACCAGGTGGAAGGCGTCCCCTGCCCCCAGCACCACAGCCATCCAGCCGAACAGCCGGAACTGGCTGTCCTCCCGGCTGCTGCGGATCATCAGGATGCCGATGGTGATGACCGACACCAGATAGACGATGTCAAACAAAGTTTCTCCAATTGCCTGCATGGTTCATTCTCCTTGCTCTTCCGAATGGCGGGCGCCGGCGGCGGGCAGCACGGCCCGGCCGAAGTTGCGCCCAAACAACAGCCCGGCCAGCAGCAAAGACGCCCCCAGCCCGGTATAAAAGACGGCGATGAAGCCCTGGGGGGCCAGGCCGCTGGCCCGCAGGCCAATCCCCCCGGCCATCATCACTGCCATAACGGCAAAGGATTTCCCGTCGAAGAATTTCAGGAAAAACTGGCGTTCCTCGGCGTAGGCCCCAATGCGGGCGGTGTGCCTGCGCACCAGCCGGCCAAACACAAAATACTGAAAGACCCCGAACACCATCGCCGACAGCAGGAAATTCACAGCGGACAGGTGGCCCGGATAGGCCTGCCAGCCAATCCGCAGGATGTTGACCCCCGCCGCCGTCCACACCAGGCAGGCCAGCAGCAGCAGGGTATTGCGTTTCACTTTCATGGAATGCCTCCAAAAATTGAACACGGTTCATTTTGCGGTACAAAAAAGTCCCACAGGCCTGTGGGAACGGGCTCAGTAGAGGGTGCGGCGGACAATCTCCAGCACCGGGCCGGGGTCATAGTCCTGGCGCAGCAGGGCCGACAGCATCAGGGAAAACAGCACCCCCGCAAACTGTTCCGGGGTGAAGGCCGGGGTGAAGGCCCCCGGCCGGACTTTGGGGTCGGCCCGGAGCACTGCGCACAAAGCGTCCAGGATGTGCTGCCAGGTCTGCTCCATCCGCTGTTTGCCCTCCGCCTTGTCCTCCCCCAGAAAGCCCAGGGAGTGGAGGGTGAAAAAGCCGGGGTAGTCTTTGCAGCCTGCGGCCATCTGGCGGTACATCCACACCAGGCAGGCCAGGGTATCCCGGAACACGGCGTCATCCTCGGGGCGGTGGAAGATCTCGTGCCAGACGCTTTCCACCGCAGCCCCCACCAGATCGGCCTTGGAGCCGTAGTAATTGTAGATCGACCCCACCGACACGCCGCAGGCAGCGGCCACCGAGCGGATGTTCACCGCCCCCCAGCCCTGCTGCCGGATCAGCTCCCGGCTGGCTTTCAGGATTTCCTCTTTGGATGTGACCACCGTATTCATTCCAGCACCCCAACGCCTCAACTTGAACAACGTTCATTATACACAGCCCCCGGGTCTTTGTCAAGCAGAAAGCCCTGCTTTCTCTGAGAGAAAAAGCAGGGCTTTGGACTGTGTATGGCTTTTAGAGGAGCAGGGCGATGACCATCTGCATTCCCACGCCCAGGACGGCCCCCGCCGCCCAGGTCAGGCCGGTGATGAACAGGTTCTGCTTCCAGGAGGGGTTGGCACGCCACAGCACCGCCAGGCCCACCCCGGCGCCGGTGCACAGGCCCGCCACCAGGCTGGAAAACCGCAGGGCCCCTTCCAGATACATCTGGGTCAACAGGACGCTGGCAGCGCAGTTGGGGATCAGCCCCACCGCCGCCGCAAACACCGGCTGGAAAAAGCCCATCCGGCCCAGAGCGTCCGAGATGACTTCCTCGCCGATCCCCTCCACCAGCAGGCCGAAGGCCAGGCTGAAGGCAAAGATGAAGAGGAAAATCTCAATGGTGTGGCGCAGGGCTGCCCGCCACAGGGGGTGCTGATGGCCCCCCTCCTCGTGGGTCTCGTGGCAGTCCACCTCGTCGGCGCGGCCGGTGTAGCCGCCCCGCAGGGATTTGGGCAGCAGGGGCCGGAGGATGAAATCCAGCACAAAGCCGAACACGATGGCGTAGATCACCTTGATGGCCAGCAGCACCGCCAGCTTGTCCCAGTATTCGGGCATGGACACCAGCAGGGGGATGGCCTCGTCGCTGGTAGCCAGGTACACCGCCATCAGGGTGCCCAGGGTGATCACCCGGGAGGCGTAAAAGTTGGAGGCCACCGCCGAGAAGCCGCACTGGGGCACGCAGCCCAGCACCGCCCCCGGCACAGCCCCCCACCGGCCGCCGCTGGCCAGCAGCTGTTCGATCCGCTCGCCGTGGCGGCGCTCCACATATTCAATGAACAGGTAGGCCGCAAACAGGAAGGGCAGCATCCTGAGGGTATCGTGGAGGGATTCCTCCAGCACTTCCAAAAACAATTCCATAACGTCTCCCGCGGGGGCATCACGGCCCCGTTTTCAAAACCCGCCGCAATTCACAAACAGGTTGCAATTTCGTAAGCGAGAGACAGTATACACGCTCCGGCCCAAAAAAGCAAGAGGAATTTGCAAAAAGATTGCGATTTTTCCGTTTTGCCCCCGCCGGCCCCCAAAACCGGCCTCACCAGAACCTTTTCTTCTTCATGATATACAGGCACAGCAGCACGATCAGGGCGCTGGCTGCGATCACCGCCGGGTAGCCGTATTTCCAGGTGAGCTCGGGCATCCCGGAAAAGTTCATCCCGTACCACCCCGCCACCAACGACAGGGGCAGGAAGATGGTGGTGACGATGGTGAGAATCTTCATGATCCGGTTCTGGCGCAGGTCCATCTCGGCCTGGAACATCTCCCGCAGCTGGAGGCCGTATTCCCGCAGGGCCCGGGCCTCCCCCAGCAGGCGGACCATCCGCTTTTCCACCCGGTGGAACATCTGGGCCTCGGCGTCTGAGAGGGAGCCGTTTTCCTGCAGCTCGCACACCAGCTCATCCATCTGGGTGTAATACTTGATCCAGCGGGAAATCTCCTTCCGCAGCACCATCATGCCGCCGTTGAAGCCCTCCAGCTGGCCGTCGGTGACCTGGTCCTCCATCCGGGAGAGCTGGTCCCCCAGCAGTTCCAGGTGGCGCAGGTCCTTGTCCACCAGCAGGGCCAGGAAGCCGGCGAAAAAGCCGGCGGGGGTCCAGCTGCGGCGGGGGTCCTCCTTATGGAGGCGCTGCACCATCGACCGGGCGGTGCCGGTGTCGTCGCACAGCACCACCAGCCCCGGGGCCAGCAGGTAGCCGAAGGCGATGGTCTCCCCGCTTTTGGCCTGCCGGGGGGTGACGATGGTGCCGTTCAGGTAGCCCCGCCGCACCTCGGCCTTGCAGATCTGGGCGTCCCGGGCCAGGGGGGTGTGGCAGACCACATCCCCTTTGGTTCCCTGGGCCGGCTGGCGGGCCAGCTCCTCCGAGGTCAGCACCAGCAGGGTGCCGCCGGATGTCTCCCCCTTTTGGGATGGGGCCGGCTGGGGGGCCAGCCCATTGGAAAGCTGATACTGATACATCTTTGCTCCTCCCCGCTGCCCCGGGGGCAGCTGTGTTTCCCGGGCATTCCTTCCCTTTCAGTATAGCGCATTTTGCCCCAAAGAACAAACCCGGCGCGGCCTCAAAGGCTGTGCCGGGTTTTGTGCTGTCAGAATCTCAATCGGTGCGCTCTTTCAGCAGGGTGGTTTTCAGCTGGCGGGCGGCGGCGCTCATGGGGCGCTGGCGGTCATACACCAGGCAGATCTGCCGCGGTGGGATCTCCTCCCGCAGGTGAATCTGGACAATCTGCCGCTTCTGGATGGCCTCCCGGGCCATGGTTTCGGGGATGAAGGCAAGCCCTAAGTCGCACTGCACCAGGGGGAGGATCTGGTCTGCGGTGGCCGCCTCGGTGTCGGGGGCCAGCTCCAGCCCCTGGGACAAAAACAGCTGATGGTAAAACCGATAGGTCATGGTTTCTTTGCCCAGGCTGATGAAGGAGTAGTGCTCCAGGTCGGAGAGGGTCAGCTCCTGGCTGGCCAGGGCGGTGTAGGCCAGGCCCCCCACCAGGATCTCCCGGAAGCTCTGGAGGTGGACCTCCTGCAGCGGCGGCTCGGCGTTGGTGGGGGTGGTCACCACCGCAAAGTCGATCTCCCCGTTCCCCACCGACCGCACCGCCTGGGGGGTGGAGTGGTTGTACATCTTGAGCCGGGATGAGGAAATCGACTACGCCGAGGCCCACCACATCCCCCTGAAAATCACCCGGGAGACCAACTACTCCAAAGACAAAAACCTGTGGCATCTGAGCCACGAGGGGCTGGACCTGGCCGACCGGATTGGGGCAGACCCCGCCCCCTACGCCCACGCCGCCGAGGGCCGGCGGCTGGCCACCCTGTTCTATGAGCCCAGCACCCGGACCCGCCTCTCCTTTGAATCCGCCATGCTGCGGCTGGGGGGCCGGACCCTGGGCTTCTCGGGGGCGGAACAGTCCAGCGCTTCCAAGGGGGAGACGGTGGCCGACACCGCCCGGGTGGTGAGCTGCTACGCCGACATCATCGCCATGCGCCACCCCAAGGAAGGTGCCCCCCTGCGGGCCGCCATGCACGCCGCTGTCCCGGTGATCAACGCCGGGGACGGCGGCCACAACCACCCCACCCAGACCCTCATCGACCTGATGACCATCCGCCAGCGCAAGGGCCGGCTGGACCATCTGACGGTGGGCTTCTGCGGGGATTTGAAGTTTGGCCGCACCGTCCACTCCCTGGTGAACCGGCTGGTGCGGTTTCCCGGCAACCGGTTTGTGTTCATCTCCCCCGAGGAGCTGCGGGTGCCCTCCTATCTGATCGAGGACACCCTGGCCCCCGCCGGGGCCGACTACCAGGAGACCACCTCTCTGGAGCAGGCCCTGCCCCATCTGGATGTGCTGTACATGACCCGGGTCCAGAAAGAGCGGTTCTTCAACGAGGAGGACTACATCCGCCTGAAAGGGCTGTATGTGCTGAACCCTGAGAAAATGAAGCTGGCCCCGGCGGACATGCCGGTGCTCCATCCCCTGCCCCGGGTGGGGGAGATCGACCCCGCCCTGGACGCCGACCCCCGGGCCGCCTACTTTGACCAGGTGCAGAACGGGGTGTATGTGCGGATGGCCCTGATCCTGGCCCTGCTGGGCATCCCCGACCCCGTCACAGGAAAGAAGGTGCTGGCATGCTGAAAGTGGAATCCATCCGGGACGGTGTGGTCATCGACCACATCACCGCCGGCCGGGGCATGGAGCTGTATCGCCTGCTGCATCTGGAAGGCCAGCAGCAGCCGGTGGCCCTGCTGCAATACGTCCGCAGCGAAAAATACGGCCGGAAAGACCTGATCAAGATCGAGGGGCTCCAGCAGCCCGGCCGGCTGGACATCCTGGGGTATCTGGACCCTCAGATCACCCTGATCGTGATCCGGGAGGGGCAGGTGGTCAAGAAATACCGCCCCACCCCGCCCAAGGTGCTGAAAAACGTGGTGCGGTGCCGCAACCCCCGGTGCATCACCAGCCAGGAGCCGGACTGCGAGCAGATTTTCCGCCTCTCCCCCGGCGGCAAATACCGCTGCATCTACTGCAACCAGGAAATCTCGGTGAAGAACAGCGCCGACTTTGTCCTTTGACCCAACCAATGGAGGCATAACCATGCAAAAACCCATCCTCTGCATCGGCGCCCAGAAGCTGCCCCGGGTCCGGGAGGGCTTCTCGGCCGGGCTGCGGATGGTGTGGCTGCTGTGCGTGCCCCTGGTGGCCCTGTACATCCTGGCGGGCCATGTGCTGGTGGGCTTCTTTATGAATGACCCCTCCTCCACCGCCATGGCCACCGGCATCACCATCCTGCGGGTGCTCTCCCCCTTCTACTTTGTGGTGTCGGCCAAGCTGGTGGCCGACGGCATCCTGCGGGGCGCCGGCCTGATGAGCAAGTTCATGGTGGCCACCTTCACCGACCTGATCATCCGGGTGGTACTGGCCTACGCCTTCTCCCACACTTCCCTGGGGGCCACCGCCATCTGGTACGCCTGGCCCATCGGCTGGACCATCGCCTGTGTGCTGTCCATCCTCTTCTACACCACCGGGCCCTGGCGCCGCAAGGCTCAGCAGGAGGCCTCTGCCGCCTGAGCGGCAGGGCGCTCCCTCCTCCCGTGCCCCCTGCGGTCCGGAAGGCGCAGGGCGGCGCAAAAGATTCAGACAAAACGCTGCAAAAGAGCGGTTCCCCACAGGGGAAACTGCTCTTTTTGGTTTGCCCGGACCGCCTTGACTTTTCTTTCGGCAGGAATCATAATGAAAATGAAACATCATTGACCGAAAGGAGCAACCCCCATGACCGAACTGGAAAAGATGCAGCAGGGACTGCTGTATGACGCCAACAACGACCCCGATCTGATCGCCCAGCGGCTCCGCTGCAAGGACCTGTGCTTTGCCCTCAACCAGCTCAAGCCCTCCCAGGTGCAAGAGCAGGAAGCCTTGCTGCGGCAGATCCTGGGCAAAACCGGGGAACATTTTTCCATCACCACCCCCTTCTGGTGCGACTACGGCTATAACATCGAGATCGGGGACCACTTCTACACCAACCACAACTGCGTGATCCTGGACTGCGCCAAAGTCACCTTTGGCAATTACGTCTTCATCGCCCCCGACTGCGTCTTTTCCACCGCGGGCCACCCCCTGGACGCCCCCCAGCGGAACCAGGGCCTGGAATATGCCTACCCCATCACGGTGGGGGACAACGTCTGGTTCGGCGCCTCGGTGACGGTGCTGCCGGGGGTCACCATCGGCAGCAACACCGTCATCGGCGCCGGGAGCCTGGTCAACCGGGACATCCCCGACGGGGTGGTGGCGGTGGGCAACCCCTGCCGGGTGCTGCGCAAGATCACCGAGGCCGACAAAGAGAAGTACAGGAGGTATCACCATGGAATTTGACGTCAGCAAGCTGGAATGGACCCGGCAGCCCGAGAGCTGCACCATCACCCCGGACAAGATCGAGATCGTCACCAAACCCCACACCGACCTGTGGCAGCGAACCTATTATCACTTCCGCAACGACAACGCCCCGGTTTTGCAGATGGCCACCGGGGAGAAGTTTTTCTCCTTTGTGGTGAAAACCGACTTTGCCGACAGCCACCACCGCTTTGACCAGTGCGGGGTGGTGCTGTATCTGGACAGTGAGAACTGGCTGAAGGGCTCCATCGAATACGAAAACGAGACCTTCCAGCATCTGGGCAGCGTGGTCACCAACCACGGCTACTCGGACTGGGCCACCACCGAAATCCCCGCCGGGGTCAAGTCCATGTGGTACCGCCTCAGCCGCCGGGAGGACGATTTCTGCATCGAGTGCTCGGAGGACGGGGTCACCTTCCAGCAGATGCGGGTGTGCCATCTGCTGGAAGGCGCCGGGGAAATCCGGTTTGGCGTCTACGCCTGCAGCCCCGAGGATTCCTCCTTCCGGGCGGTGTTCACCCACATGGCCCTGACCGAGTGCCAGTGGCTGGCCCACGACGGCCAGGCCCCCGACCCGGACTGAACCCCCCAAACAGCAAAACAAGCCCCCGGGCCGAATGAACCGAACCAGTAAAAACAGACAATAGACAAAACGCCCCCTGTGTAGGAAAATAAACCTATACAGGGGGTGTTCG
>CALWZK010000038.1 GCA_944386015.1 uncultured Faecalibacterium sp.
AACACCCCCTGTATAGGTTTATTTTCCTACACAGGGGGCGTTTTGTCTATTGTCCGTTTTTACTGGTTCGGTTCACGGGACGGGGGCGCTGGTATTATGTCAGGATGTCAGATCAGGTCCGAAGGGGGATCAGACCTCGGTCTTCCACAGACCGTGCAGGTTGCAGTAAGCGTAAGCGGCCACAACCTTGTCGCCCTCGGCGACGGTGAAGACTGCCTTGGGCTCGGCATTGGCAGCCAGCTCCTTGCGCTGGACGCCCTGCTCGGTCTCCAGGACAACCCACTGGATCAGGTGGGCATCGGTCATGGGATGAGCCACAGAGCCCACCACGACGGTGACGGTGCTGCCCTCAACGGTGACGACGGGCTTGTGCTTCTCGCCGGCAGCGTCAACGGTGTTGGGGACCAGTTCCTTCATGGCCTCGCCGCAGCAGATCATGGGAACGCCCGAGCTGTGAACCATCTCGACCAGGTTGCCGCAGTGGCTGCAAACGTAGAACTTCAACTCTTTCATGGTAGTCTCTCCTTTTTTGGTTTGGTTTGTTTTTTTATGGCAGGGACCGCTTCAGGCGGTCTGTGTTTCATTTTGCGAGGAGCTTCCCGCTCCTGATGGTCTTAGTATACCCCATCGGGGCCGGAATGTCTGTGACTGCATCACTGATTTGAGAATTATTCCTGGATCAGCCCGAAATGGATGGCGGCGTTCCAGATGCCATCCCGGTCCACCGGGTCGGTGACATAGTCGGCGGCGGCCTGGACGTCGGGGGCGGCGTTGCCCATGGCCACCCCGATGCCGGCAGCCTGGAGCATTTCCACATCGTTGCCCCCGTCCCCGAAGGCGATGCACTGGCTGGCCGTCAGGCCAAAGCGGTCCATCATCCGGGCCAGGCCGGCGGCCTTGCCCCCCTCGGCGGGGATGATGTCGGCAAAGGCATCGTTCCACCGCACCGCCCGGCAGCCCGGCACCGCCTGGCGGAAGGTTTCATCCATTTCCGGGGGCATGTACAGGTTCAGCTGGTATGTGGTGTGGGTCAGGGCCCGGGCCGGGTCCTCCACCGGCTGGTTGGGAGGAAGCACGCCGCAGTCCAGACAGCGCCGGGTCATGGCCTGGCTGGTGGGGCGGTTGTTATAAGAATAGGATTCCTCGGCGAAGGTGCAGAGGACGTCGGGGTGCTGCTCCAGCCAGCCCAGCAGGACCGGCATGGATTCCCCGGGCAAAGCCCGCACAAAGAAAGGGTTCATCTCCCGGTCGGCGCAGAACTGGCCGTTGGTCAGGATAAAGCCGTCAAAGGGGATGGCCTGGATGGGGGGCAGCCTCTTGAGCTGGAAGGGGGGCCGGCCGCTGGAAATAAACAGCAGGATGCCGGCGTCGTGCATCTTGCGCAGGGCCCGGGTGGTGGAATCGGGCATCTGCCGGTCCCCGAAGGTCAGCAGGGTGCCGTCAATGTCGAAAAAGGCAGCGCGGATGGGCTGGGCCATCACAGTTCACCGGCTTTCAGCTTGTCCAGGACCTGGTTGAGGTTGTCGCACTTCATGGTGTAGAGGCCCTGCATCTCGGGGGTGTCGGGCATCAGGTCGGGGACCATCACGGTGACAAAGCCGCCGGCCGCCCCGGCGCGGACGCCGTTGTGGCTGTCCTCCAGCACCAGGCAGGAGGCGGGGGCCACCCCGATGGCCTTGGCCCCCAGCAGGAAGGCCTCCGGGTCGGGCTTGGAGCGGGTCACCATCTCCCCCGAGATGATGGCCTTGAACCGGCTGGTCATCTGCCAGTTGTCCAGGTTGCGGCGGATCACCGCCTCCCCGCTGGAGGACACCACCGCCATGGGGATGCCGCGGGCCTCCAGCCAGTCCAGCAGGTTGTCCAGGCCCGGCTTTTTGGGCACGGGGGAAAGGAATTTCTCGTGGGCGATTTTGTCAAAGGCCGCGATGATTTCCTCGGCGGGGCAGTCGGGGCCGTAGTAGCTGCGGATCACTGCCCGCAGGTTTTCCCCGGCCGACCCACGGGCCGACTGGTCCAGCCCTTCCTTGAAGGGCAGGCCAAAGAGGGCCAGCGCCGGCGCCCAGGATTCGCTCCACAGGGGCTCGGTGTCAAACATCAGCCCGTCCATATCGAAAAGAACACCTTGTATCATTGTTTTATCCTTTGTGTTGGTGGGGTGAAACAGCGCCTGCGCCCGCCGGCACAGGGCGGCTCTGGGGCCGCAGCTGCGCGGAAAAAGGCCCGGGGCCTGCTTTTTCCCGGCCCCAAAACCCAGTGTTATTATAGCACAATCCGCCGCAACTTACATCAGGGTAAGATGAAAATATATGCCGTCCCTCTTGTAAAATTTTCACTTGTTATTATAATAAGAACTAACATTCGCGGGAGCGGCAGGGCGGGGGCCCGGGCATCTTTCGCGCAAGAGAGTGAGAAAAGAGGGAATATCATGTTGGATATTAAAATCACCCGTACTGCCTCCCCCAAGGCAAAGCCCCAGGATGAAACCAAGCTGGGCTTCGGCAAGATCTTTACCGACCACATGTTTGTGATGGATTACACCGCCGGCCAGGGCTGGCACGATGCCCGCATCGTACCTTACGGCCCCTTTGAGCTGGACCCTGCTACCACTGTTTTTCACTATGCCCAGGAGATTTTCGAGGGCATGAAGGCATATCGCACCGCTGACGGCACCATTCAGCTGTTCCGCCCCGACTGCAACGCCAAGCGGATGCAGGATTCTGCAGACCGTCTGTGCATCCCCAAGATCCCCGAGGAGGATTACATCCAGGCCGTCAAGGCCATCGTGGATGTGGATCGTGACTGGGTGCCCCACACCGACGGCGCATCCCTGTACATCCGCCCCTTCGTCTTTGCCACCGACGTGGGCCTGGGCGTTCATGCTTCCCACCACTACACCTTCTGCATCATCTGCTCTCCCTCCGGCGCCTACTACGCCGAGGGCATCAACCCCGTCCGCATCTATGTTGAGGACGAGTACATCCGTGCCGCCCCCGGCCTCACCGGCTTCACCAAGTGCGGCGGCAACTACGCTGCTTCCATCAAGGCCGGCGAGCTGGCTGAGGAGCAGGGCTACGCCCAGGTGCTGTGGCTGGACGGCGTCGAGAAGAAGTACGTCGAGGAAGTCGGCAGCATGAACATCATGTTCAAGATTGACGGCAAGGTCTACACCGCCGCCACCGTCGGCACCGTTCTGCCCGGCGTCACCCGCCGCAGCTGCATCGAGCTGCTGAAGGACTGGGGCTATGAGGTCATCGAGGGCAAGCTGGCCATCGCCGACATCATGAAGGCTGCCCACGAGGGCAAGCTGGAGGAAGTCTTCGGCACCGGCACCGCCGCTGTTGTCTCCCCCGTCAAGGAGCTGGTCTGGAAGGGCGACCACGCCTACATCGGCGACGGCAAGATCGGCCCTGTCACCCAGAAACTGTACGACACCATGACCGGTATGCAGTGGGGCCGCCTGCCCGACACCAAGGGCTGGATTGTCCCGGTGGAAAAGGTCTACTAAACAGCATCTGAAGCGTCACTGACTCCCGCCCCATCCGTCCGGCGGGAGTTTTTTGACAGCAGGAGGCTTTACTTCTCTGCTTTACTGTGATAAACTATATGGTACATCGCGGCCGGGGGCCGGGGTGTAAGGGGCCGGCCCGGGATGGGGGCCGCGGCCCGGAGAGGGAAAAACAATGGTCAGGAAATGGAGTGTGCCCTACCCCGGGGTCAACGGGGAGGAACAAAGGGATGCCTATCTCTACCTGCCCGTGGATTACGACCAGGAGCCGGACCGCCGGTATCCTGTGCTGTATATGTTTGACGGGCAGAACGTCTTTTGGGATCAGGACGCCACCTACGGCAAGAGCTGGGGGATGGAGAAGTTCCTGGACGAAAACCATGTGCCCCTGATTGTGGCGGCGCTGCAGTGCAACACCGGCGCCCACTACGAGCGGCTGGACGAGTATTCCCCCTACCGCTTTGAGGAGAAGGAGCTGGGCCGGTTTGAGGGCCACGGGGATGACACCATGCAGTGGTTCATCCGGGAGTTCAAGCCCTTTGTGGACAGCGAATGCCGCACCCTGGCCGGCCGGGACTACACCTTCATTGCGGGCAGTTCCATGGGCGGGCTGATGAGCCTGTACGCCCTGTTCAAGTACAACGATGTGTTCAGCCGGGCTGCGGCCCTGTCCCCTTCCATCTGGGTGGCACCCGACCGGCTGAAGGCCCTGGTGGCCCGGGCCAAGCTCTGGCCCGACACCATCCTGTATATGGATTACGGCTCGGAGGAGATGGGCAACCACAAGAGCATGCGGCGCGAGTTCGGGGCCTTCGGCACCAAGGTGCTGGGCAGCGGGGTGCATCTGACCCTGCGGATTGTCCCCGGCGGCGACCACAGCGAGGCCAGCTGGGAGCGTCAGCTCCCCTTTGTGATGGAGACCCTGTTCTACGGCCTCGACGTATAAGGAGGAAGCAATGGAAACGCAGTATTTCAAGGACTACAGCCCCGCCCTGGGGCGGGAGATGGAGTGCAAGCTCTACGGCCACGCCGGCCGGCCCATGCTCTTCATCCCCTGCCAGGACGGCCGGTTCTTCGATTTTGAGAATTACCACATGGCCGAGACCCTGGCCCCCTGGATCGAGTCGGGCCAGCTGATGGTGCTGTCCATCGACACCCTGGACAAGGAAACCTGGTCGGACAAGCAGGGGG
The DNA here is from genome assembly GCA_944386015.1 of uncultured Faecalibacterium sp. Taxonomy (GTDB): domain Bacteria; phylum Bacillota; class Clostridia; order Oscillospirales; family Ruminococcaceae; genus Faecalibacterium. The sequence continues at coordinate 4,697 of CALWZK010000038.1, forward strand.
ACCCCTACTGGCGGATTCGCCGCTACGAGCAGTGGCTGGACTACATCGTCCAGGAGGCCTGCCCCAAGCTCCAGTACATCGCCTGTGAGCGCAACGGCTGGGACAGCCTGCCCGGCGTCATCCCCTTCGGGTGCAGCCTGGGCGCCACCCATGCCCTCAACCTCTACCTGCGGCACCCCGACCTGTTCGACGGCTGCCTGGCCCTCAGCGGCATCTACACCGCCAGCTATGGGTTTGACGGCTATATGGACGACGTGGTTTACCGGAATTCCCCGGTGGACTACATGGCCAACTTCCCCACCGACCATCCCTTCATGGATTACTACCGCGCCAAGAAGGCGGTGGTATGCTGCGGCCAGGGGGATTGGGAGATGCCTGCCACCACCTGGCGGATGAAGGAAATCTTTGAGCAGAAGGGGATTCCGGTCTGGGTGGACCTGTGGGGCACCGACGTCTGCCACGACTGGCCCTGGTGGTACAAGCAGGTGGTCTATTATATGCCCCATCTGCTGGGCTGATTGGGTGAGCCTGCGGCGGATTGGTTTGGTTTTCCGGCCGGATGCGGCCGTCCTATAAGTGAAAAGAGGAATCTGTATGAAAAATTTCATCTTCATCTCCCCCAACTTCCCCACCAACTACTGGCAGTTCTGCCATGAGCTGAAGAACGACGGGATGAACGTTCTGGGCATTGGCGACCAGGCCTATGACGAGCTGATGCCCGAGCTGAAGGAGAGCCTGGACGAGTATTACAAGGTGGGCAGCCTGGAGAACTACGACGAGGTATACCGTGCGGTGGCCTTCTTTGCCTTCAAATACGGCAAGATTGACTGGCTGGAGTCCAACAACGAGTACTGGCTGGAGCAGGATGCCCGGCTGCGCACCGATTTCAACATCACCACCGGCTTCCATCTGGAGGACATTCCCCGGATCAAGTACAAGAGCAAGATGAAGGCTTACTACCAGAAGGCCGGCATCACCACGGCCCGGTACCACATGGTGGACAACTTTGAGGGCTGCCGCAAGTTCATCGACGAGGTGGGCTATCCTGTGGTGGTCAAGCCGGACAACGGCGTGGGCGCTTCCGACACCTACAAGCTGTCCTCGGACCAGGAGCTGAAGGATTTCCTGGCCTACAAGTACGCCGACCATCCCTTTGCCCCCTACATCATGGAGGAGTTTGTCCACGCCGAGGTGAACAGCTACGACGCCATCATCGACGCCCACGGCAACCCGATTTTCGAGGCCGGCAACGTCACCCCCATGTCCATCATGGACATTGTCAACAACAACGACAACTCCATCTACTACATTGTGAAGGACCTGCCCGACGACACCCGCGCCGCCGGCCGTGCAGCGGTCAAGAGCTTCGGGGTCAAGAGCCGGTTCATCCACTTTGAGTTCTTCCGGATGACCGAGGACCAGCCCAGCATGGGCGAAAAGGGCAAGATTGTGGCCCTGGAAGTGAACATGCGGCCCTGCGGCGGCTTCACCCCCGACATGATCAACTTTGCCCGCTCCACCAACGTCTACAAGATCTGGGCCGACATGGTTGCCTTTGGCGGTACCAACATGCCGGTGGGCCAGCATTTCTACTGTGCCTACGCGGGGCGCCGGGACGGCAAGCCCTTTGTCTACAGCCACGAGCAGATCATGCAGAAGTACCAGGACAACATGCGGATGGTGGACCGGATCCCCGACGCCCTGGCCGGCGCCATGGGCAACCAGATGTACGTAGCCAACTTCTCCACCGAAGAGGAAATGAACCAGTTCTACCACGACGTCCTCGCCTGCAACTAACTTACTTTTCTGGAAGAAAAGTAAGCAAAGGCAGCGGCGGCGACCGCGTCCAGTGGACGAAACAGGGAGCCGCCGCTGGCGCAGCGCTCCGGTTTTTGCAAGCACCCGCCGCGGTGCGCCGCAAAAATCGGCTAAGCGCAAGAGGTTTCACTGTGTACCGGGTCACTCTGGCCGCACTTACGTTACGTCTCACCGGCGGCCAGGCCCTGAATCTTAGTCGGCGTTTGGCCTGCGGCCGGGTACACAAAAAGTTTTGCATGGCCTAAATATAGCCATACCTATAACAGAAAAATCCTCGTTCTTTCCTGGAACGAGGATTTTTTATTTTTGATCTAAACCCACCCACCGCCCTTTGAGCGGAGTCCCCCCTGCCGCTGCGCAGCATCCCCCCTTCGGGGGGAATATGCCTTGGACTTCTCCCTAATCCACAAAACCTAGGCTGACTTTTTGGTTGATAGAACGAAAAAGCTCCCCCCAACCCACAGTCAGAAGGAGCAGTTTTTGGTTTAGAGCCCCCCACAGGGGGCAGCTGAGCCGAGCGCTGCCTGCGGCAGAAACAGCCGAAGCGGAGCAGGGGCAGCCGTCCAAATATACAAGCGGGCCGCGACCCGCGCCGTATATTTGGCTAACGGCAACCCGGAGCAGCGCTCCAATTTTTTCAAGGGCGCACCGCCGCCCGCCGGAAAAATTGGCTAAGCGCAAGAGGACTGCAGCCGCAGGCTGCGGGGGCACCGCTATGGGCGGTGGGTGGGATTCGATCGAATCTTCCCCAGCACCTTCATCTTGACCCGGAGAAGAATCTTCCCTGCGGGCCCCGTCAGCAGGGCGAAAGTCAGCAGAATCCCCCAGGCCAGCCCCAGCACAAACCCGCTCACCGCTTCCGGCCAGCCGGTCTCCCCCAGGTCCAGGGATTCCAGAACAAAATACAGCCCCAGGGCTGCCACCCCCAGCCAGGCGGACCAGTGGACATTCCGTACAATCCGCCTGTTGATCTCCTCCGAATACCCCGCCGCCAGCTGCAGGGTGGTGCGGGTCTCGCTGTCGCTCGATTCTTTCATGGGTTCCGGTCTCCTTTCTCCGTCCAGCAGTTCCCGGAGGCCGACGCCGTAAAAGTCCGCCAAAGTCAGCAGGACGCTCAGGTCGGGCAGGTTGCTCCCGGTTTCCCACCGGGACACCGTCCGGCTGGACACCAGCATCTCCCCGGCCAGCTGTTCCTGGGTCAGACCTTTTTCGGTCCGCAGGGCCTTCAAAAAGGCCCCGATCTTTTTCTGGTCCATGGCGCCGTCTCCTTTCTGCTGACAGGATACCATCTTCCGGGCCCCAACGCCACGACACAGCCCGGGAACCCCGCTTTTTTCCACCGGACATTCCCTGTCTGGTGGAAAAAACACAGCTTTTTACAGCCGCAGCCCCTTGATGTCCTTGATCCGGGAGAGAATGGTGTTGCAGCTGCAGCTGATCACCCCCGGCAGCGGGTCGATCACCTGATGGATCAGCTGTTCCATCTCCTCACTGGAGGCCGCCACCGCATGGACGTGGAGCTTGTCCTTGCCGGTGACCCGGTAAATCTGGGTGATGGTCTCGTTTTCCGCCAGCCGGCGAATCACCTCGGCCAGGGTGTCGGGCCGCGTTTCAATCTCAAAGTAACAGGACACCGCCCCGCTGATCTTCTGCGGGTTCACAATGGTGGTGTATTCCTCAATGACCCCCCGCTGCTCCAAAGCCTGAATCCGGGCTTTCACCGCCACGCGGGAAATCCCCACCGCCTGCCCGATGTCCGAATAGGACATCCGGGCGTTTTCAATCAGGAGCCGGACGATCTTCTGGTCCAGCTGATCCAGTCCTTCCAGGAACATGGTTGAACCCCCTCTCTGCGGGCCTGTCTGCCCGCGCTGCCCACAGTATACCACCCCATCCCCAAAAAAGAAACCGCCCGTTGACACCTTTCGGGCGCCGGCGTATAATGGTTGCGAAACGTAAGACAAAACTTTCGATTTGGAGATGAGGCTATGAATCAGGACCTGACCCGGGGCCCGGTGATGCGGTCCATGCTGTTGTTTGCCATCCCCATGATTCTGGGGGATTTGCTGCAGCAGTGCTACAATGTGGCCGACACTTTGATTGTGGGGCGCTTTGCCGGCACAGACGCCCTGGCGGCGGTGGGGTCATCCTATTCCCTGATGACCTTCCTCACGTCGATTCTGCTGGGGCTGTGCATGGGCAGCGGGGCCCTCTTTTCCATCCGGTTCGGCCGCCGGGACGAGGCGGGGCTCAAAGAGAGCATCGTCTCCTCCTTTGTGCTGATCGCCGCCGTGGCGGTGGTGCTCAACCTGGCCGCCTTCGGCTGCCTGGACCTGATCCGGGTGTTTTTGCAGGTGCCCGACCCGGTGTGGGGGCTGATGCGGGCCTATCTGGCGGTGATTTTTGCCGGCATCCCGGCGGTATTTCTCTACAATTATTTTGCGTCTTTTCTGCGGGCGGTGGGCAACAGCGTGGCGCCCCTGGCCTTTCTGGGGGTGTCGGCCTGCCTGAACATCCTGCTGGACCTGTGGTTTGTGCTGGGCCTGGGCCGGGGCGTGGCGGGGGCCGCCGAGGCCACCGTCATCGCCCAGTATCTGTCGGGGCTGGGCGTCACCGTCTACGCCCTGGCCCGGTGCCCCCAGTTCCGGGGGCTGGGGCCCTATCTCCGGGTGCGGGCCAGCTGCCTGCGGGAGGTGGCCAGCTATTCCTTCCTGACCTGCGTCCAGCAGTCGGTGATGAACCTGGGTATTCTGATGGTCCAGGGCCTGGTGAACAGCTTCGGCCCCACCATCATGGCTGCCTTCGCCGCCGCCGTCAAGATTGACTCCTTCGCCTATCTGCCGGTGCAGGATTTCGGCAACGCCTTCTCCACCTTCATCGCCCAGAACTACGGCGCCAAACAGGCCGACCGGATTCGGGCGGGGCTGAAAGGGGCGGTGCTGGCCTCGGTCAGCTTCGGCATTGTGCTGTCGGCTCTGGTGTGGGTCTTTGCAGGGCCCCTGATGGGCCTCTTTGTGGAGGCCGGGGAGACCGCCGTCATCCAGGCCGGGGTCCTCTACCTCCATGTGGAGGGGGCCTTCTACTGCGGCATTGGCTGCCTGTTTTTGCTCTACGGCCTCTACCGGGCCCTGGCACGCCCCGGCATGAGCGTGGTTCTCACCGTCATCTCCCTGGGCACCCGGGTGGTGCTGGCCTATCTGCTGTCGGCTTTGCCGGCAGTGGGGGTGGTGGGCATCTGGTGGGCGGTGCCCATCGGGTGGTTTTTGGCCGACGCTGTGGGGGTGGGCTACTACCTGCTGCGGCGGGGCAGCCTCCTTTCCTGGGAAAAAGAATGACTTTTCCCCGTTCTTTTTTGGCCCTTTTCGATGGCTCGGAAACCCAACTTTTCTCGTCGAAGCTTCCAAAAACAAGTTCACACAAGCCTCCGAGGACAGGCAATGCACCGAAATTCACTCCAGTGAAGCTATTTCGTCTTGACCTCACCTGGCAGTTGTGCTAACATAGGCCCATCAAACAAAGGCAAAGGCGCCGGGCGGATCTTCCGCCCGGCGCCTTCGTTTGTCTGAGGGGTTTAGAAAGGGGTTTTGAATCATGTACAACTCTGCGGACGTAACCTGGACGCTGGTTGCAGCGTTCATGGTCTTCTTCATGCAGGCAGGCTTTGCATTGTGCGAAGCTGGCTTGACCCGAGCCAAAAATACCGGCAATATTCTGATGAAGAATATGATGGATTTTTGTATCGGCACTCCCTGCTATTGGATCGTCGGCTTCGGCATTATGTTTGGCGGCACCGGCGCTCTGATCGGCGGCTTTGACCCGTTCATCCGGGGCAGCTACGACTTCGGCACCCTGCCTCTGTGGGTCTACGTGGTGTTCCAGACTGTGTTCTGCGCCACCGCCGCCACCATCGTCTCCGGCTCCATGGCTGAGCGCACCAAGTTCAGCGCCTACTGCGTTTACTCGGCAGCCATCAGCCTGATCGTCTACCCCATCTCGGGCCACTGGATCTGGGGCGGCGGCTGGCTGAGCCAGCTGGGCTTCCACGATTTCGCAGGCTCCACCGCGGTCCACTTCGTGGGCGGCCTCACCGCCTGCCTGGGCGCCTGGATGCTGGGTCCCCGGATCGGCAAGTACGGCAAGGACGGCAAGGCCCGCGCCATTCCCGGCCACAACCTCACCGCCATGGCTCTGGGCGTCTTCATCCTGTGGTTCTGCTGGTTCGGCTTCAACGGCGGCTCTACCGTCAGCATGACCGGTGACGACACCATGGTTTCCGCCGGCCTGATCTGCTTCAACACCAACATGGCCGCTGCGCTGGCTACCTGCGCAGCCCTGATCACCACCTGGGTCCGCTACGGCAAACCCGATGTGTCCCTGACCTTCAACGGCGCTCTGGCCGGCCTGGTGGCCATCACCGCAGGCTGCGACATGGTTGACCCCTACGGCGCCGCCATCATCGGCATCATCGCCGGCGTCCTGTGTGTCTTCTCGGTTGAGTTCTTCGACAACATCGCCAAGATTGATGACCCTGTCGGTGCTGTCTCGGTCCACTGCGTCAACGGCGCCTGGGGCACCATTGCCACCGGCCTGTTCTCCACCAGCCAGGGCCTGCTCTACGGCCACGGCTTCACCTTCTTCGGCACCCAGATCCTGGGCCTGCTGAGCGTGGCTGTCTGGGTTCTGGTTGCCATGTTCATCATCTTCACCCTGATCAAGAAGACCATCGGCCTCCGCGTCAGCGAGAAAGAAGAGATCAACGGCCTGGATATCCACGAGCACGGCCTGACCAGCGCTTACGCCGGCTTCGCCATCAGCGATGCCACCTATGCTGACCTGGACGTCAACGAGAACACCGACCTGGGCGAGGACGACATCACCAAGGCCAGCCCCGAAAAGGTGGCTGCTGCCGTCAAGGTGCAGAAGGAAGCTCCCCTGCCTGCCGAGCTGGATACCGGCATGCACAAGGTTTCCATCATTGTCCAGCTTGCCAAGTTTGATGCCCTGAAGCAGGCCCTGAACAAGGTCGGCGTCACCGGCATGACGGTGACCCAGGTCATGGGCTGCGGCATCCAGAAGGGCAGCGGCACCAAGTACCGCGGCGCTGAAGTGGATGCCACCCTGCTGCCCAAGGTCAAGGTGGAAGTGGTCATCAGCAAGATTTCGGTTGATACCATCATTGATGCGGCCACCAAGGCCCTGTACACCGGCCACATCGGCGACGGCAAGATCTTCGTCTACAACGTGGCAAAGGTTGTGAAGGTCCGTACCGGCGAGCAGGACTACGCTGCTCTGCAGGATGTGGAATAATCCGCCATCTCACGGCAATCTCTGAACAGCTGTTGCAACACCAAAAGCGCAAAGGCGCCGCAGGGTTTCCCCTGCGGCGTCTTTTTTGCGCTTATTTTGCTGTACTTTCATCTTTGGGTATGGTATCATGAAGAAAATCATACGCAGGAAGGTGTCAGGATGAAAGAAAGACTCTCGCTGCGGCAGCTGGTTGCTGTGGGCAGTATGCTGTTCGGATTGTTCTTCGGCGCGGGAAACCTGATTTTCCCCGCCGCCATGGGCCAGCAGGCCGGCTGGAATGTGCTGACCGCCTCGGCGGGCCTGCTGATCACCGGTGTGGGCCTGCCCCTGCTGGGGGTGGCGGCCCTGGGCATCAGCCGGTGCGACGGGCTGGCCTCCCTTTCCAGCCGGGTGGGCAAGGGGTACGGCCTCTTTTTCACCTGCCTGCTGTATCTCACCATCGGGCCCTTTTTCGCCATCCCCCGGTGCGCCACCGTCCCCTTTGAGGTGGGGGTGATGCCGGCGATGGGGGGCAGCGGCTCCCCCGCCGCCCTGGCGGTGTTCTCGGTGGTGTTTTTTGCCGCGGTGCTGTGGTTTTCCCTCCGGCCGGGCAAGATCCTCACCTGGGTGGGCAAGGTGCTGAACCCCCTGTTCCTGGTCTGCCTGGGGGTGCTGCTGGTCACCGCCCTGGCCAACCCCATGGGCTCGGCGGCGCTGGTGGTGCCGGCGGAAGGCTACACCCAAGCCGCTTTTGTCAGCGGCTTCCTGGAGGGCTACAACACCATGGACGCCCTGGCGGGGCTGGCCTTCGGCATTGTGGTGGTGCAGGTGATCCGGGGCCTGGGGGTGGAAGACCCCGGCTCCATTGCCGGCAACACGGTGCTGGCGGGCTGCCTGGGCTGCGGCCTGATGGGGGTGATCTACCTGGCGGTGGCGGTGGCCGGCGCCCAGACCCGGGCGGTGTATCCCGCTGCCTCCAACGGCGGCGAGGTGCTGCTGTGGATGGCCCAGCACTATTTCGGGGCCTTCGGGGCAGTGATCCTGGCGGTGACCGTCACCTTCGCCTGCCTGAAAACCGCGGTGGGCCTCATCACCAGCTGCTCCGAGACCTTCCAGGCCCTCTTCCCCAATGGCCCCTCCTACCGGGTGTGGGCGGTGGGGTTCAGCCTGTTCTCCTGCGGGGCCGCCAACTTCGGCCTGAACACCATCCTGGCCTGGGCCACCCCGGTGCTGATGTTCCTCTATCCCCTGGCCATCACTCTGATCCTGCTGTCCCTGGCGGGGCGGTGGTTTGACAATGACCGCCGGGTGTATGCCAGCGTCACCGCCTTCACCCTGGCGGCGGCCCTGCTGGATTTCTGCCGGGCCCTGCCCGCCGGGGCCCGGGAGGCCCTCCATCTGGGCGGCCTGCTGGAAGCGGCGGGCCGCTGGCTGCCCCTGTTTTCCCTGGGGCTGGGCTGGGTCTGCCCGGCTCTGGTGGGGCTGGCCCTGGGCCTTGCCCTCCGCAAACGGAAACACTGACAAAAAAGCGCCCCGCATCCCTTTTCAGGGACGCGGGGCCTTTTGCTGGGGCGCAGCGGCACAGGGGGGAGAAAATCTGTGGTCAAACTGCGCCCAGGATGGTTGCACTGTAGGGAAGCAGGACGGTGGAGCCGGTGCGGATGATCTCGCCGCCCCGCCACAAACTGGAGGAAACGCCGTCGCACAGCAGCCGCCACCGGCCTTCGGGGAGGCTGACGGTGGCCTCGCTGTCGGTGGGGTTGTAGAACACCGCAATCTCGGGCCAGGCGGCGCCGTCCCCCGGGGCGGCTTCCAGGTGCCAGCCCTCCAGGGGCGGCTCCAGGGAGAAAAACTCGATGGCGTGGGCGCTCTCCAGCTTGCCGTCCCCCAGCCGGGGGAACCGGGCCCGCAGGGCGATCAGCCCCCGGTAATAGTCCACCAGGCTGTGGAAGCTGGCAGCCCGGCTCCAGTCCAGCTGGTTGATGGAGGCGGGAGAGCGGTAGCTGTCCTTGATGCCCCGCTTGGTCCGGGCGAACTCCTCCCCGGCCTGCATGAAGGGGGTACCCATGCAGGTGAGGTAGATCCCCGCCGCCAGCCGGTTCTGGGCCAGCACCGCGTCGGGGGCGGCGTTGTAGTCGGGCTTTTTGAACCGCACCGCCATCAGCTTATCCCAGAGGGTCAGGTTGTCGTGGGCCGACACATAGCTGATGATCTGGCTGGGGGCCCGGGGGTTGACCCGGTCGTTGAGGCACCAGGCCCCCACCGAGGCGCCGATGTCCCAGAAGGCGTCCTGTTTGCCCTCCACATAGCCGGGGGAACGGCTGTCAAAGCAGCTGCCCTTGATGGCGTCCCGGGTGTCGTCGCTGAACACCCCGATCCGGGTGCTGAGCATCTGGAGGTTGGCCTTGTTGGCCTCGTACCGCCGCAGCATGCTCTGGCCCCCCTGCCAGGGCTCGCCGTACATCAGGATCTCCTTGCCCCGGGGCAGTTTGTCCAGGGCGGCCCGGATGTCGTTCATGGTGTCCACGTCGAACAGGCCCATCAGGTCAAACCGGAAGCCGTCGATGTGGTATTCTTTGGCCCAGTAGAGGATGGAGTCGATCATATACCGGCGGGCCATGGGCCGCTCGCAGCAGAACTCGCACCCGCAGCCGCTGCCGTTGGAAAAGGTGCCGTCGGGGTTCTGACGGAAAAAGTAATAGGGCACCGTGTTGTTCAGGACGTTTTCGTAGCGGTACATGTGGTTGTACACCACATCCATCACCACCCCGAAGCCGGCCCGGTGAAGGGCTGCCACCATCTGCTTGAACTCACGGATCCGCACTTCCCCGTGGTAGGGGTCGGTGGAGTAGCTGCCCTCGGGAATATTATAGTTGGTGGGGTCGTAGCCCCAGTTGTACTGCAGCCGCAGAGGCCGGGATTCATCCACGCTGCCGAAGTCGAACACCGGCATCAGCTGGATGTAGCTGACCCCCAGCCGCCGCAGGTAGTTCAGGCCGGTGGGGCAGATGTTGTTCCCCTCCAGGGTGGTGCCCTCCTGGGTGAAGGCCAGGTATTTGCCCCGCCAGGGCCGGGAAAACCCGCCGTTGGGGTCCCAGGAGAAATCCCGGACGCTGACCTCCCAGATCACCCGGCGGGAAGCAGGGATGATGGGCCGGCGGTCAAACTGCCAGCCGTTGGGGTCGGTGCGGCGCAGGTCCACAATCATGCTGCGGTTGCCGTTGACCCCCGCCGCCCGGGCGTAGGGATCCCCGGTTTCCCGGGTCTGGCCGTTGGCCCGCACCGAGAAGGTGTAGTACATCCCGTGCTGATCCCCCGGCAGATAGAGGGTCCAGCAGCCGTGTTCCCGGCGCTCCATGGCCAGGGAGCCGATACAGTAGCCCTTGTCCCCCTGGCGGTAAAGATTCAGCATCACCTGCTCAGCGGTGGGGGCCCACAGCCGCAGACGGGTGCCCTCCCGGGAATAATCGGGGCCCAGGGGCCCATCGTAAAGATAGTCGGCCTCAAACAGCTCGCTGTCATAGTAGGCCCGCAGGCTTTTGGGGGTCTTTACACTCACAGAACGTCACATCCTTCTGTCACTGCGCTGAAACTGCATCTGCTGGATTCTATGATAGTTCTATTTTAAAGGACACCAGGCCGCAATGCAAGAGCATTTCCTATATAAAAAGCAATTTGTTGCAACTCTTTGGACACTATGACCAAAAGAGCCGGACTTTCTCCCGGCAGCCGCTTGCAAAAAACCACGGCACCGGCTATACTGGAACCATCGAAAACAGACGAATCGGAGGGCGCTATGGGGTATAACGACGACTGGGAAAAGTTGATGAACAGTGTATTCGGTCCGCAGGGCCGGGTGCACACCGGAGGCACAGCGGAAAAAGCCGCCCAGCCCCCCAAGCCGGCGGCCAGGCCCTCGGGCAAGGCCGCTGCGTCCCGGCCTGCCCGGCCGGGGGGAATGCCCGACCTGAACAAGGCGCTGCAGGAGCAGCAGAAGACCCTGGACGCCCTGCTGAAAAAGCAGAACGCAGCCCTGCAGGCCCAGCAGGACCAGAGCACCACCAAACAGGCCCTGGAGGAAAGCCGCCAGCTGCTGCGGGATATGGAGGCGGACGGGCTGCTGGCCCGGGGCACCGCCGACACCCCGGTGGAGCACATGGGCAGCTTTGAGGGCCTGGCCGCCCAGGTGAAGCAGACGGTGCTGGGCCAGGACACCTATGTGGAGGCCCTGGTGCGGGCCATGCGCCGGCCCTTTGTGCTGGGGACCACCGGGCCCCGGGCCCGGAACGTGATTCTGCTGTGGGGCCCCAGCGGCACAGGCCGCCACTTTGCCCTGGCCGAGACCGCCCGTCTGATGGCGGCCCGGGGGCTGCTCCAGAGCGACCAGGCCGCCCGGATGGACCTGGGCCTCTACGCCGACCCCGGCGCCGAGCGGCTGTTCCTGCAGGATCTGTACGCCGCCCTCTATGCCCCGGGGGAAATGGTCCTCTTTGACCACTACGAGCGGTGCTGCCCCGCCTTCCTGAAAACCCTGGCCAGCCTGGCGGTGAAGGGCTCCGCCCCCCTGACCTCCCGGTATCTGGTGAACCGGGAGGGGATCCTGGTGGACGCCGGCAGCGCCCTGGCGCCGGGGGCGGTGAGCCGGATCACCCCCCAGGGCAAATACCTGATCTTCTTCTCCCACAAGGGCCGGGAGGCCATGGCGGACCTGCTGGGGGCCGGGTTTGTGTCGGCCATCGGGGACGTGTGCAAGACCCAGCCCTTCACCGCCGAAAACCTCCACGCCCTGGCGGCCCAGCAGATCAACGAGCTGGCCCGCAAGTGCCTGCGCCAGCTCAAGCTGACCCTGTCGGCGGGCACCGACGTGCGGGACTATGTGGCCGACTGCACCACCGAGCGGGAAGGGGCTGCCGGGCTGGCGGCCTGCTGTGACCAGATGTTCCGGGCCCTGAGCGAGTATTGCCTGCGGAATGACAGTTTCCGGGAGGGCACGGTGGCCCTGGACGTGAAGGACGGGGTCCTGCGCTATTCCATTGACCAGAGCACCCCCGCTCCCCTGCTGGACCTGCTGCCCCCGGCCTGGAACGGGGACATCGACGAGGTGCGCCGGGAGCTGGACGCCCTGGTGGGCCTGAAGGAAGTGAAAGAATACGTCTTCGGCCTGGCGGACAACGTCCAGGTGCAGAAGCGGCGGGCCGACGCGGGGATGAAAACCGCCAGCCTGTCCATGCACATGATTTTCACCGGCAACCCCGGCACCGGCAAGACCACCATTGCCCGGCTGGTGGCCCGGTATCTGAAAGCCATCGGGGCTCTGCGCGGGGGCCAGCTGGTGGAGGTGAGCCGCGGGGACCTGGTGGGCCGGTACACCGGCCACACCGCCCCCCTGACCAACAGCGTCATCGAGAGCGCTCTGGGGGGCGTGCTGTTCATCGACGAGGCCTACAGCCTCTACCGGGGCGAACAGGACAGCTTTGGCCTGGAGGCCATTGACACCCTGGTGAAAGGGATGGAGGACCACCGGGACGACCTGGTGGTGATCCTGGCGGGGTATACCCGGGAGATGCAGCAGTTCCTGACCGCCAACAGCGGCCTGGCCAGCCGGTTCCCCAACCAGATCGAATTCCCGGACTACACCGCCGAACAGCTGCTGGAAATCACCATGACCCTGGCCTCGGCCCGTGGCTACCGGCTGGACGAGGAATGCGACGCGCCCCTGCTGGACTTTTACCAGCGGCGGCAGGCGGCGGACAGCCGGAACGCCGGCAATGGCCGTCTGGCCCGGAACACCCTGGAGCGGGCCATCTACAACCAGAGCCGCCGGCTGGTGGCAGAGCCGGACGCGCCGCTGGATTTGATCCTTGCAGGGGACCTGGATTTGGACGACGAGTAATCGAATCCCGCCCCCCGCCCTTTAGAGCAATCCTATGAAATAGCGTGAAGCCTATCCATACAACCAGAATGGGGTCTGGGGCGAAGCCCCAGCTTCCTATAAAGGGAGGGTGGGTGGGCATTCAGATGAAAAGACACGGGCTTTTCCAAACCTGAAACTTGAGGAACTTATCTCACTTGGGTCCGGCATTTGCAGTATTTTCTGGGATTGCTCTAGATGTACCCCTGCGGCCTGCGGCCGCGCCCCCTGACAGGGGCTCTGAACTTATAACTGCTCCCTCAACCGTGAAGCTGGGGGAGCTTTTTTGTTGCCCAAAGCCCGTCTTTTTTCATTTTTGATCTAAACCCTCCGGGTTGCGGTGCCCTGTTTTTGCTGCGCGGGGCGAAGCCCGCTTGCAAAAAGCAGACCGCGTTCCTCTTGCGCTTAGCCGATTTTTGCTTCGCACCGCGGAGGGTGCTTGCAAAAACCGGAGCGCTGCGCCAAACACAGCTCCCTGTTTCGTCCGCAGGACGCGGTCGCTGTGTTTGCCCCTGCTCCGCCTCGCTGCATCTGCCGCAGGCAGCGCTCGGCTGCGCAGCCCTCCACCCATAGCGGTTCCCCCGCGGCTGAGCCGCCGGTCCTCTTGCGCTTAGCCGATTTTTGCGGCGCGGGGCGGTGCCCGCTTGCAAAAACCGGAGCGCTGCGCCAGCTTCGCCTCGCTGTTTCTGCCGCAGGCAGCGCTCGGCTCAGCTGCCCCATACGGGGGCTCTAGGCCTCTAACTGCTCCTTCTGGGCGAGGGAGCAGGAAAAGGCCAGCTCCCCCCGAAGGGGGGATGCCGCGCAGCGACAGGGGGATACCGCTAAAAGGGCGGGTGGGTGGGTAAAAATAATCCCCTGGCAGAGCGGCCAGCCTTCCGGCAGGGTATCCGCCGTGGGGGTTGGCCGCGACAGAAAAGTTTCCGTTTTGCAGGCAAACCCGGTCGAATGGGGGCAAAAGCAAAAATAAAAAATCCCCGCTCCTGAAAATGAACTGCACCCCATTTGTTAGACAGTATGGTATACTGTTTAGGAAATGGGGTGTT
>CALWZK010000039.1 GCA_944386015.1 uncultured Faecalibacterium sp.
TCATGGTTCCGGGCCTTCGCGGAAGTCCGTTCCGCGGGGCGCCTGAGTATAATACTACAAAGTCGGACTTCTGTCAAGCATTTTTCTGAACTTTTTTGGGAGAAAATGCAATCTTTTTCATTTTTTGCGTTTTTGCGTACTTTTACAAAAAGAAAAACCAGGGCAAAGCCCTGGTTCTGACTGTATTCCTCCAATTAGAAGTAACTGCGGATCTGGAATTTGTCCCCGCTGTCCTTCTTTTCCTCCACCACAATGTGCTCATGATTGAAGTCAAAGTGAACCGACATGCACAAATCGGTGTTGCGGGTCATCCGCAGCAGCTCATCCACCCGCTTCTTTTCGTCCGGCATATAGAACAGGTAGCTGACCCCTTCCTTTTTGGCGCGGCCGGTACGGCCAATCCGGTGGGTGTAGTGTTCATTGTCCGACGGGACATCATAGTTGATCACCGCGTCCACATCCGACACGTCAATGCCCCGGGCTGCCACATCGGTGGCCACCAGCACCGACACCTTGCCGTCCCGGAAACTCTGCATAATCCGGTTCCGGTCCTTCTGGGACAGGTCCCCGTGGAGGCAGTCCACCGAAAAGCCCAGACGGGCCAGCTGGTTGGCCAGAGTGGCGGTGGCAAACTTGGTGTCGCAGAACACCATTACCCGCTTGTAGCCCTCCCCAATGATGAGCTGGGCCAGATCCGACAGCTTGTTGCGGCCCGAGGTCTCCAGCTTATACTGGGTGATCTTGGGCTGGCTCTCCTCTTTGGGCTGGACCGTCACCTCTTCTGCATCCCGCTGGTACAGCCAGCCGATGTCCATCACTTCCCGGCTGATGGTGGCCGAGAACATGGACAGAGACTTCCGGTTCTTCATCAGGTCGATGATGTGCCGCACATCCTTGTAAAAGCCCATGTTCAGCATCTCGTCGGCCTCGTCCAGGACAATCTGGGTCACATGGCTCAGATCGATGCTGCGGTGCTTGTAATGGTCCATCAGACGGCCCGGCGTGGCCACCACGATCTGGCAGCCCTCCGCCAGGCGGCGGGCCTGCTTGTCCATGTTGGCGCCGCCATAGACGCAGGCCACCTTTACCTCGGGCATGAAATAGGTCAGGTCCTCCATATCCCCTGCAATCTGCTGGGCCAGCTCCCGGGTGGGGGCCAGAATCACAGCCTGGGGAACCTTCTGCTCCGGGTCAATATGCTCTGCCACCGGGATGCCGAAGGCGCAGGTCTTGCCGGTGCCGGTGGGGGCTTTGGCAATCACATCCCGGCCTTCCATCATCAGGGGGATCACCTTCTCCTGGATTTCGGTCATCTCGTCAAAGCCCATCCGCTCCACCGCCTGGTGGATGGCCTGACTGCACTGTAATTCACTGTACTGCATGCTATTCTCCGTCCTTCCGGGTCTGCACAGGTTCTGGTATTTTTATCAGTATAACACGGCGCAGGGCTTCTGAAAAGACTTCTTTCCCATCTGAGGGCACAGAAAAAGGCCGGACGCCTGTCTGCGTCCGGCCTCGGGATGATGATCTTGTTACGCCGTCTCTTCCAGAGCCTTGTTTTCGGCTGCTGCGGCTGCACGGGCAGCCTCCAGCTTCTGCTTGAAGCGGCCGCTTGCCTTGAAACCAGGAATCGAGGTGGACTCCAGGCGGCTGGACACCTTGGTCTTGGGGTTGGTGTAAGCCTTGGGCTTGCGGGGGCGCATCTCGAACCGGCCAAACCCGGCGATGGTCACCTTCTCGTCCGAGCGCAGGCACTCAGCGATCTGGTCAAACATAGCGTCCATCGTCATTTCGACCTGGCTCTCGGGGAAGCCGGTCTTGCGGGCAACGGTCTCGATCATCTGGGAACGGGTCATGTATCAATATCCTCCTGGAACAACTAGTTATATCCAGAGTTTTCCACTGCGTTGATTGGGGCAGGAAACTCATAAAAGTAACGTATTTTTGTAAAATTTTCGACGTAGAGTATAGCAAACCGACACTTTCAAATCGATACTCTGCGCACGAAACACGCTTTTCTGCACACGAAGGCTTATTTTTCCTTATACAGCGTTGCAATATCCACCAGCGGCACATTTTTCAGGCTGTGGTCGCTGCGCAGGCAGTCAACCAGAGCATTGGCGGTGTCCACTGCGGTGATGCAGGGGATGCTCAGTTCCACCGCCTTGCGGCGCAGGCGCACCGAGTCACGCCGGGGGTCGCGGCCCTTGGCGCTGGTGGAGAAGACATAGTCCACCAGACCGCTCTGCAGCAGGTCCACGATGTTGGGCGATTCGCCCGAAATATTCCGCACCTCGTTGCAGGGCACCATGTGCTTGTTCAGCCAGGCACAGGTCCCGGAGGTGCCGTACAGTTTATAGCCCATGCTCTTGAGCTTCCAGGCAATATCCACGAATTCCGGCTTGTCGCTGTCCTTCACGGTGAAGATGCAGCAGCTGGCGGGGCCGGGGGTCTTGAAGGTATAGCCTGCACCGATCAGGCCCTTCAGCAGGGCGTCGTGGAAGTTGGGGGCAATGCCCAGCACTTCGCCGGTGGACTTCATCTCGGGGCCAAACTGGGTGTCCACGCCGTGCAGCTTCTCAAAGCTGAACACGGGCACCTTCACTGCCACATAGGGGGCGTTGGGGTGCAGACCGGTGCCGTAGCCCATATCGGCCAGCTTTTCGCCCAGGCAGCAGCGGACCGCCAGGTCCACCATGGGCACGCCGGTAACCTTGGAGATATAGGGAACGGTACGGGAAGAACGGGGGTTCACCTCGATGACATAGACCTTGCCATCCGACACAGCATACTGGACGTTGACCAGGCCCACCACCTTCAGCTCCCGGGCAAAGCGGCCGGTGTAGTCCACCATGGTATCGATGACACTCTGGGACAGATGCTGGGCGGGGTAGACGCAGATGGAGTCGCCCGAGTGGACACCGGTCCGCTCGATCTGCTCCATGATGCCGGGGATCAGGAAGTCGGTGCCGTCGCAGATGGCGTCCACTTCGCACTCGGTGCCCTGGATATACTTATCCAGCAGCACAGGGTGATCCATGTCCACGTGCTCGGTGATGACGCCCATATACTCGATGACGTCGGCCTTGGTGTAGGCCACGATCATGTTCTGGCCGCCCAGGACGTAGGAGGGGCGCATCAGGACAGGCAGGCCGATCTCCTCGGCAGCTGCCAGGGCCTCCTCCAGGGTAAAGACGGTGCGGCCGGGGGCGCGGGGAATCTTGCACCGCTCCAGCAGCTCATCAAAGCGCTCGCGGTCCTCGGCCTCGTCGATGGCGTCGGCAGGGGTGCCCAGGATGGGCAGGCCCACTTCGTCCATGTGCTTGGCCAGCTTGATGGCGGTCTGGCCGCCGAACTGGACCACGCAGCCGTCCGGCTTCTCGGTGGCGATGATGTTGTCCACGCTCTCGGGGTTCAGGGGGTCGAAGTACAGGCGGTCGCCGGTATCAAAGTCGGTGGACACCGTCTCGGGGTTGTTGTTGACCAGGATGGCCTCACAGCCGTGCTTTTTCAGGGTCCAGACGCAGTGCACCGAGCAGTAGTCGAACTCGATGCCCTGGCCGATGCGGATGGGGCCGGAGCCAAAGACCAGGATCCGCTTCTTGTGGGGTTTGCCGGTCTCTTTTGCCTCAATGAACTCGGCGGCTTCGTTGTCGCCGTCGTAGGTGGAGTAGAAGTAGGGGGTGTTGGCCGAGAACTCGGCGGCGCAGGTATCAACCATCTTGAAGCCGGCCCTATAGTTCTCGATGGGCAGCTGGTCCACCTTGGCCAGGCGGCGGATGGTCTTGTCCTGGAAGCCGTACTTCTTGGCCTCTTTATACTGTTCCAGGCTCAGGACGCCGTTGCAGCGGGCCAGACCGTTTTCCAGGTTGGCCAGGTGCTGCATCTTGTCCAGGAACCACCAGTCGATCTTGGTAATCTTGTAGATTGTCTGGTGGTCAATGCCCCGCTTGAGGGCCTCATAGACGCAGAACACCCGCTCGGAATCCTGCACATGCAGGTGGGCGATGACCTCCTGGTCGTCCATCTCCACAAAGGGCTTGTGGGTCAGGGTGTCCATGCCCAGCTCGATGGAGGAGACAGCCTTCATCATGGCAGCCTCGAAGCTGTTGCCGATGGACATGACTTCGCCGGTGGCCATCATCTGGGTGCCCAGGGACTTGTCCGCATAGACGAACTTGTCGAAGGGCCACTTGGGGTACTTGACCACGATGTAGTCCAGGGCAGGCTCAAAGCAGGCGCAGGTCTTGCCGGTGACGTCGTTGGTGATCTCGTCCAGGGTGTAGCCGATGGCGATCTTGGTGGCCACCTTGGCGATGGGATAGCCGGTGGCCTTGGAGGCCAGGGCCGACGAACGGGACACACGGGGGTTGACCTCAATGACCGCATAGTCAAAGCTGTCGGGCTTCAGGGCAAACTGGCAGTTGCAGCCGCCCTCGATGCCCAGCTCGGTGATGATGTCCAGGGCAGCGGTGCGGAGCATCTGGTACTCGTGGTCGCTCAGGGTCTGGGAGGGGGCCACGACCACCGAGTCGCCGGTGTGGATGCCCACGGGGTCCAGGTTCTCCATGTTGCAGACGGTGATGACGTTGCCCTTGTGGTCCCGCATCACTTCGTACTCGATTTCCTTCCAGCCGGCGATGCACTTTTCCACCAGAATCTGATGGATGGGGGAAAGACGCAGGCCGTTGGTGCCGATCTCAATCAGCTTGGCCTTGTCCTCGCAGATGCCGCCGCCGGTGCCGCCCATGGTGAAGGCGGGGCGGACAATGACGGGGTAGCCGATCCGGTCGGCGCAGGCCAGGGCGTCGGCCAGGTTCTCCACCACTTCCGAGGGGATGATGGGCTGGTGCAGCTTCTCCATCGTCTCCTTGAACAGTTCACGGTCCTCGGCCCGGTCGATGGTCTCGGGCTTGCAGGCCAGCAGCCGGATGCCGGTGCGGTCCAGATAGCCGCTGCGGGCCAGCTCCATGGACAGGTTCAGGCCCATCTGACCGCCCAGGTTGGGCAGCACCGAGTCGGGCTTTTCGATGTCCAGAATCCGCTCCACCACCTCCAGGGTCATGGGCTCAATGTAGACGTGGTCGGCCACGTCTGGGTCGGTCATGATGGTGGCAGGGTTGGAGTTCAGCAGAACCGTCTCGATGCCTTCCGATTTCAGGGCGCGGCAGGCCTGGGTGCCCGAGTAGTCAAACTCGGCCGCCTGACCGATGATGATGGGGCCGGAGCCAATAACCAGCACCTTTTTGATTGTAGGGTCCTTGGGCATATCAGCGAGCCTCCTTTGCGTTCTTTACATTGGTCAGGAAACGGTCGAAGAGGAACTCTGTATCCTTGGGGCCGCCGTTTGCCTCGGGGTGGAACTGCACGGTAAAGCAGTTCCACTTCTTGTACTGGATGCCTTCGCAGGTGCCGTCGTTGGCGTTGACCTGGGCCACTGCGCCCATCTCGGGGGGCAGCTGGTCCCCCACCACCGCATAGCCGTGGTTCTGGCTGGTGATGAAGGTGCGGCCGCTGGCAAAGTCGGTCACGGGCTGGTTGGCGCCGCGGTGGCCGTACTTCAGCTTGGTGGTCTTGGCGCCTGCTGCCAGGGCCGACAGCTGGTGGCCCAGGCAGATGCCGAAGGTGGGAATGTTCAGCTCAAAAATTTTGCGCAGGTTCTCAATGGCCTCCACCGGCTCGGCGGGGTCGCCGGGGCCGTTGGACAGCATGATCCCGTCGGGGTTCTGGGCGGCCACCTGCTCTGCGGTGGAGAAGGCGGGCATCACCGTGACCTTGCAGCCCCGGCGCACCAGGCAGCGGACAATGTTCCGCTTGCAGCCATAGTCCATCAGCACAATGTGGGGGGAGCCCGCCGGGTTGTGGACCTGGGGCTCGGAGCAGGTGACGCTCTTGACGGCGTCGGTGACGGCATAAGCCTTCACCTGGGCCAGCAGGGCCTCGGTCTGCTCTTTGTTGGCGGGGTCGGCGGGATCAAAGGTGGTGAGGATGGCGCCGTTCATGACGCCGCTCTCCCGGATCACACGGGTCAGGTGACGGGTGTCGATTCCCTCGATGCCGATGATGTTGTTTTTCTTCAAAAAGCTGTCCAGGGTCTCTTCCGAGCGCCAGTTGGACGGGGTCTTGCAGGCCTCGCGGACAATGTAGCCCCGGGCCCAGACTTTGCCCGACTCCATGTCCCAGTGATTCATGCCGTAGTTGCCGATCAGGGGGTAGGTCTGGGTGATGATCTGGCCATAGTAGCTGGGGTCGGTGAGGGTCTCTTCAAAGCCCACCATGCCGGTGGCAAAGACCACCTCGCCCACCGTGACGCCCTCGGCGCCCACCGACTGGCCCGCAAAAACCATTCCGTTTGCCAAAAGAAGATATGCGTTCATTGCGTTCCCTCGTTCTATCTCGTTGCAGGACTTACAGGGTCTGCTTGGCCTGCTGGTTCATCTTGCGGCTGCCCAGGTGCACCAGGGGCAGCTTGCCCTCCTTGCACAGGGGGCACTCATCGGGGGCATAGTTGGGCAGATCCAGCTTGAGGGCGCAGGCCAGGATGGGGATGGGCGACGGAGCCTCGGGCTTGGTGCGGTCCACCACGCAGGTGATGCCCAGGCAGATGCCGCCGGCCTCTTCGATGGCCCGCTTGGTTTCCAGGGAGGAGATGCCGGTGGTGACCACGTCCTCGGCGATGATGCACTTCTCACCCGGATGGATGGCAAACCGCTTCAGGGTCATGACGTTGTCCACCCGCTCGGTGAAGATGGCGCGCAGGCCGGTCTGGCGGGCCAGCTCATAGGCATAGACGATGCCGCCCATGGCAGGTCCCACGATGACGTCGGCGCCCAGCTCCTTGATCTTGGCAGCCACAGGTGCCATCACCTCGGCGCAACGGTCGGGGTACTGCTGCAGGTAAGCCATCTGGCAGTAGGCGCTGGAGTGGCGGCCCGACGACAGCAGGAAATGGCCCTCCAGGAACGCATCACAGCTCTTTAAAATCTCAATCGCTTCACTCATTGTTTTTACTCCCTTCCACTTTCCACAGAATCTGTCTCACGGTATTGTATCACGCAAGATCTGAAAATGCAAATTTATTCGAAATATTCTTAATTGAATGTATATATGTCAATTTTTGAGCATATTCAGCGGGCGCAGCCCCGGATTTCCTCCAGGCTGGCCACCCCGTGGGCGTCCATCCAGGCGGCCATCTCGTCGGCGATGGTTTCCATCGCTTTGGGGTTTGCAAAGTTGGCAGCCCCCACCTGGACGGCGGCAGCGCCGGCCATGATGAACTCCAGAGCGTCCCGGCCGGTGGCGATGCCGCCCAGGCCCACCACCGGGATCTGCACGGCCCCCACTGCCTGCCATACCATCCGCAGGGCGATGGGCCGCACCGCCGGGCCCGACAGGCCGGCGAAGATGTTGTTGAACACCGGGCGGCGCTTTTCCAGGTCAATGGCGCAGGCCTGGAAGGTGTTGGTCAGGCTGATGGCATCGGCGCCGGCAGCCTCCACCGCCTTGCACATGTCGGGGATATTCTCGGCCTGGGGGCTCAGCTTGACCATCAGAGGCTTTTTGCAGACGTCCCGGACCATCCGGGTCACCGCGCCGGCGGCCTCGGCCTTGACGCCGTAGGCCATGCCGCCCTCCTTGACGTTGGGGCAGCTGATGTTCAGCTCGATGATGTCCACCGCGCTGTCATTCAGCAGGGCCGCCCCTTCCACATATTCTTCCTCGCTGTGGCCGCCCAGATTCGCAATCACCACAGTGCCGTACTGCTTTTTCAGGGTCAGCATCTCGGGCAGCTCCACGTCGATGAAGTGCTGCACGCCGGGGTTCTGGAGGCCGATGCTGTTGATCAGGCCCGAGGGGGTCTCCCACAGCCGCTCGCCCTTGTTGCCGAACTGGCCGTGGAGGGTCAGTCCCTTGCCCGAAATGCCGCCGATCTTGCTGAAATCAGCCAGGTCCTCATACTCGACCCCGTAGCCCACCGTGCCGGATGCACCGATGATGGGGCTGTTCATCTGGAAGCCGAGGAGGTTTGTGGTCAGTTCTGCCATCCAAACACCTCCGATCCTGCAAAGACAGGGCCGTCCTTGCAGACGCTCTTTGCGCCCGAGGCGGTCTCAATGGTGCAGCCCAGGCAGGCGCCGATGCCGCAGGCCATCTTCTTTTCCAGGCTCACCAGGCAGGGGGTGCCCTTTTCGGCGCACAGGCGGGCCGCATTCTTCATCATGGGGGTGGGCCCGCAGATCAGCACCACGTCGTAGTCCGCCGGGTCATACAGCTGGGTCACAAAGCCGTGGAAGCCGAACCGGCCGCTGTCGGTGGAAATCTTGACAATGCCGGCCAGGGAGCGGTACTGCTCCATGCAGTAGGGCTCATCCCGGAAGCCGAAGAAAACGTCCGGGGTCCGACCGGCGGCCGCCAGTTCCCGGGCCAGCTGGTACATGGGGGCGGTGCCGATGCCGCCGCCCACCAGGGCGATCTTCTGGTACTGGGCCGCGATGGCGGGCACGTCAAAGCCGTTGCCCATGGGGCCGGTGAGCTGCAGCACATCCCCTTCGGCCAGGGCCGCCAGCTTTTCGGTGCCCTTGCCCACGATCTGGTACAGGAAGGAGACGGTCAGGGTTTCAGGCTCCCACTTGTGGACGCTGATGGGCCGGGAGAGGAAGGGTGCCTCCCCTGCCCCCCAGCCCCGCAGGGTGAAGAACTGCCCCGCGTGGGGTGCATGGGCGGGGTCAGGCCAGAGGACCCGCAACAGCCGGATGTCAGATGCTACCACGCTCTGGCCCAGGACGGTGGCCTCACAGCAGGCTGCATGCATGGGCAATGGCCTCCTTCATGTTGACGCATTCGTTGTAGGCGGCCTCATCGAAGGCCACGCCGGGCTGCTTCTTGTAGGCCAGCAGGATGCCGCGGCTGGAGTTGACGGTGCCGCCGTTGCCCTGGTTCAGGTACTGGGCGATGTCCTCGGCCTTGCCGCCCTGGGCGCCGTAGCCGGGGATCAGGAAGAAGCTGTCCTTGTACCGGGCGCGGATCTCGGAGGCCTCCTCGATGTGGGTGCCGCCGATGACCAGGCCGATGGAGGAGTAGCCGTGCTCGCCCATGTAGTCCTTGCCCAGCTGGTTCAGCTTGTCGCCCACCAGGTCGTAGACGTGGCGGCCGTCGGCCAGCTTCTCATACTCGAAGTCCTTGGCGCCGCCGTTGGAGGTGCGGCAGAGGACGAACATACCCTTGCCGGCCTTTTCGGCGTAGGGCAGGTAGGGGCTGATGGAATCCAGGCCCATGTAGGGGGCCAGGGTCACAAAGTCGGCCTCGAAGTCGCCGGTGAAGTGGCCCATGGCGTACATCTCGGCGGTCTTGGCGATGTCGCCCCGCTTGATGTCAGCGATCACAGGGATGCCGGCCTCCCGGACAGCCCGGAGGGTCTCGGCATAGGCCCGCAGGCCGTCCAGGCCCAGGGCCTCATAGTAGGCAATCTGGACCTTGTAGCAGCCGGCCACTGCCTTGGTGGCAGCGATCAGCGCCTTGTTGAACCGGACGATGTTCTCGCCTTTGCTCAGGGTGGTATCTACAAAATCTGCGGGCAGGTAGGAGAAATCGGTGTCCAGGCCCACGCACACAGGGCCACGGGCCTCCACTGCCTCGTACAGCTTATCCATGTTGGTCATCATAGCATTCCTTCCCTTTCCTTACTCAGCCTGATAGGTGATCTGACCGCCCTTGATGGTGGTGCAGATTTTTCCGTAGAGCTCGGCCCCGTCGTAGGGGCTGTTCTTGGATTTGGAGTGGAGCTTTTCCCGGTCCACGGTGTAGGGGTTGTTCAGATCCACCAGCACCAGGTCGGCGTCATAGCCGGGCTCCAGCCGGCCCTTGTTCAGCCCCAGAATCTGGGCGGGGCGGCTGCTCATCAGTTCGCTCAGCAGCTCCAGGGGCAGGCCCTCGCCCCGGCACAGCTTGGTGTAGCAGACCCCAAAGGCGGTCTCGCTGCCCACCATGCCGGCGGCACCTTTGGCCTTGTCCTCTTCCGAGTGGGGGGCGTGGTCGGTGGCAATGGCATCCACCACACCCTCCTGGATGGCCTCCACCAGGGCCGCCACATCGTCGGCGGTGCGGATGGGGGGATTCACCCGGTACTGGCACACATCATCGGTGAACCACAGGTGATGGGGGGTCACCTCACAGGTGACCGGCGCGCCCCGGAGCTTGGCAATCCGGATGGCCTCGATGGCCCCCCGGGTGGAGACATGGCACATGTGGAGCCGGGTCTGGTAGTACTCGCTGAGCCAGCAGTTGCGGAGGGTCTCCACATCCTCGGCCAGCCGGTAATCCCAGGGGCTGATCTCCATGTCCTCGGCGTGGCTCATGATGGTGATCCCCTTCTGGTGGCAGATGGCGAAGGCCCTGGCCATGACGCTGGCGCTCTGGACCCCGTGGCCGTCCTCGGTGACAAAGCGCACCGATGCGGGCAGGGTCTTCAGGTGATCCAGGGTTTTGCCGTCAAAGTTCTCGGTGATGGACACCGTCTGGTTGGCGTCGCACAGGCCCACCTTCTTGGCCTCGTCCTCCACCATGGCAGCCTGGGCCGCCGAGGAGCAGACGGGCTTAGTGTTGGGCATCAGATTTACAAAGGTGTAGCCGCCGGCGGCTGCCGCACGGCTGCCGGTGGTGATGTCCTCCTTATATTCAAAGCCGGGGGTCCGCCAGTGGACGTGGAGGTCCACAAAGGCAGGCAGAACCGTCAGGCCTTTGGCATCCACCACCGTCTCCTCCGGACCGGCCAGGGCCGACAGACCGCGGCCCACCGCCTGGATTTTCCCATCGCGGAGGTAAAGTTCAATGTCTTCTCCATGGACGTCCACTGCATGTTGTATCAGCATGACCGCTTCCTCCTTTTGAAGCCGCACCGGGCAGGGCCCGGGCAAAAAAAAACTTTTCCCAGACGGGAAAAGTTCAAATTTTGAAAATGGGGAACAAACCGGCTGCGAAAAAACCGGCTGCAAAGTACATCTTCCGCTTCTTGGCGCCGCAGACGCACAACATTGACTTTGTTCCCCTTCCTGCAATTCTTTTCAGCTATTTTATCATAGAAACGCAAAAAGTGTCAATAAGATCTGCTGTTTTTGTTTGTGAGAAGTCATCCCTCTGCACCCGCCAATTTTTAGTAAAGCTTACAAAATTTGCACCGGGATGGAGAATTGTGCCCTGCTGCGGCCAAAAAACAGCCCTCCGGCCCCTGGCACGCTGTACTTTGCAGGCCGGCTGTGATAAAATAAAAATAATTTATTTGCACAAATTGCTTTCCGATTGA
Organism: uncultured Faecalibacterium sp.; assembly: GCA_944386015.1. GTDB lineage: Bacteria > Bacillota > Clostridia > Oscillospirales > Ruminococcaceae > Faecalibacterium. The sequence goes on from CALWZK010000039.1 coordinate 11,300, forward strand.
AGGAGGTTTTTCCCATGGGTCTGCTCGACGACGCCCGCAACATCCAGCGCAAGGACCCGGCTGCACGCAGCGTGCTCGAAGTCATCCTGCTGTACCCGGGCTTTCATATTCTGGTCAACCACAAAATCGCCCACTGGCTGTACCAGCACAAACACTTTTTCCTGGCCCGGTGGATCAGCCAGCGGGGCCGCCACAAGACCGGCATCGAGATCCACCCCGGGGCGGTGATCGGCAAAAACCTGTTCATCGACCACGGCATGGGGATCGTCTTTGGCGAGACCACCGAAATCGGCGACAACTGCACCATCTACCACGGGGTGACCCTGGGCGGCACCGGCAAGGACACCGGCAAGCGCCACCCCACCCTGGGGAACAACGTGCTGATCGGCGCCGGGGCCAAGGTGCTGGGCCCGGTGTACATCGGGGACAACGCCCGGGTGGGCGCCGGCAGTGTGGTGCTCCACAACCTGCCCGCCAACTGCACCGCCGTGGGCGTGCCGGCAGAAGTGGTGCGGATCAACAACAAGTCGGTGAACCCCGCCGACGACCTGGACCAGCAGGATCTGCCCGATGTGGTGTACCAGCGGCTCACCGCCCTGGACCAGCGGATCAGCCATCTGGAAAAGGCCGCCCAGGGGGATGTTCCCCCCACCCGCCAGCAGGTGGAGGCCCGGGCCAACCCCAACCTCAAACCCAAACAGTAAAGAAGACGCAAAAAGGGCGAAGCCGCGGAGGCTTCGCCCTTTGTTTGTCTGCTTATGGTCAGAGGGATTATTCGTACAGGGGGAACTGCTTGGTCAGGGCCAGCACCCGGGCTGCAATGTCGTCCTTCTTCTCGTCGAAGTTCCAGATGCAGTCAGCGATGCAGTCGGCGATGATCTTCATCTCCTCGGTGCCCATGCCCCGGGTGGTGACAGCAGGGGTGCCCAGACGGACGCCGGAGGTCACAAAGGGGCTGCGGGTTTCGCCGGGGACGGTGTTCTTGTTGGCGGTGATATGGACTGCATCCAGGCGGGCTTCCAGCTCCTTGCCGGTGCACTCTTCCTTGCGCAGGTCCACCAGCATCAGGTGGTTGTCGGTGCCGCCCGACACCAGCTGGACGCCCCGGGCCTGCAGCTGGGCTGCCATGGCCTGGGCATTCTCCACGATCTTCCGGGCGTACTCCTTGAATTCAGGCTTGAGGGCTTCGCCGAAGCAGACCGCCTTGCCGGCGATGACGTGCTCCAGCGGGCCGCCCTGGGTGCCGGGGAAGACGGCGGAGTTGATCCGCTTGGCCAGAACCGGGTTGTTGGTGAGGATCAGGCCGCCGCGGGGGCCCCGGAGGGTCTTGTGGGTGGTGGTGGTCACCACGTCGGCGTAGGGCACCGGGCTCTGGTGCACCCCGCCTGCCACCAGGCCGGCGATGTGGGCCATATCCACCATCAGGTAAGCGCCGTAGCCGTGGGCAATCTCAGCCAGCCGCTCAAAGTCGATGGCCCGGGGATAAGCCGAGGCGCCTGCCACCAGCATCTTGGGACGGGTCTTCTTGACAGCCTTCTCCACCTCGTTGTAGTCGATGCGGCCGTCCTCCCCGACGCCGTAGGAGACAAAGTGGTAGTTCTTGCCCGACATGTTCACCGGCGAACCGTGGGTCAGATGGCCGCCCTGGGACAGGTCCATGCCCATGACGGTGTCCCCCAGATCCAGCAGGGCGAAGTAGACGGCCAGGTTGGCCTGGGCGCCCGAGTGGGGCTGCACATTGGCATACTTGGCGCCGAACAGCTCGCAGGCCCGGCGGATGGCGATGTTCTCCACCTCATCCACGTAGACGCAGCCGCCGTAATAGCGCTTGCCGGGCAGGCCCTCGGCGTACTTGTTGGTCAGCACGCTGCCCATGGCTGCCATCACCGCCGGAGAGACAATGTTCTCGCTGGCGATCAGCTCGATGTTTTCCCGCTGGCGTTCCAGCTCCCGGCCCATGGCGGCGCCGACTTCCGGGTCGACGCTGTTCACCATACCGATGGTGTCCATCATTTCTTTGTACATGGTGATACCCCTCTCTTTTCAAATATACGTGCGCCGCTGCGCAAGCCACAAGCGGCTGTCTCTATCATAGCAAAAAAATCCCTTCTCCACAAGATGTAGTGGTGCTTCTTGGCACAATGGGGGAGTTTTTGCCCCAAATTTCTGCATATAGTACAAAACCGCCCCTTCCCCGGGGGGGGAAGGAGCGGTCATTTCATTTATTCAGATTCCTTGTTTTCCTTGTTCTGGCTGTTCTTGCGGGCTTCCAGCGCGATGATGGCATCCCGGCGGGACAGGTTGATCCGGCCCTGCTGGTCGATGTCGGTGACCTTCACCACGATGGCATCGCCCACGGCCACCACGTCCTCCACACGCTCGACACGCTTGGTGTCCAGCTTGGAGATGTGGACCAGGCCTTCCTTGCCCGGGGCAATCTCCACGAAGGCGCCGAAGTTCATCAGGCGGGTGACCTTGCCCTTGTAGATGGCGCCGATCTCGGGGTCTTCCACAATGGTCTTGATGGTGAAGATGGCCCGCTTGGCGTCATCCTGATCCACGGCCGACACAAAGACGTGGCCGTCCTCCTGGACGTCGATCTTGCAGTTGCAGTTGGCGCAGATCTCCTGGATCACCTTGCCGCCCTTGCCGATGACATCCTTGATCTTGTCGGTGGGGATCACCAGGCTGAACATCTTGGGTGCCCAGCGGCTCAGCTCGTGGCGGGGCTCTGCGATCACCGGCTTGATGATCTCATCCAGGATATACAGACGGCCCTTGCGGCACTTCTCAAAGGCATCGGCAATGATGTCGTAGGTCAGGCCGTCGATTTTGATGTCCATCTGGATGGCGGTGATGCCCTTGCGGGTGCCGCCCACCTTGAAGTCCATATCGCCGTGGAAGTCCTCCACGCCCTGGATGTCCAGCATGGTCATCCAGCGGTCGCCCTCGGTGATCAGGCCGCAGGAAATGCCGGCCACGGGGGCCTTGATGGGCACGCCTGCATCCATCAGGGCCAGGGTGGAGCCGCAGATGGAAGCCTGGGAGGTGGAGCCGTTGGAGCTCAGCACCTCAGACACGCAGCGGATGGTGTAGGGGAACTCCTCCATCGAGGGCAGCACCGGCACCAGGGCCCGCTCGGCCAGGGCGCCGTGGCCGATCTCGCGGCGGCCGGGGCTCCGGGGAGACCGGGCCTCGCCCACAGAATAGGGCGGGAAGTTATAGTGATGGATGTACCGCTTGGTCTGCTCGTCGGTGAGGTCGTCCATCATCTGGCTGTCCTTGGTGCCGCCCAGGGTGCAGGTGGTCAGCACCTGGGTCTGGCCGCGGGTGAACATGCCCGAACCATGGACCCGGGGCAGGATGCCCACTTCGGCGGCCAGGGGACGGATCTCGTTGATGCCGCGGCCGTCCACCCGCTTGCCCTCGTCCAGCAGCCAGCGGCGGACCACCTGCTTCTGCATCTTGTAGCTGATCAGATCCCGCTCAGCGTCGGTCAGATCGGGGTACTCGGCGGCAATGTCGTCCATGATGGGCAGCAGGGCTGCATCCCGGACGTTCTTGTCGTCGGTGTCCATGGCGGCCTTGAAGCGGTCCAGATACTGGTCGTGGACGGCGTGGAAGATGTTCATATCGATGCCGGCGGTCTGGAACTGCACCTTGTCCTTGCCCCGCTCGGCCACAATGCCGTTGATGAAGGCGATGACCTTCTTGATCTCCACGTGGGCCGCCTTGATGGCGTTCAGCATGGTGTCCTCGTCCACCTCGTTGGCGCCGGCCTCGATCATGACGATCTTGTCCATGGTGCCGGCCACCGTCAGGGCCAGATCGCTGACCCGGCGCTGCTCATAGGTGGGGTTGATGACGATTTCGCCGTCCACCAGGCCCACCTGGACGCCGCCGATGGGGCCGTTCCAGGGGATCTCGGACACAGCCGTCACCAGGGAGGCACCGATCATGCCCGCAATCTCGGGGCTGCAGTCGGGGTCCAGGCTCATGACGGTCATGGTGATGCACACGTCGTTGCGCATCTCCTTGGGGAACAGGGGGCGCATGGGCCGGTCCACCACCCGGCTGGTGAGGATGGCGCGCTCACCGGGGCGGCCCTCCCGGCGCATGAAGCTGCCGGGAATCCGTCCGGCGGCGTACAATTTTTCCTCGTACTCGACGCTCAGGGGGAAGAAGTCCACCCCTTCACGGGGCTTGGGGCTCATCGTGACGTTGCACAGCACAACGGTCTCACCGTAGCGGATCAGCGCACTGGCGTTGGACAGCCCGCACATCTTGCCCATCTCGGCCTTGAAGGGACGCCCTGCCAGTTCCATCTCATAGACCTTGTAGTTGGGGAAGGTTTCTTTGCGGGAGCCGAATTCGATTGCCATGTAGTTACCTCCTTGTTTGTCCGAACGCACAGCGCCCGGCAGATCATCAGACCGGCCGCCGCGGGCTATAGCAATAAATCCGACGCCCCAGGTTTGCCCTCAGGCGCCCGATTTACTGCTGCAACACGCAGCGGCGGGCCCGGCGTACCATTTACCCGGCCAAAATTCCACCCTGAAAAAGCAAAAAGGCAGGCACCTTTGCATGGCGCCTGCCTTTTTCTCATTGAAATTACTTGCGCAGACCCAGCGTAGCGATCAGGGCGCGGTAGCGCTCCACATCCTTCTTCTGCAGGTAAGCCAGCAGATTGCGGCGGCGGCCAACCATCTTCAGCAGACCGCGGCGGCTGTGGTGATCGTTGGGGTTCTTCTTGAGGTGCTCGTTCAGCTCATTGATGTGAGCGGTCAGCAGAGCAACCTGAACCTCGGGGGAACCGGTGTCCTTCTCGTTGAGGGCAACCTTGGCCATAACTTCCTGTTTGTTCATTGGAATATACCTCTTTCATAATTTTTCTGCCGTGACAGGGCGGTGGGAAACGGTTTTCCCAAACGGGCATACTCCCATCGCTGCGCCGCGGTAACGTTGATAGTATAACAAAAAAAATCCCAAAAAGCAAGCGCAAAACCTCCGAATTGTTGAAACAATTTTCGTAGGTTCTGACGGTTGGCGCCGGCCGTCGCCCCCTGGAATTTTCACTTGCTTATGGCGGCAAAATCGATATACTGGTAACCAGTGCAACTGAAAGGAAGTGGAACATCCATGAATATTTCACGGCGCGGCTTTCTGAAAGCCGGGGTCCTGACGGCGGCCGGCCTGGCCGGGGGCATTCCTGCCCAGCAGGCCCGGGCGGGCAGCACCTCCGAGCCTCTGACCGGCACCCTCCGGCCCACCGCCAGCGGCCCGGTCCAGGGCGGCCAGACCAGCCAGGAGGGATGCCTGGTGTGGTACGGCGTGCCCTACGGCGCCGCCCCTGCCGGGGCCCTGCGCTGGCAGCCGCCCCAGGACCCCGCCCCCTGGGCAGACGCCCTGGACTGCACCAAGCCAGCCCCCATGGCTCTCCAGAACACCAACGGCATGGCCGCCGGCACCGAGGACTGCCTGAAGCTGAATATCTACGCCCGGGACGGCGCCGCCGGGCTGCCGGTGGTGGTTTACTTCCACGGCGGCGGCAACCGCACCGGCTCCCCCCAGGAGCTGCCGGGTACCCGCCTGGCCTCCCGGGCAGACTGCGTCTTTGTGTCGGCGGGCTACCGGCTGGGGCTGCTGGGCTTCAACGCCCTCCCCGCCCTCCAGAACAGCCCCGACAGCACCGGCAACTACGCCCTGCTGGATGCCGCCAAAGCCCTGGACTGGGTCCAGGAAAACATTGCCTCCTTCGGCGGCGACCCCCGGAACGTCACCGTCATGGGCTTTTCGGCCGGCGGCCGGGACGTGCTGGCCATGCTGTCCAGCCCCTATTTTGCAGGCCGGTTCCAGCGGGCCATTTCTCTGTCGGGGGGCCTCACCACCGCCGACCCCGGGGCCAGCGCCCGGCAGACCGCCGCAGCCTTCGCCCCGCTGGCGGTGGAGGACGGTCTCTTTGCCGACCAGAACAGCGCCGCCCAGTGGCTGCTGACCAGTGGTGAGGACGTCACCCGCTGGCTGTATGATCTGGACCCCGCCCGGGTCTGCCTGCTGATGGCGGACGGCGGCATCCGGATGAGCAGTTTCCCCCACCTGTTTGCCGACGGGGTGGTGCTGCCCGAGAACGGCTTCGAGGCCCCCCTGGCCAACCCGGTGCCCCTGCTGCTGGTGACCGGCGTCACCGAGTTCAGCCTGTTCAACCCCCTGGAGGTCCAGTACCAGTCCAACGGGCTGGATGCCGGCGGAGCCGCCTCGGCCCGGGCCTTTGCCACCCGGTACGGCTCGGAGCTCTACCGCATCTTCAACGGTGCTGCCAGCGCCGCCGCCCTGTCTGCCGGTTCCGCCGCCCCGGTGTGGGTCTGTGAAATTGCCTACGGCGGCCGGAATAGTGCCAGCCCCATCCGGGCCATGGGCCTGGGCTCCTTCCACGGCATCAGCCTCTCCATGCTGTCGGGGGAAAACGCCCTCAGCGGGGTAGCCAACCTCAGCTGCGACGGTTTTGCCGCCCTGTCCGACCTGTTTGTGGAAAAAGTCGGCTCTTTCCTCCACAGCGGCAGCCTGGACTGGCAGCCCTGGACCGCAGCTTCCCCCAAGGCCCTGGTGCTGGACGCCGGGGCCGCAGCGGATTCGGCGTCCGCCTTCCTCCAGGAAGCACCGGCGGACGACACCCCCGTCCTGGATCAGCTGGAAGCCGACAACTCGGTTCCCTCTGCAGCCAAAGACCTGGTGATCCGCCAGGTGCTGAACGGCCGGATTTTCAGCGCCCACCTGGACCAGCGGTTCCACAACCCCACCCTCTGGGTCTGAGCCGCCGAATCACACAAATAAAAAGACCTGCTGTTTTTGAACTGCCCCAGTAAAAACAGACAATGAAAAAAGGAGACCTCCTGTGGTAGAATAGAATTACAATAGGAGGTCTTTGCTATGCCCAGAAAATACAGTCATGTGCAGGAATATGAAAAAGCGATTTTTGAGATGCGG
>CALWZK010000040.1 GCA_944386015.1 uncultured Faecalibacterium sp.
TAGCCGAAATCCTGCTGCAGGCGGAGCATCTCCTCCTGCTGCTTTTCGGGTTTGTCCTTGTACTTTTTCTGGATCTCCTCCACCATGGGCTGGAAGGCGGACATCCGAACCATGTTTTTCTGCTGTTTGACGGACAGCGGGATGCTGAGCAGGCGGATCAGCAGGGTGAAGATAATCAGGTCCCAGCCGTAATTGGGGATGATTTTATAAATCAGCTCCATGACATAGCCCAGCGGCCAGGCGAGAATGTAGAGAAAACTCATATACGCTTCCATTCTGTCCCGCCTGTGAGCGCGGAACGTTTTTTTATGCGTGGGACAGCCCGCTCACAGCTGCCGGGCCGTCACAAGAAGCCAATCATTTTTTGGGGCTGCGGGCCGGATGGAGCACCCGTTTCGGGTTGCGCCAGTGCCCCGGCTCGGGGACGGGGTCATAGCCCCAGCGCCCAAAGGGGTTGCAGCGGGCGATCCGCCATGCAGCCAGCAGCAGCCCTTTCAGGCAGCCGTGGACCTGGATGGCCTGGATGGCATAGGCGCTGCAGGTGGGGGTGAACCGGCAGTTGTGCCCAAGCCCCGGGCTGATGTACTTTTGGTACAGCCGGATGGGGATGCACAGACCGCTGCGGCAGAATTTCTGCAGGCGGTTCACTGGGAGACGCTCTCCCCCGCCGCGGGGGCCTCCTTCTTCACAGGGGGCCGGCTGGGAGCCGGGGGTGCGTCAGGGCTGAGGGCCCGGTCGGGCAGGCCGGCCTGGCGGAACAGCCGGGCCACCGCCCGGGACACCTGCCAGCTTTTCAGCCGGGGAGTGGCGGCGCGGGCCACAAAAATCAGGTTGTAGCCCCCGATGTTGTAGTCCAGGTGTTCGTCGATGGCCGCTTTCATCACCCGGCGGGCGCGGTTGCGCTGGACAGCGCAGCCCACCTTTTTGGTGGCGGTCAGGCCGACGCGGGTCTGTTTGGCGCGGGTTTTCAGCACATACAGCACAAGGGCATGGTCCACATACGCCTTGCCCCGCGCATAGACCCGCCCAAACTCACTGTTGTGCCGCAGCGGACGGTATCGCATCTGCGGGCCTCCTATCTCCTACGGTCCTGTGTGAAATCACAGCCCTACTTTGTCAGTATAGCAAAAAACGGGCGGCTTTGAAAGACTGCCGCCCGAATTTTTTCACACAATTCCAGTTTTTTCTGAAAAAATAAGGCCACCAATTTCCATCAGCGGCCTTTTTCGTGCGCATTCTTTGCTGGTCCGGCCGGTCTGGCGCCCCAAAACGGGGCCGCGGGCGGCGGCAGCTGCTGTCAAAATCAGACAGTCAGGCTCTTGCGGCCCTTGGCACGGCGGGCATTGATGACCTTGCGGCCATTCTTGGTGCTCATGCGGGTCAGGAAGCCGTGAACCTGCTTGCGCTGGCGCTTCTTGGGCTGAAACGTTCTCTTCATGGTGATATCCTCCTAAAACTTGCCCCCCGGGGTGCGGGGTCTGATGGTCGGTTTGTGCGCCCCTGTAATGCGCCCCAGAACCCGGGGCCAGAGGGGACAGGCTTGCGATTTAATAGTATATCGCATCAATTTGCCTTCTGTCAAGCATTTTTTCGCTTTCCATCAAAATTTTTCTGTGCAAAGTTTTTCAACATCTTCACATTTCCCGGTGGAAAACAGCCTCATCCACAACATTTAGGGGGTCAGCCCCTCCCCTGCCACAACATCAAATTGCCGCATGGAAGGGCCCCCGGCAGCCCATACTCACTACATTATATAAATAGGGCCTCTGATTCTGGACGTTTGCGCCGTTTTGTGTTATACTGACAGGGTATTGGTACCTATGTTGAAAACTTCAATGGAGTGGATGTTTTTATGGATTCTTTCAAGGACGTATTAGAAGCCGCCCAGCTCTACTGCAAAGGACAGATGGCAGAGCCCACCTACAACCTTTACATCGACGGTCTGGAGCCGGTGAGCTTTGAGGACTCGAGCCATATCACCTTGTCAGTGCGCAATGATTTCATCTGCAAGATTGTGAGTGACCGCTACCTCGGGCTGCTGAAGGAGGCCTTCAAGTCTGTCCTTGGGTTTGACGTGGATATTCAGCTGGTTGTCCCCAGCACCCCGCCCCATGAAGTGGTCCTCGCCCAGCAGTATGACCTGAACCCCGCCAGCCCCCAGGGCAACTACGAGTTTACCTTCGAGAACTTCATCAAGGGCCCGTCCAACCAGTTCGCCTTTGCCGCCGCCCAGGCAGTGGCGGCCAACCCCTCGGGGGCCTACAACCCCCTGTTCATCTACGGCGGCTCGGGCCTGGGCAAGACCCACCTGCTCACCGCCATCCAGATCGAGATCAAGCGGACCCACCCCGACTTTGTGATCATGTACGTCACCTGCGAGCAGTTCACCAATGAGCTGATCGCCGCCATCCGGGCGGGCAGCACCGAGGATTTCCGGATGAAGTACCGGGTGGCCGACCTGCTGCTGGTGGACGATATCCAGTTCATCGCCGGCAAGGAGTCCACCCAGGAGGAGTTTTTCCACACCTTCAACTCCCTCCACGACGCTCACAAGCAGATCGTCATCGCATCCGACCGCCCCGCCAAGGAGATCAAGAGCCTGGAAGAGCGTCTGCGCACCCGGTTTGAGTGGGGCCTGACCGCCGATGTCCAGCCGCCGGATTTTGAGACCCGGGTAGCCATCGTCAAGCGGAAGGCCGAGCTGCTCCATCTGGACCTGCCCGAAAATGTGGCGGAATTCATCGCCAACCACCTGAAAAACAACATCCGCCAGCTGGAAGGCGCCGTCAAAAAGCTGAACGCCTACTATATGCTGGAGGGGATCCAGCCTGTCATCTCGGTGGCCCAGAATGCCATCAAGGACATCCTGAACGAAACCCAGCCCATCCCGGTGACGGTGGAGAAGATCATCGGGGAGGTGTCCCGCACCTTCAACGTGTCGGTCACCGACATCCGGGGCACCAAGCGGAACGCCTCCATCGCCAGCGCCCGCCGCGTGGCCATCTACATCCTGCGGGAGGTCACCGGCATGAGCATGGAGGACATCGGCCGGGAGTTCTCGGGCCGGGATCACTCCACCATTGTCTACTCCCTCAAGACCATGGAGCGGGACATGAAGAACGACCAGCACCTGCGGGAGACGGTGGACGACATCATCAAAAACGTGAAAGCATGACCGGAAAAGCGCCAAACTGCGGCGTTTTTTCCACCGGAAAATCAAAGTTTGCGGAAAACCCGGACCCCTTCCCCGCCCGTTTTTCAGGCCGGGCCCAGGGCCCCTGGCAGTTATCCACTTTTTACACCGAGTTTTCAACATTCAACTTTTCTTTTCCACAGCGGCTGTGAAAAACCTGGAAGCCAAACCCGATTCCACCAACTGTCCACAAATCATCCACAATCTGGTGGAAAAGCAAAACCCCTGTCAGGAAAAGGAAAAATCGAGTTTTCCACAGAATCCCCACCCCCTACTACGTTTACTGCAACAAGTTCAATAAGAGAGGTGCCACTGCCCTCTCTTCCCATCCGAAAAAAGACGGGATTTTAAAGCATCCCGGTTGATAAATAGCAAATAAAGGGAGAACCAACTTGAAAATCATCTGTGACAAGACACTTTTAAGCGCCGCCATCGACGGCGTTTCCCGGGCAGTGACCCTCCGGTCCACCGTCCCGGTGCTGGAAGGCATCCTGCTGAAAGCCGAAGGCTTCAGCCTGACCCTCACCGGCTACGACATGGAGCTGGGCATCGTCACCACCATCGAGGCCAACGTCCTGGAGCCCGGCGACATTGTGCTGAATGCCAAGCTGCTCAGCGATATGGTCCGCCGGATGCCGGCGGGTCAGATCAGCATTTCGGTGGCCGACAACGGAAAAACAACGATCCAGGGCGGAGTTGCCCAGTTTGAGATCCAGAGCATGCCCGCCGCCGACTTCCCCCAGCTGCCCAACACCGGCGCCGAGGAAACCCTCACCATCAAGACCGGCACCTTCCGGGAGATGGTGGAGCGGACCCTCTACGCCGTCAGCCAGGACGAAAAACGCCCTGCCCACACCGGCGAGCTGTTTGAAATCGCCGCCGACAAGCTGACGGTGGTGGCCCTGGACGGGTTCCGGCTGGCCATTGTGGAGCGGCCGGTGACTGCCAACAAGGAAATCCGGATCATTGTCCCCGGCAAAACCATGAACGAGGTGCTGCGGCTGCTGGCCAATGACGACGAGGCCGAGGTCCGCATCTGCGCCAACCGGCGGTTTGTAGTTTTTATTACAGCTGGTTATACCATCATGAGCCGGCTGATCGAGGGCGAGTTCCTGAATTACCGCAACGTCATCCCCGACGGCTACCGCACCCAGGCGGTACTGGATACCAAGGGGTTCATCGAGACCATCGAGCGGGCCTCCCTGATTATTACAGAGCGTTTAAAAAATCCCCTGCGGATCAGTTTTACAGAGGGTAAAGTCATCGTCCGCTGCCAGACCAGCCTGGGCCGGGTGGTGGATGAATTTTCCGCCGGCTGCGAGGGCGAAGAAGTTGAAATCGGTTTCAATAACCGGTATCTGCTGGATGCCCTGCGGAACGCCCGCACCGAGCAGGTCAAGATCCAGCTCAGCGGGCCGCTGAGCCCGGTGAAGATCCTGCCGGCCGAGGGGGAGGATTTCCTCTACCTGGTGCTGCCGGTGCGGTTCCGGAACGATTGAGGAGGCTGCCATGGAACGGGTCGTGATTCGTACCGACTATATCAAGCTGGATTCCCTGCTGAAGTTTGCAGGGCTGGCCGAGACCGGCGGCGAGGCCAAAGAGCGGATTCAGGCCGGCGAGGTCAAGCTGAACGGCGAAGTGTGCACCATGCGGGGCAAAAAGTGCGTCCCCGGGGACCTGGTGGAGCTGGACGGCCGCCTGGTCAAAATTGCCGAGGGACAGTAAGGATGCGCCTTTCTTCCCTGACACTGGAAAATTACCGGAACATCCGGCAGGCCGCCCTGGTGCCGGGGCCTGAATTGACCGTTATATGCGGCAACAACGGCCAGGGCAAAACCAACCTGCTGGAAGCGGTGTGGCTGCTGACCGGGGGCAAGAGCTTCCGGGGGGGCAAGGACGCCGAGCTGATCCGGCGGGACGCCCCCTTTGCGGCCCTGGAGGCGGTGACGGTGGCCGACAACGGCAAGGAAAACCAGATCCGCCTGACGGTGGGGGCTGCCGGCGGCCAGCGCCCCGGCCGGTACGCCGTCTGGAACGGCGCCGCCCCCAAGCGGGCGTCCAGCCTGGCGGGGAGCTTTCCGGCGGTGGTCTTTGATCCGGGCCATCTGAGCCTGGTGAAAGGCCCCCCTGACGGCCGGCGGCGGTTCCTGGATGCGGCCCTGTGCCAGCTGTACCCCGGGTACCTGGCACTTTACCGCCGGTATATTCGTATTTTGCAGCAGAAAAACAGCCTGCTGCGCCATTCTTCCGCCCGGCCCGAGCCGCCGCTCAAAGACAAGCTGGAGCTGCTGGAGGTGCTGAACCAGGAGCTGGCCCCCTGCGGCGAGGACATCCAGGGCCGTCGGCGGGCCTATCTGGAACTGCTGGCCCCCATGGCCGCCCAAAACTACCAGGAACTGTCCCGGGGGGCGGAGCAGCTGGTCATCCGGTACGACGCCCAGTTTGAGCCGGGGGGCCTGGCCGGCCTGCTGGCCCGGCGTCGGGAGGAAGAGCTCCGGGCGGGCCAGAGCCTCTGCGGCCCCCACCGGGAGGACCTGGCCCTGGAACTGGACGGCCAGCCTGCCCGCAGCTTTGCCAGCCAGGGCCAGCAGCGCAGCGTGGTGCTGAGCCTGAAGATGGCCGAGGCCGACGCCTCGGCCCAAATCACCGGCGAGAGGCCGGTGCTTTTGCTGGATGACGTGCTCAGCGAGCTGGACGAGGGCCGGCGGGCCTACCTGCTGACCCGGATGCGGGAGCGCCAGACCTTTGTCACCAGCTGCGACGATGCAGCCCTGCTCCACACCGACGGGGTGATCTGCCGGATGGATGGGGGCGTCCTGACACAGCTTTAGGAGGGCGGATTATGTATCTGCATCTGGGCCGGGATTATGTGCTGAACAGCCGGGACATCATCGGGATTTTCAGCCTGGAAACCACCACCGTCTCCCCCCGGGGGCGGGCGTTTCTGGACTATGCCCAAAAAAACGGGGCAGTGGTCAGCCTGTCGGATGAGCTGCCCCAGAGCTATGTGCTGGCGGACAGCCCGGTGGACACCGTCTACCTGTCCGAGCTGTCCAGCGCTGCCCTGCGCCGCCGCGCCGAGCAGCCGCTGCCCGAGTGGGCCGCCGAGGGAAAACCGTGAGGGGTTTCCCTTCCTTTTCTGCGTCTGAAAAGACACACTGACATCCACCGCGTTTGTACGTTTGAATAGAAGAAAATTTGAGACAAGAGGGAGAGATACAATGGCAGAGGATATCATCACCAGCGCCGACACCGCCACCGATCACGAGTACGACGGCAGCGAAATCCAGGTCCTCAAGGGCCTGGAAGCAGTCCGCAAACGCCCGGGCATGTATATTGGCTCCACCGGCGAGCGGGGCCTGCACCATCTGGTCTACGAGATCGTGGACAACTCCATCGACGAGGCCCTGGCGGGCCACTGCGACCACATCGAGGTCAAGATCAAGAAGGGCGACATCATCGAAGTCACCGACAACGGCCGCGGCATCCCGGTGGGCGTCCAGCCCGACACCGGCCTGCCTGCCGTGACGGTGGTCTTTACCATCCTCCACGCCGGCGGCAAGTTCGGCGGCGAGAACTCGGGCTACAAGGTCTCGGGCGGCCTCCACGGCGTGGGCGCCTCGGTGGTCAATGCCTGTTCCGAGTGGCTGAAGGTCCAGGTCCGGCGGGACGGCAAGGTGTATGAGCAGACCTTCCGCCGCGGCGACCCCGACGGCCCCCTCCATGTGACCGGCGAGGCCCCCGATGGGGTTACCGGCACCCGGGTCACCTTCAAGCCCGACCCCGAGATGTTCAAGGAGACCACCGCCTTCGACTTTGAAACCCTGGAAAAGCGGCTGCGGGAAGAGAGCTTCCTGAACGCCGGCCTGAAAATCACCCTCACCGATGAGCGGGAACTGTACACCCCCATCCTGGAGGACGGCCAGGAGGGCGAGCCCTGCTACCGGCAGGAGGTCATGTGCTACGAGGGCGGCATCCGCAGCTTTGTCAGCTACCTGAACGAGAAGCGGAACCTGGAAGTGCTCCACCCCAACGTCATCTACCTGTCGGGCAAGACCGACCGGGGCGAGGCGGAAATCGCCATGCAGTACAACACCAGCTACAACGAGCTGCTGCTGAGCTTTGCCAACAACGTCAACACCCCCGACGGCGGCACCCACGAGGAGGGCTTCAAAACCAGCCTGACCCGCGTGTTCAACGACTACGGCCGCAGCCACGGCCTGCTGAAGGACAAGGACGAGAACCTGTCCGGTTCCGACGTCCGGGAGGGCCTGATCTGCGTCATCTCGGTGAAACTGCAGGAGGCCGAGTTTGAGGGCCAGACCAAGGCCAAGCTGGGCAACACCGAGATACGCACCCTGGTGTCCAACATGGTGTACAGCAAACTGACCGAGTTCTTTGAGGAGAACCCGGCGGTGGCCAAGGCCATCTTTGAAAAGGCCACCCAGGCCGCCCGGGCCCGCGCCGCCGCCAAGAAGGCCCGGGAACTGGTCCGCCGCAAGAGCGTGCTGGAAAACAGCCGGATGCCGGGCAAGCTGGCAGACTGCCGGGAAAACGACCCCTCCAAGACCGAAATCTTCATCGTCGAGGGCGATTCGGCAGGCGGCTCGGCCAAGATGGGCCGCGACTCCGCCATCCAGGCCATCCTTCCCCTGTGGGGCAAGATGCTGAACGTGGAAAAGGCCCGGGCCGACAAGATCTACGGCAACGACAAGCTGATGCCGGTGGTGCTGGCTTTGGGCTGCGGCATCGGCGACGAGTTCGATATCTCGAAACTGCGCTATGACAAGGTGTTCATCATGGCCGATGCCGATGTGGACGGCTCCCACATCTGTACCCTGATGCTGACCTTCTTTTTCCGCTATATGCGCCCCCTGATTGAGCAGGGCCACGTCTATGTGGCCCAGCCTCCCCTGTTCCGGGTCCAGAAGGGCAACGTGGTGAAATACGCCTACAACGAAAAGGAAATGGCTGCCCTGAGCCAGGAGATGCCCGGCGCCAAGGTCAACCGGTACAAGGGCCTGGGCGAGATGAACCCCGAACAGCTGTGGGAAACCACCATGAACCCCGACAACCGGGTCATCGTCCAGATCACCATCGAGGACGCCGAAAAGGCCGACGAGGCCTTCACCATCCTGATGGGCGACCAGGTGGAGCCCCGCCGCCGGTTCATTGAGAACAACGCCCAGTATGCACGGCTTGACGTATAACCGGCCGTAAAACTGATACCCGCGGCCTGCCGCCGGATTCCCGATGGAATGCGCCGGCGGCGCCGGCCGCCTGTTTGGAGGAACTATGGAAGAAGATTACGTCATGATACCCGGCACCGGGACCAAGAAGATCATCCGGGACGTCAAGAAGGAAATTGAAACCGCCTTCCTGGACTACTCGATGTCGGTCATTGCCTCCCGTGCCCTGCCCGATGTACGGGACGGCCTCAAGCCGGTCCACCGCCGCATCCTGTTCACCATGCATGAGCGTGGCAACGACCCCAGCCATCCCTACCGCAAATCCGCCGACACCGTCGGCGCCGTGCTGGGCTCTTACCACCCCCACGGCGACGCGTCGGTCTACGACGCCATGGTCCGTCTGGCCCAGGATTTCTCCCTGCGCTATCCCCTGGTGGACGGCCAGGGCAACTTCGGTTCGGTGGACGGCGACCCCCCTGCTGCCTACCGTTACACCGAGGCCCGCATGAGCCGGATGGCGGTGGAGATGCTCACCGACATCGACAAGGACACGGTGGACTGGGCCCCCAACTTTGACGAGACCAAGAAGGAACCCCAGGTGCTGCCCAGCCGCTTCCCCAACCTGCTGGTGAACGGCAGCCAGGGCATCGCCGTGGGCATGGCCACCAACATCCCGCCCCACAACCTGGGGGAGGTGGTGGACGGGTGTGTCGCCTACATCGACAACCCCGACATCGACCTGGCCGGCCTGATGGAGCACATCAAGGGACCCGACTTCCCCACCGCCGGCATCATCATGGGCCGCAGCGGCATCCGGGCCGCCTACGCCACCGGCCGGGGCAAGATCACCCTCCGGGGCCGGGCCGTCATTGAGGAAAAGAAGAACGGCAAGTTCCAGATCATCATCACCGAGATCCCCTATATGGTCAACAAGGCCCGGCTGATCGAGAGCATCGCCGACCTGGTGAAGGACAAGCGGATCGAGGGCATCACCGATCTGAACGACGAGACCAACCGCAAGGGGATGCGGGTGGTCATCGACCTGCGCCGGGACGCCAACCCCCAGGTGGTGCTGAACCAGCTGTACCGGTACACCCAGCTGCAGGACACGGTGGGCGTCATCATGCTGGCCATCGACCACAAGATCCCCCGGGTGCTGACCCTCAAGCAGATGATCGCCAAGTACGTGGAGTTCCAGGACGAGGTGATCCGCCGGCGCACCAGCTATGACCTGAAGAAGGCCCAGGAGCGGGCCCACATCCTGGAGGGCCTGAAGAAGGCCACCGACATTGTGGACGAGCTGATCGCCACCATCCGGGCCTGCAAGGGCGGCATGGCAGAGGCCAAGGCCGCCATCATCGAGAAATTCGGCTTTGACGATCCCCAGGCGGACGCCATTGTCAAGTTGCAGCTGGGCCGTCTGGCCGGCCTGGAAATCCTCAAGATCGAGGAAGAGCTGTCCGGTCTCCAGAGCAAGATCAGCGACTGGCAGGCCATCCTGGCCGACGACAGCCGGGTGCTGGCCATCGTCAAGGAGGAGCTGCTGGACATCAAGCGCCGGTTCGGCGATGAGCGCCGCACCGAGATCGAGACGGTCACCGGCGAGGTGGACATCGAAGACCTGATCGCCGAGGAGCAGTGCGTCTACACCCTGACCGAGGCGGGCTATGTCAAGCGCCAGCCCAAGGCCATCTACCAGGCCCAGCACCGGGGCGGCCGCGGCATCCTGGGCATGACCCGGAAGGAAGAGGACATTGTCCAGGAAATGTTTGTGGGCTCCACCCACGACTATGTCCTGTTTGTCACCGACCGGGGCCGGCTGTTCCGCATCAAGGGCTACACCATCGCCGAGGGCAGCCGCACCAGCAAGGGGGCCCACATCGTCAACCTGCTGCAGCTGGCTGAGGGCGAAAAGGTCACCAACATGCTCCGCCAGTCCGCCAAGGACAGCAGCGAGGAGGGCTATGTCACCATGGTGACCCGCCAGGGCCTGATCAAGCGCACCCCCCTCAACCAGTACGCCAACATCCGCAAGAGCGGCCTGATTGCCATTGCCCTCAACGAGGGGGATTCCATCGCCTGGACCCGCCTCACCACCGGCAACGACACCCTGATTGTGGCCACCCGCAACGGTCAGGCCATCCGGTTCTATGAGAGCGACGCCCGGCCCATGGGCCGCGGCGGCCACGGCGTCCGGGCCATCCGGCTGGAAGAGGGCGACGAAGTGGTGGGCGTGTCCATCTGCCGCGAAGGCGCCACCGTCCTCACCGTCACCGAACAGGGCAAGGGCCGCCGGACCCAGATCGAGGATTACCGCCTCACCGGCCGCGGCGGCAAGGGCGTCCGCAACTACGACGCCGCCAAGGACAAGGTGGCCGGCATCAAGATTGTGGACGACACCGACGATGTGCTGCTCAGCAGCCAGGAGGGCGTCATCATCCGGATGCACGCCGCCGACATCACCGTCCAGAGCCGCTACGGCAGCGGCGTCCGGGTGATGCGTCTGGGGGACACCGACCGTGTGACGGTGGTGGCCCGCACCGACCACGACGACGAGGCCGAGACGGCCAAGCCCGAGGAGGAGGCCGGCGACGCCGAGCCCACCGCCGAGGAGGTGGCAGCCCTGGAGGCTGCCGAAGCCGCCGAGGCCGCAGCCGAGACCCCTGCTGACGACACCGACAGCCAGGAATAATTCCCCTGCCCCATAAAAATACCCAGCGCCTGCTTCGGCAGGCGCTTTTTTGTCGGGGCGGTTTCTATGGACAAACCGCCGCCTCGTATGATATCCTGTGGCTGATGAGGGAGTAGCGGGCGCCGAGGAATACCCCCGGCGCGGCAAGTCAACATACTGGCCTTTGGGCCTGGCTTGCTGCGAAGGCCGCCGGATGGGCGGGCCTTTTCTGCGAGACTCATGTTCCCAGCACCCGGGTGCTGTGTGCATGGAGTCTGCCTTTCTCAGGAAAACGGAACTCCGGACACAGCCTTGCGGGGCTGTGTCCGTTTTGTTTTGTGTATGGAGGAATGAGAAGATGACCTGGAGTCTCCGATTTGTAATCAACAGTATGCTGCTGGGGGTAGGCCTGGCCATGGACGCCTTTTCGGTGTCTCTGGCCAACGGCCTCCACGAGCCCCAAATGGGCCGGCGCCGGATGGGCGCCATTGCGGGGGTGTTCGCCGGCTTCCAGGCCCTGATGCCCCTGCTGGGCTGGATCTGCGTCCACACAGTGGTGCAGCTGTTCGCGGGGTTTGAGGCCTTTATCCCCTGGATTGCCCTGATCCTGCTGGCCTACATCGGCGGCAAAATGCTGCTGGAGGGCATCACCAACAAGGAAGAGGAAGAGACCGAGGCGGTGAGCAAGGAGGGACTGATCCTCCAGGGCATCGCCACCTCCATCGACGCGCTGTCGGTGGGCTTTACCATAGCCTCCTACGGCCCGGTGATGGCCCTGGTGTGCGCGCTGATCATTGCGGCGGTGACCTTTGTGATCTGCTGGGCGGGGCTTGTGATCGGCCGCACCTTCGGCACCCGGCTGGCGGGCAAGGCCTCCATCCTGGGCGGCGCCATCCTGATCTTCATCGGCCTGGAAATTTTCGTCTCCTCCCTGTGAGCAAAATCCGGGGGCTCGTGTGGGAAAACTTTTTCCAAAAGAAACCGTCTATAGATAAAAAACGTTCACATTTGTAAGGTATACTACAGAAGTTCCATTCTTTTGACCAGCAACAGAAAGGAAAAGGCAGTCCCACATGCTAGAATTACGCAACATCAAAAAAGATTACCCCATGGGCGCCACCGTGGTCCACGCCCTGAAAGGGGTCAGCATCCAGTTCCGGCGGTCTGAGTTTGTCTCGATTCTGGGCCCCTCGGGCTGCGGCAAGACCACCCTGCTGAACATCATCGGCGGCCTGGACCAGTACACCGACGGCGACCTGATCATCAACGGCCGCTCCACCAAATCCTTCCAGGACCGGGACTGGGATTCCTACCGCAACCACTCGGTGGGCTTTGTGTTCCAGAGCTATAACCTGATCCCCCACCAGACCGTCCTGCGGAACGTGGAGCTGGCTCTGACTTTGTCCGGCGTCAGCCGGAGCCAGCGGCGGGACCGGGCGGTGGAGGCCCTGGAAAAGGTGGGCCTGGGCAACCAGCTGTACAAGCGCCCCAGCGAGATGTCGGGCGGCCAGATGCAGCGGGTGGCCATCGCCCGCGCCATCGTCAACAATCCAGACATCATCCTGGCCGACGAGCCCACCGGCGCCCTGGACACCGAGACCAGCGTCCAGGTGATGGAGCTGCTGAAGGAGATCAGCAAGGACCGCCTGATTGTGATGGTCACCCACAACCCGCCCCTGGCCGAGAAGTATTCTTCCCGGATCATCCGGGTGCTGGACGGCAACCTGATCAGCGATTCCAACCCCCTGACCCCCGCCGAGCTGGAGCAGGAGCGGGCCGTCGACAACGCCGAGCTGGAGGCCAACAAGGGCAAAAAAATCCGCAAACCCTCCATGTCCTTTGCCACCTCCTTCGGCCTGTCCCTGAAAAACCTGTTCACCAAGAAGGGCCGCACCACCCTCACCGCCTTTGCGGGGTCCATCGGCATCATCGGCATTGCGCTGATTTTGTCGGTGTCCCGGGGCATGACAGACTATATCAACGTGATGCAGGAGAATGCCCTGTCCTCCTACCCGTTGTCCATCCAGGCCACCAACATCGACCTGACCAGTCTGATCCAAACCTTCATGAACCTGAACACCGAGACCGGGGACCACGACAAGGACGCGGTGTATGAGCGGCCGGCGGTGCAGGAACTGGTGTCGGCCATCAACAATCTGGACGTGGCCCAGAACGACCTGAAGTCCTTCAAAACCTATCTGGAGGGCCAGCTGGCCGACCCGGAATCCTCCCTCAACGGGGCCCTCAGCGGGATCCAGTATTCCTACGCCATTGACCCCCAGATCTACACCAAGAACCCCGACGGGGAGATCATCCACTCGGACACCACCGAGATGATGCAGCATCTGCTGATTTCCATCATGGGCACCGGCGCCGCCGATGCCTCCTGGATGACCGGCAGCAGCAGCGGGAGCAGCAGTTCTTCTTCCGCCGCCGATATGACCGGGATGTCCTCCATGATGGGGGGCAGCATGATGACCCTCTGGCAGGAGCTGCTGCCCGGCAAGGACGGGGCGGCGGTGAACGACCTGCTGACCCGTCAGTACGACCTGATTTATGGTTCCTGGCCTTCCAGCTATGACCAGGTGGTGCTGGTGGTGGACGAGAACAACGAGCTGGACGATATGACCCTCTACGCCCTGGGCCTGATTTCCCAGGACGAGATGATGGAAATTGCCGACGGCAGCGACGACGCCAGCCGGAAAGACCAGTGGAGTTATGAGGAAATCTGCAACACCGATTTCCGGCTGATTCTCCCCTCCTCCTGCTACACCTACGACGAGAACACCGGCCTGTACACCGACCTGCGGGATACCGATGCGGGCCTCAAGTACCTCTATGACAACGGCCTGAAACTCCACGTCACCGGCATCATCCGCCAGAACCCCGACGTGGAAACCACCATGATTTCGGGCAGGATCTGCTACACCTCCGGCCTGATCGACTACATCGTGGACCAGGCCAACCAGTCCGAGGCGGTGCAGGCCCAGAAGGCCAGCCCCGACCGGGATGTGCTGACCGGGCTGCCCTTTGCCTCCCGGGCCGACAGCCTCACCAAGGCCGAAAAGGAACAGGAGATGCGGGCTTATATCGACGGCCTGGACCAGGCCGGCAAGGCCCAGGTCTATGTCCAGATCATGAGCCTGCCGGATGAGGATATGATCTCCCAGCAGGTGGACCAGATGCTGGCCGACATGAACCGGGACGACATGGTGTCCACCCTGTCCCAGGTGC
This sequence comes from uncultured Faecalibacterium sp., assembly GCA_944386015.1. GTDB lineage: Bacteria > Bacillota > Clostridia > Oscillospirales > Ruminococcaceae > Faecalibacterium. The sequence goes on from CALWZK010000040.1 coordinate 14,288, forward strand.
TGACCCAGCAGATGAGCGTCAGCCAGGACCAGATCGACAGTTATCTGGCCGACATGAGCGATGAGGACCTGAAGTCCACCTTCTCCCAGATGCTCACCACCCAGATGGAGACCCAGTATACCCAGCAGGTGACCCAGCAGCTGGCCATGCTGCCCGACGCCCAGAAGGTCAGCGCCCTGGAGCTGGCCATGGACGGCTACACCCCCGACCAGTGGGCGGAATACTATGACAACATCATGGAATTTTCCGACGCCGCCTACGAGGAAAACCTCACCACCCTGGGGGCCATCGACCTGGATTCCCCCTCGGCCATCAACCTCTACTCTGCCTCCTTTGACAGCAAGGACGTAGTGGAGGCGGCCATCGCCGACTACAACGCCACGGTGGACGAGCTGCACCAGATTTCCTACACCGACTATGTGGGCCTGATGATGTCGGCGGTGACCTCCATCATCAACGCCATCACTTATGTGCTGATCGCGTTTGTGGCCATCTCCCTGATTGTCTCCTCCATCATGATCGGCGTCATCACCCTGATTTCGGTCCAGGAGCGGACACGGGAAATCGGTATCCTGCGGGCCATCGGCGCTTCCAAGCGGGACGTGTCGGTGATGTTCAACGCCGAGACGGTGATCATCGGCTTTGCCTCGGGCCTGCTGGGCGTCCTGGTGACCTATCTGCTGTGCATCCCCATCAACATGGTGATGCACGCCGTCACCAAGATCCAGTCCCTGAATGCGGTGCTGCCGGTGCCGGCGGCCATCATCCTGATTGCCATCAGCGTCTTCCTGACCCTGATCTCGGGCCTGATCCCCTCCCGCAGCGCGGCCAAGAAAGACCCTGTGGTGGCCCTGCGGAGCGAATAAAAGAAAAAATATTTTTACGATTTTGGCAGGGGCTCCCCACAGGCGGGGGCCTCTGCTTTTATTATTTTTTTATTTAGATCTATACCCTCCGGGTTGCGGTGCCCTGTTTTTGCTGCGCGGGGCAAAGCCCGCTTGCAAAAAGCAGACCGCTGCCCCTGCTCCGCTTCGGCTGTTTCTGCCGCAGGCAGCGCCTCAGCTGCGCAGCCAGCTTCGCCTCGCTGTTTCTGCCGCAGGCAGCGCTCGGCTCAGCTGCCCCCCTTCGGGGGGAGCAGGCCTTCAACTGCTCCTTCTGGGTGCAAGCTGCGCAGCAGCTGCACCTGCCCTAGCAGCCTGACAGCTTCAGTTTGCCTGCCAAGTGAGAAAGTAGTTCCCGGTACAGAGCCCCTGTATGGGGGCGGGCCCGCAGGGCCGGGGGAACATTAAATGGGCGGCGGGCTGCGCAGCCGAGCGCTGCCTGCGGCAGATGCAGCGAGGCGGAGCAGGGGCAGCGGTCTGCTTTTTGCAAGCGGGCGCCGCCCCGCGCAGCAAAAACAGGGCACCGCAACCCGGAGGGTTTAGATCATAAATCAAATCACCAAGCCCTGACCCAACCCGGGGGATTGGATAAAAATAAAATATACCAATCCAGCCCAAAAGAGCCGCAAAACAAAAAGCCCCCTCGGCCGGATGGCCGAAGGAGCCGTTTTTGCTTGGTGTCTCCGCCTCAGGCAGGCAGGTCAAATTTTTTTGTCGTCCAAAAGGGCCTTGAATTTCAGGATGCCCGCGACGGTCTTGGCGTCCTTGATCTCCCCCGAGAGGATCATCTCGTAGGCTTTGGCCAGGGGCACCCGCTCGGGGGTCAAAAATTCGTCGTCGTCCAGGTGCATGCGGGCGGGGTGTAGGCCACGGGCCGCCCAGATGTAGATGATCTCGGTGTCATAGCCCACGGTGGGGTAAATCTCCCCCAGGGGGATGTATTCGTCCGCCGTCAGGCCGCACTCCTCGGTCAGCTCCCGCTGGGCCGCCACAAAGGGGTCCTCCCCTGCTTCCAGCTTGCCGGCGGGCAGCTCCCACAGTTCCTGCTGCATGGCGTAGCGGAACTGCCGCACCATGCACAGGGTCCCATCCTCAAAATAGGGCAGGATGCAGGCCCCGCCGTGGTGATGCACCACGTCCCGCTGGGCGGTTTCTCCGTTTTCCAGCAGGGCGGTGTCCCGCGTTACCGTGATGACGCGGCCTTGATAGACCACTTGACTGTCCAGGGTTTTTTCAAAATGCGTTTCCATCTGCGGCTCCCTTTCTTTTTTGCGTAGCGGCGGGATGAGGACAAAAACCAGGCGCCGGTTCGACTGTTTTTGCACACCGTCCGCCGGTGGAAAACAAGTTGAAACGGTTGAAAACCGGCGCCGCCCCGCCTTGTTCCAGTTTAACCGCGGCGGCGGGTGCTGTCAACCGGTGTTTTCCTGCTCTTTGGGGCCAAACGGTCAAAATTGCGGGAATCTGGCGGGGGAAAGGATAAAATTTTCACAAATTTTTGCGATAATTCTTGGTGTTTTTTACCAGACGTATTGCGTTTACTTTGGGCGGCGAATTTGCTATTATAATAGATGAACAATTATGCCCATCGGTGGACGGCCCCACCGGCAGGCAGTTGTTTCAAATTGTTCCAGGGCAGCCCGGCGGCCTTCCATGCCGACCCGCTGAGCCGCCTTAATAAAAAGTAATGGAGGAAGAAAAATGCCTAGAGCAAAGCAAACCATGGATGGCAACACCGCGGCCGCGCATGTAGCTTATGCGTTTACCGATGTTGCTGCCATCTATCCGATTACCCCTTCTTCTCCGATGGCTGACTCGGTGGACCAGTGGTCCGCTGCTGGCCAGAAGAATATCTTCGGCAACCAGGTCAAGGTCGTCGAGATGGAGTCTGAGGCCGGTGCAGCTGGCGCTGTTCATGGCGCCCTGGGTGCTGGTGCTATCACCACCACCTTCACCGCTTCCCAGGGTCTGCTGCTGATGATCCCCAACATGTACAAGATCGCAGCTGAGCAGCTGCCCTGCGTCTTCGATGTGTCGGCCCGTACCGTCGCAACCCAGTCCCTGAACATCTTCGGTGACCACAGCGACGTTATGGCCTGCCGCCAGACCGGTTTCGCCATGCTGGCCGAGAGCTCTGTCCAGGAAGTTATGGACCTGTCCCCTGTGGCTCACCTGTGCGCCATCGAGGGCCACGTTCCCTTCCTGAACTTCTTCGACGGCTTCCGTACTTCTCACGAGTACCAGAAGATCGAGAAGTGGGATTACGCCGATCTGAAGGAAATGTGCAACATGGAGGCTGTGGAGGAGTTCCGCAAGAACGCTCTGAACCCCGAGCACCCCAAGATGCGCGGCTCTCACGAGAACGGCGACGTCTTCTTCCAGCATCGTGAGGCCTGCAACCCGGTCTATGATGCTCTGCCCGCCATCGTCGAGAAGTACATGGCCAAGATCAACGCCAAGATCGGCACCAACTACGACCTGTTCAACTACTACGGCGCACCCGACGCTGACCGCGTCATCGTCGCTATGGGCTCCATCTGCGACGTGGCCGACGAGGTCATCGACTACCTGAACGCCCGCGGCGAGAAGGTCGGTATCATCAAGGTCCGCCTGTACCGTCCCTGGGTGTCTGCTTCCCTGCTGAAGGTTCTGCCCAAGACCGCCAAGAAGGTGGCTGTGCTGGACCGCACCAAGGAGCCCGGCTCTCTGGGCGAGCCTCTGTACCTGGATGTCGCCACCACCCTGCGTGAGGCTGGCCTGAATGACGTCACCGTCATCGGCGGCCGCTACGGCCTGGGCAGCAAGGACACCCCGCCGTCCTCTGTCTTCGCAGTGTACACCGAGCTGGCAAAGGATCAGCCCAAGGAGCGCTTTACCATCGGCATCGTGGACGATGTGACCAACCTGTCCCTGCCCGAGGTCAAGCCCGCCCCCATCACCGCAGCTGAAGGCACCAAGGAGTGCAAGTTCTGGGGTCTGGGCGGCGACGGCACCGTCGGCGCCAACAAGAACTCGGTCAAGAT
>CALWZK010000041.1 GCA_944386015.1 uncultured Faecalibacterium sp.
AAAAACCTCCTGTAGTAGTTTTATTCTACCACAGGAGGCCTTCTTTTTTCATTGTCTACTTTTACTGGAGCGGTTCAGTTTCGGAAGGGCATTTTTTATGGGTTGCGGTAATCTTTTTCCAGGGAGAAGCCGCGGCCCCGGACCTCGGTGACCTCGCTGACCACCATAAAGCAGGCGGGGTCGATGGCCCGGACCATCTTTTCCAGCCGGGGCAGCTGGCGGTTGGAGATGACGGTCAGCAGCAGCTGGCCGGGCTGGCGGAGATAGCCGCCCTCGGCGTTCAGCAATGTGACGCCCCGGTCCAGCTCGGAGAGGATCACCGAGCGGATCTCGTCGGTGTGGGTGCTGATGATCTTCACCTCGGTGCGGTGCTCGCCCAGCAGGATCACCTTGTCCAGCACAATGGTGTAGACAAACACCAGCACGATGCCGTAGAGCACCTGTTCCTTGGGGCTGGAAACCGCCTGAGCCACCAGGATGATCAGATCAAAGACGGTCATGCTGGCCGCCACCGGGATATGGAAATATTTCTGGAGCACCAGCGGGGGGATGTCCATGCCGCCGGTGGACCCGCCGCTGCGGATCACAATGCCCAGGGAGATGCCGATCCCCAGGCCGGCGAAGATGGTGGACAGCACCAGGTCGTCGGTGAGGACGTAGTTTTCAAACAGCTTTTCCCAGATGGCCAGGGTCAAAGGGGAGAGGAAGGTGCTGGCCAGGGTGGAGAGGGCAAAGCGCCGGCCCAGCAGGATCCAGCCCGCCACCAGCATCACCACGTTGACCACCAGCAGGACGGCGGACACCGGCAGGCCGCTGAAGCGGTTGGCGGCCAGGGCAATGCCGGTGGCGCCGCCGGTGATCAGGCCGGAGGGGATCAGAAACAGGACCACGGTGAGGGAGTAGAGTGCATTGCCGACCACAAGGGCCAGAACGGTGCGGAGCACCCGGAGCGTTTCGCTGCGGTGGTTCATGGCAGACACCTCCTTGATTGCAGTATGTCATAAAAACAAAACAAAAATATCCCGTGTCCAGCCAGAATCAGCGGACACGGGACACAGGTATTGTATCAGATGAGGGCTGTACAGGTCAAGTGAAATTTCTGCTTCACAGATTCAAGTCCTGTTCACCCAGCACGTCGGCGGCGGGGGCGTCGCAGACCGGGATGCCGGCGTAGGGGTCGGGGGTGTTGTCGGCGGGCAGGGACTTCATGTACTGGTCCATGGCGGCGGCCACCTTCTTGGACATGGCCACAGCCTCCACCACGGTGCGGGCGCCCTTGACGGCGTCGCCTGCGGCAAAGACGCCGGCCCGGGTGGTGCGGCCGTCGTGGTCCACCGTCAGCAGGCCCTTGGGGTTGGTGTCGATGCCGGTGGTGGTCTCGATCAGGCTGCTCTCAGACCCCTGGCTCACCGAGATGATGACGCCGGTGTGGGGGTAGAACTTCTCGCTGCCCTCCACCTGGGTGAACTTGCCGTCCTCGCCCTTGACGGTGTCCCGGCAGATCAGGCCGTTTTCCCGGATTTCCACCGGGGCCTTGCAGAACCGGAATCCCACGCCCTCCAGCTTGGCGTAGCTCACCTCATAGGCCGAGGCGCTGATGCAGTCCTCGTCCCGGCGGGCGTAGCAGGTGACATGGCGGGCGCCGTTGCGTATGGCGGTGCGGGCGCAGTCCATGGCCGAGTTGCCCACGCCCACCACAGCCACATTGTCCCCCAGCCGGAAGGCTTTGCTGTTGGCCAGGTAGTCGATGCCAAAGGCCACGTTGCCCAGGCTCTCCCCCTTGATGTGCATGGCGTTGGCCTTCCACAGGCCGGCGCCGATGAAGATGCTCTTGTAGCCGTCCCGGAACAGGTCGTCGATGGTGAGGGTGCGGCCGATCTCGGTGTTGGTGCGGATCTTGATCCCCTTCAGCTCCAGGTGGCGGTACTGGAAGTCGTCCAGGACGCTGTCGGGCAGGCGGTAGTTGGGGATGCCGTACCGCATGACGCCGCCGATCTTGTCCCGGGATTCAAAGATGGTGATGTCGTACCCCCACCGGGCCAGCAGAACCGCAATGGTCAGGCCTGCGGGGCCCGACCCGATGATGGCCGCCCGCATCCCGTTTTTGGGGGAGGGGCCCGCCACCATCTTGTTGGCGTAGGTGGTGGAGATGTAGCTCTCGATCACCGAGAAGTGGACCGGGTCGTGGGAGGGCAGGCGGTTGCGGATGCAGTGGCCCTCGCACTGCTTTTCGTGGTCGCAGACCAGGCTGCATACGGTGGTCAGCGGGTTGTTGTCAAACAAAAGCCGGCCCGCCTTGTCCATCTGGCCTGCCTTCAGCAGCCGGATGACCTCGGGGATGTCGGTGCTGATGGGGCAGCCCTGCTGGCAGCTGGGCTTTTTGCAGCCCAGGCAGAGGTTGGCTTCGTCCAGAACGTGTAACGCCATAGGTGGTTTTCCTCCTTGTTTCCCAGTGATGCACTTTTTAACGTTGTATCCAAGAATGCCTTGTTTCAATCATACACCCGCCGCCCTCCGGATACAAGGACAAATTTGCGATTTTTCTGCAGGATTTTTGCCTTTTTGCAAAAAACCCCCGGCGGCAGGCCGGGGGCAGAGGGTGCGTTTAGTTGAACTTGACCACCTTGCGGGCCAGCCGGTAGCCCAGGACGGTGATCTTGTCGCCGCCGGGGATCTTCAGGTTGGTCACGCCGCCCAGGGACAGCTTGATCCGGCGGTACACCCGGGGGCTGACATGGGCCTTCAGGTAAGCCCACAGGTCCGCCTTCTTGGCCTTGGCCTCAGGGCTGCCGTCCAGGATCAGGAAGATGTCGCTGATGGCCATCATGGTGGACAGGTACTGGTTCATGTAGCTGCGCAGCCGGGCCTGCTCGGGGGGCAGGGCGTCCAGATCCTGGCAGTCGATCATGTACCGGGTGACCCGCAGCTGCTGGTCCACCCGCTTGACCATCACGCTCTCGTTGACGCTCTGGTCAGCCCGGCCGATGAAGTAGCGGTACAGGTCCAGGTCCATGTAGTACATGCTCTTGACGTAGGGCAGGGGCTGGTAGACAAAGATGTTGTCCACATAGAAGGTGTGCTTGGGCAGCACCATGCCGCAGCGGCGGAGCACCTCGGTGCGGTAGATCACCGAGTGCATCAGGATGTTCTGGTCGGGGCGGAAATGGCCCACGTGCATCCAGCTGAACAGCCGGTTCTGGGGGAAGACGTTGGTGTAGCGGACGGTGTGGCTGGTGCCGTCCTCCACGTGTTCATAGACGTAGTTGCAGAACATCAGGTCGGGGGCGGTGCCGCGGTGGAGCAGCAGGCGCAGCCGGTTCAGCACCTTTTCCAGGGCCTCGGTGTCCAGCCAGTCGTCGCTGTCCACCACCTTGTAGTAGACGCCGGTGGCGTTGCGGATGCCCTGGTTGACCCCTTCGCCGTGGCCGCCGTTTTCCTGGTGGATGGCCCGGACGATGGTGGGGTATTTGGCGGCGTATTCGTCGCAGATGGCGGGGGTTTCGTCCTTGGTGGAGCCGTCGTCCACCAGGATGATCTCGGCGTCCTCACCGGCGGTGAGGAGGGTGTCGACGCAGTGGCGCATATAAGCCGCGGAGTTGTAGCAGGGCACGGCAAAGGTAATGAGCTTCTGATCCATAGTTGTGGTACCTCGTTTTGGATGTTGGGGCGTTGGCGGGACTGCCGTAAAAAATCCCTCGGGGATGCACAGGATCCGGCGGGGGCGCTTTCCGTCAAGGGGCCAGATTACAACCATTATACCATGCCATGCCTCAAAAATCTATCCGCCGCCGGTGGGAGAAACGCCCGAAAAAGCTGGAAAAACCTCTAAAAAGATGTGGAACCGGCCCGAAAAGCCCCGCAATCTGGCCCCGCCGGTCGAAATGTGGTATACTGCATACCGATACACCAGAGGAGGGACAGGATGGAAAACCCATACAGCATATTGAAGCGGGTGTTCGGCTACGACAGCTTCCGCCCGGGGCAGAAGGAGATTGTGGAGGCCATCCTGGCGGGCCGGGATGTGCTGGCGGTGATGCCCACCGGCGCCGGCAAATCCATCTGCTACCAGGTGCCGGCCCTGGCCATGCCGGGGATCACCCTGGTGGTGAGCCCCCTCATCAGCCTGATGCAGGACCAGGTGCGGGCCCTGGTGGCGGCGGGGGTGCCGGCGGCCTACCTGAACAACAGCCTCACCGACAACCAGAAGGCCCTGATGCTCAGCCGGGCCCGGGAGGGCCGTTACAAGATCATCTATGTGGCCCCCGAGCGGCTCCAGATGCAGGGGTTTTTGCGGTTTGCGGAGGAGCAGCCCATCAGCATGGTGACGGTGGACGAGGCCCACTGCATCAGCCAGTGGGGCCATGATTTCCGGCCCAGCTATCTGCAGATCGAGGATTTTGTCCGCCAGCTGCCCCGGCGCCCGGTGGTCAGCGCCTTCACCGCCACTGCCACCGCCCGGGTCCGGGAGGACATCCAGGACAAGCTGGGGCTGGAGCAGCCTTTCCGGCTCACCACCGGCTTTGACCGGCCCAACCTGCAGTTTGAGACCATGCGGGTGATGTCCTCGGAAAAGCCCCGGGCCCTGGTGGACTTTATGCTGGAGGAGGGGGACGCCCCCGGCATCATTTATTGCAGCACCATCCGCCAGGTGGGGGAGGTCACCACTCTGCTGAAGGGGGTGGGGATTGCGGCGGAATGCTACCACGGCAAGATGAGCCCAGAGGAGCGGAAAAAGAACCAGGAGGATTTCCTCTACGACCGGATCCAGGTGATGGTGGCTACCAATGCCTTCGGCATGGGGATCGACAAGCCCAACGTCCGGTTTGTCCTCCACTACAACATGCCCAAGGACATCGAGAGCTACTACCAGGAGGCGGGCCGGGCCGGCCGGGACGGGGACCCCGCCCGGTGTGTGCTGTTCTATGCCCCCAGCGATGTGCGGACCGCCCAGTTCCTCATCGACCGGGAGGAGGAGTCCAGCACCCAGCCCGATGACATCCGCCATGCCGCCGCCGAGCAGGCCCGGGAGCGGCTGAAGTATATGACCTTCTACGCCACCACCCGGCGGTGCCTGCGGGCCGACCTGCTGCGGTATTTCGGGGAAGCCGCCCCCAATGCCTGCGGCAACTGTTCCAACTGCCTGGCCCCCAAACTGGAGATGCCCGCCCGGCGGCCCGCCGCCCCCAAAGCCAGCCCCTCCCAGCGGAAGGCCAGCCGGGAGGCAGCCCGCCTCTCCCTCAGCGCAAAGGACGAGGAACTGCTGGCGGCCCTCTATGCCCTGCGGAAAGAGCTGGCCCGGAAGGAAAAGCTCCCCGCCTTTGTGATCTTCACCGACGCGGTGCTGCGGGAAATCTGCCTGCGGCGGCCCCAGAACACCCGGGACCTGCTGGCCATCAGCGGCATCGGCGAGGTGAAGGCTGCCCGCTACGGCCAGGCTTTCCTGGACCTGGTCAGGCGGTATCCGGAGGAAAAGGGGTGAATATCCGCTGGTTTCCCCTCATTCCCCTTGTAACTTGTCCCCAAATGAGGTAAAATAAAGCGATTTGAACAACTGCTGCCGGGGGGCAGCACAGCAAAGGAGGGGCCGAAAGGCTTTTAAAACATGATCTTAGCCATTGATATAGGCAACACCACCGTCGCCCTGGGGGGCATCAAGGACGGACGTGTATGCTTTGTGGCCCACATGGATACGGTGCGCACCCGCACCGCAGCCGAGTACCGTGCCGAGATGGAGCGCATTTTTGCCCGGCGGCGCAACCCTGAACGAAAAGTCTGGTTCGAGGGGGCTGTGCTGACCAGTGTAGTGCCCCAGATCACCGGCGCCCTGGCTGCCTGCGCCCGCCATTACACCGGCAGAGACCCGGTGATTGTGGGGCCCGACATCCGCACCGGGCTGACCATGGGGGTGCCCGACCCGGCCGCCGTGGGCAAGGACCGGATTGCCGACGCAGCCTATGCGGCGGCCAATTATCCGCTGCCGGTGATTACCGTGGACCTGGGCACCGCCACCACCTTCAATGTGGTGGATGAGGAGAAGGTGTTCCGGGGCGGGGTGATCTGCCCCGGCCTGTCCACCGGCCTGCGGGCCCTGGGGGACCGCTGCGCCCAGCTGCCCCAGATCCATCTGGCGCGGCCCCGCCATGCCATCGGCACCACCACCCAGGAGTGCATGCTGTCGGGGTCGGTGATGGGCACCGCCGTCCTGCTGGACGGGATGGTGGCCCGGATCGAGGAAGAACTGGGCAGCCCTGCCACCCTGGTGCTCACCGGGGGCCTGGCCAAGTATGTGGCGCCCCTGTGCCGCCATCCCCTGACCTATGACCCGGAGCTGATGATGAAGGGCCTGGCTTTGTTGTATGAACTGAACAACCGCCCGGCCCGCCGGGGGGACAGCCGCCGGTTTCACGGCGGCGGGCGCCGGGAGGAACAGCCCCGGGGCCGGCAGAAAAGGAGGTCGGCAGGATGAAACTGGGAATTGCAGGCAGCGGAAAGATTGTGCAGGAGTTCCTGCCCTGGCTGGCCCAGTCGCCGGCGGTGGAGGTGGCTGCCCTGTGCAGCACCCAGCGCAGCGCCGAACAGGCCAAAGCCCTCTGCCAGCAGTACGGCGTGCCTCTCCACACCACCGATTACCGGCAGATGCTGGAGGCGGTGGACACCGTGTACATTGCGCTGCCCAACCTGCTCCACACCGCCTACGCCAAAGAGGCCCTGGAAGCAGGGAAAAACGTGATTGTGGAAAAGCCCATGGCCCCCTGCGCCGCCGATGCGGCCCGGCTGGCGGCCCTGGCCCGGAAAAAGGGCCTGTTCCTCTTTGAGGCGGTCACCACCCTCTATCTGGAAAATTACCGCAAACTGCGGCAGCTGCTGCCCCGGGTGGGCCAGGTCAAGCTGGTGCAGTGCAACTTCAGCCAGTATTCCAGCCGCTACGACGCCTTCTGCGCCGGCCAGGTGGCCCCGGTGTTTGATCCAGCCCAGGCCGGCGGCGCCCTGATGGATCTGGCCGTCTACAACGTCAGCTACATCGTGGGCCTGTTCGGGGAGCCCCAGCAGGTCCACTATACCGCCAACATCGAGCATGGCATCGATACCAGCGGCATTTTGACCATGGATTACCGCTCCTTCAAGGCGGTGAGCATCGCCGCCAAGGACTGCGCCGCCCCGCCCAGGTATGTGATCCAGGGCACCCGGGGCTATCTGCTCCAAAAGAGCACCGCCAATTTCTGCGGCCCCCTCACCCTCCATCTCAACGACGGGAAAGAGGAGCACTTCTCCCTCAACGGCAAGCGGCCCCGCTGCGCCGCCGAGTTTGAGGCTTTCGCCCGGGCCATCGGCGCCGGGGATCAGGAAATGTGCAGCGGCATGCTGGACACCTCCCTGGCGGTGAGCCGGGTGCTGACGGTGGCCCGGCAGGATGCGGGGATTCGTTTCCCCTGTGACAGGTAAAAACCCTCTGGGGCATCTTGCACCGGCGCAAGGCCGGGCGAACCATGCCGCCCTGCTTCAGGCAGGGCAGAGGGAATGAAATACAAAAGGCGGTGGGAAGGTTTGGCCCTTTGGGCCGGACACCAAAAACGTGCAAGGGTGTATACACAAACAAGGTTTGCGCTGTATCCGCGCAGGAAGGCGGAACGGCAGCAGGAGGTAACAAGATGAAAAGCAAAACAACCAATCTTCAGGCATTGACCCGTCTGGCCCTGCTGGTGGCCATCGAACTGGTGATGAAATTCATTGGCCTGGGCAGTGTGCCGGTGGGCCCGCTGTACATGAGCTTTCTGACTTTGCCCATTGCGGTGGGCGCCATCACCATGGGGCCCCTGGCCGGCCTGATTCTGGGCGCCGTCTTTGGCGCCGTCAGCTTCTATGACGCCATCACCGGCGGCTCGGCCATGACCAGCGCCCTGTTCCAGGTCAGCCCCTTCAACACCTTCGTCCTCTGTGTGGGGATGCGGCTGCTGATGGGCCTGTGCGTGGGCCTGATCTATGAGGGCCTGCGCCGGCTGGACAAAAAGGGCAACTGGAGCTGCATTGCCAGCGCCATGTGTGCCCCCCTGCTGAACACGGTGTTCTTCATGGGGTACATTGTGCTGGCTTTCTACAACTGCGACTATGTCCAGGGCCTGGTGGCAAAGAATGGCGCCAGCAACCCGCTGATCTTTGTGGTGCTGCTGGTGGGCGTCCAGGGCGTGGCTGAATTTTTGGTCAGCGGCCTGCTGGGCGGCCTGGTGTCCCGTGCGGTCCAGCGCTATCTGACCCGGTAAAATAAAACACAACAAGGACAAAACAAGGGGCAGGCCCGCAGGGGCCTGCCCTTTTTGCACCTCCGGGCCCGGAAGTGCATAGTCTGGGACACAGGGGGGATGCACCATGACGGAAAAGCTGTTTGCGGTGGTGGGGGATGATGCCCGCCAGGCGGCGGCCGGCCGGGCCCTGGCCCGGGCGGGATACAGAGTGGGAGGCCCGGGCCAGGCGGCCTGGGCGGATTATCTTTTGCTGCCCCTGCCGCTGGATGCAGAGGCGGTGGGGCTGGCGGGGCTGCTGCGGCATGCCAAACCCGGGGCGCTGGCCCTGGCCGGCAAACCTTCGCCCAGGGCCCTTGAGATGGCGGCGGAGGCCGGGGTGGAGATGATGGATTACTTTGCCCGGGAGGAGCTGACCATCCGCAATGCCATCCCCACCGCCGAGGGCTGCATCGGGATTCTGCTGGAGCGGCGGGTGCGGACCCTCTGGCGGGCCCCGGTGCTGGTCACCGGCTATGGCCCGGTGGGTCAGGCGCTGGCGGTGCGGCTCACCGCCCTGGGGGCCCGGGTGACGGTGGCGGCCCGGCGGGCATCCCAGCGGGCCCTGGCCCAGAGCCAGGGGGCGGCGGCCATCCCGCTCACCGGGCTGGCGGCGGCAGCCCCCGGCTTTGACACGGTGGTCAACACCATCCCGGCCCTGGTGCTGACCCGGCCGGTGCTGGCGGCCCTCCAGCCCGGCAGCCTGATTGTGGATCTGGCCAGCCGGCCGGGAGGCACCGACTTTGCCGCCGCGGCGGCTCTGGGCCACACCGCCCTGCCGGCCCTCAGCCTCCCTGCGCGCTGTGCGCCCGAGAGCGCCGGGGAGTATGTGGCGGACACGGTGCTGGAAATCATCCGGGAGCGGGCAGAACAGGAGGCAGCGGAATGAACGGACAACAGATCGGCACGGTGGCCTTTGCCCTGTGCGGCAGTTTTTGCACTTTTGGGGCGGCGGTGCCCCAGGCGGCGCGGCTGGCCGCCCTGGGCTGGCAGGTGATCCCGGTGATGAGCTTTGCGGCGGCCTCCACCGACACCCGGTTTGGCAGCGCAACGGGCTGGAAGGCCAAACTGGAGGCCGCCGCCGGGCGCCCGGTGCTGGACACCCTCACCGGGGTGGAGCCTCTGGGCCCCAAACACATGGCCGACGCCCTGGTGATTGCCCCCTGCACCGGGGCCACCCTGGCCCGGCTGGCGGCGGGGCTGTCTGACACCCCGGTGACCCTGGCGGCCAAGAGCCTGCTGCGGGCGGGGCGCCCGGTGGTGGTGGCGGTGTCCACCAACGACGGCCTGGGGGCCTCGGGGGAAAACATCGCCCGGCTGATGCAGCGGAAAAACTTCTATTTTGTGCCCTACGGCCAGGACGATCCGGCGGCCAAACCCCAGAGCCTGAAGGCGGATATGGCCCTGATTCCCAGGACCCTGAAAGAGGCCCTGGCGGGCCGTCAGATCCAGCCGGTGCTGTTACAGAGACCTCTTTCCCCTCAATAAAAAGTGTGCTATACTATATAAGATCCAGAAAAGGGCGCAGCGCCGGCGGTGCTGATGCCGGGAAGAGGAAAGCATGAAGCGATTGACCACAGCGTTCACGGCCCTGGCGGCCCTGGTGGTGCTGGCCGTTTTTGGGCTGCCGGCCGGGGCTGCCGGCCCTGTGCTGACCGCCACCGAAGCCTACTGCATTATGGATGCAGACACCGGCCTGGTCCTGGCCCAGCAGAATATGGACGAGGAACTGCACCCGGCTTCCATCACCAAGGTGATGACCCTGGGGCTGGCCTGCGAAAAGGCTCAGGGGGACTGGAGCGGCATGGTGACGGTGAGTCATGAGGATGTGTATTCCCTGGCTGGGACCGATTCCAGCCACATCGCCCTGCTGGAAGGGGAAAAGGTCCCGGTGAAGGACCTGCTCTATGCCACCATGATGGCCAGCGCCAACGACGGGGCCAACGCCCTGGCCGAGTATTTCGGGGGCGGCTCCATCGAGGACGGGGTCCAGGCCATGAACGACCAGGTGGCCCAGCTGGGGCTGGTCCACACCCACTTTGCCAACCCCCACGGCATCAGCGACGAAAACCACTACACCAGCTGCTACGACATGGCCCAGATTCTCCGGTGGGCCTTGACCCAGCCGGGGTTTGAGGAGCTGTTCACCAACAACGAGATGTATATCATGGAGCCCACCAACCTCCAGCCGGTGACCCGCTATTTCTCCCAGCAGGATTCCATGCGGATCGGCTCCAGCATGTTCTATGAGCCCACCATCCTGGGCTCCAAGATTGGCTACACCGACATCGCCCGCCAGACCTACGTCTGCCTGGCCGAGAAAAACGGGGTCCGGCTGATCTGCGTCACCATGCGCAGCGACAGCAAGGCCGACCGCTACGCCGATGTCCGCACCCTGCTGGACTATGCCTTCTCCACCTGGACCAGCTACACCGAGATCCCCGCTGTTTCGGGGGCGGCCAGCCTGACGGTCCAGGGGGGCGGGGATGTGCTGGGCACTGTCAGCCTGGATGCCCCCGGCATCCGGATTCCCCTTGCGGCAGGGCTGACGGCGGAGGATGTTGCCTTGACGGTGGATCTGCCTGACGTCTACACCCTGGGCGGGGAGCTGGACGGCTGGGCGGTCTACACCGTCAGCGGCGGACAGGCCCAGGAGAGCGCCAGCGTCCGGGTGCCGCTGACCACCTCGGGGCTCCGGGAGATGCTGGCCGCCAGCCGGGGAACAGAACACCCGGCGGCGTCCGACGTGGAACCCCAGGGCCGGATCTCCCTGGTGATGGGGGCGGCGGTGCTGGCGGTGGCGCTGGCAGGGGCCGGTGCCTTCTGGTACC
The DNA here is from genome assembly GCA_944386015.1 of uncultured Faecalibacterium sp. GTDB lineage: Bacteria > Bacillota > Clostridia > Oscillospirales > Ruminococcaceae > Faecalibacterium. The sequence goes on from CALWZK010000041.1 coordinate 11,108, forward strand.
GGCGGCGCCGGGGGGTCACATTGCGTGTAAACAGGGCAGACCCTGATGGAATATAACACAACAAACAACAAAGAGGTATACGATTATGGGTAAGTTCACTTTTACGCAGACTGAGATTCCTGGCGTGGTGGTCATCGAGCCGGAAGTGTTCGGCGACGACCGCGGCTACTTCATGGAGACCTACAAAAAGACCGATTTTGCGGCAGCGGGCATCCCGGCCGAGTTCGTCCAGGACAACCAGAGCCGCTCCACCCGGGGCGTCCTGCGGGGCCTCCACTTCCAGAAGCAGCACACCCAGGGCAAGCTGGTCCGTGTGACCCTGGGCGAGGTCTACGACGTGGCCGTGGACTGCCGGCCCAACAGCGCCACCTTCGGCAAGTGGGTGGGTGTGACCCTGTCGGCTGAGAACAAGAAGATGTTCTATATTCCCGAGGGCTTTGCCCACGGCTTCCTGGTGCTGAGCGACGTGGCCGAGTTCTGCTACAAGTGCACCGATGTCTATGATCCCACCGCCGAGGGCGGCATCCCCTACGATGACCCCACCGTGGGCGTGGTGTGGCCTGACTGCGGCTGCGAGCACAAGACCAGCGCCAAGGACAAGCTCCATGAGCCCTTCGCCGCCCAGACCTTTGACTTCTTTGCAAAGTGGTGACGGCAGTGGCAAAAATACAAGCGATGTGGGGCGCCATGTGGCGCTACCGGTATCTTCTGTACAATCTGGTCAGCCGGGACTTCAAGCTGAAGTACCGGCGCAGCGTGCTGGGCGTGGTGTGGAGCGTCCTGAACCCGCTGCTGATGTGCCTGGTCTACTGGGCGGTATTCAGCAGCCTGATGGATATGCGGGGCAGCGGCATTGACAACTTCCCCGTCTTTCTGATGTGCGGCCAGCTGCTGTTCAACTTCTTCAACGAGGCCACCTCCACCAGCATGAGCAGCATTATTTCTGCTGCCCCCCTGCTGAAAAAGGTGTATATTCCCAAGTATATTTTCCCCCTGGAAAAATGCTGCTTTGCCATGGTCAACTGCGTGTTCAGCTTTGTGGCCCTGCTGCTGGTGATGATCTTCACCGGCAGCCCCTTCCACCTGACCGTAATCCAGGCCATCTATCCCCTGGCCACCCTCTTTTTCTTCAGCCTGGGGGTTTCGTTGTTTCTGGCGGCCGGCACCGTCTTTTTCCGGGATATCCAGCATATCTGGAGCGTTTTCGTCACGGCCCTGCTTTACTTCTCGGCCATCTTCTATGATCCCGCCCAGATGACCTTCTCCATCGGCGGGTTCAATATGCAGCAGGTCATCAGCATCAACCCCATCTACTGGTATATCACCGGCTTCCGCCGCACCGTCATGTGGGGCGAAGCCCTGCGCCCGGGGATGATTCTGGTCTGCGGCCTGTGCGCCATCGTGTCGATGGTGGTGGGTGCGCTGGTATTCCGCCGCACCCAGGACCGCTTTGTCCTGCATATCTGACGAGGGGGAGGAGACAACACCGATGGACACACCCAATACACAGCCCATCATCGAGATCCAGAATGTCTCGATGTGCTTCAACCTGGCCAGCGAAAAGCATGAGAGCCTGAAAGAGTATTTTCTGGCCATGATCCAGGGGCGGCTTCACTATGACGAGTTTTACGCCCTGAAAAATGTCAGCCTGAACATCATGCCCGGGGATTTCTACGGCCTGGTGGGCCTCAACGGTTCGGGCAAATCCACCCTGCTCAAGACCATCGCCGGCGTCTACAAACCCACCCGGGGCCGGGTGGTGGTGCGGGGCACCATCGCCCCCCTGATCGAGCTGGGGGCCGGCTTTGACATGGACCTGACCGCCCGGGAGAACATCTACCTGAACGGCACCGTGCTGGGCTTTTCCCCCAAGTATCTGGACGAAAAGTTTGACGAGATCGTGGAGTTCAGCGAGCTGCAGAACTTCCTGGATGTCCCGCTGAAAAATTATTCCTCCGGCATGGTGGCCCGCATCGGCTTCGCCATCGCCACCATCACCAAGCCCCAGATCCTGATCGCCGACGAGGTGCTGTCGGTGGGCGACTTCCTGTTCCAGCAGAAGTGCGAAAAGCGGATGCAGGAGCTGATGGCCGGCGGCACCACCGTCATCCTGGTTTCCCACTCCATCGAGCAGATCGAGCGGATGTGCAGCAAGGTGGCCTGGCTGAGCCACGGCCACCTGAAGATGAACGGGGACACCGAGACGGTCTGTGACGCCTACAAGGCCACCCAGCGGGGCGAGGCATAAGAGATAAGGGGAAGGCATTTATGAACCAGCAGCAGCGCAAACGCATCCGGGAGCTGGGCCGCTATGCGGTGACGGTGGCCCGGAAAGAGGGCCTGCCCGCCATGGCAAAGCGGACGGCGGGCTTTGTCAAGCGCCGCTTTTTCGGCAAGAAAGCCCGCTACCTGCCGGACAAAAAAGTCCTGGCGGCCCAGCGGGCTCTTTATGCGGGCAAGACCCGGGCCGACTGCGGCCTGCCCGCCATCAGCATCCTGACCCCCCTGTACAACACCCCGCCGGCCTACCTGCGGGCCTTCCTGGATTCCTTTGTGAACCAGACCGCCCCCAACGGCCAGCTCTGCCTGGCGGATGCTTCCGACAGCGCCCACGGCGAAGTGGAACAGATTGTGCGGGAATATCGGGCAAAGAATCAACAGATCGTATACAAAAAGATCGAGAATCAGGGGATTGCCGCCAACACCAACGCGGCGGCAGCTCTGGCCGACGGGGAATATCTGGCCCTGGCCGACCACGACGACGTCCTGGCCCCCCATGCCATGTATGAGATGGGCCGGGCCATCCTGGACCTGCGGGCTGCCGGCAAGCCGGACGGCTTCCTCTACAGCGACGAGGCCCTCTTTGAAAAGGACATCCGCCGGCCCCTGGTGGGGCACTTCAAGCCCGACTATGCCCCCGACTATCTGCTGTGCTGCAACTACATCTGCCACCTGGCGGTGTTCCGCCGGTCCCTCTTTGAGCAGGTGGGGGGCGAGCGCCCGGAATGTGACGGCAGCCAGGACCACGACCTGTTCTTCCGGCTGATCGAGCAGGTGGGCGGGGCCGCCCATCTGCCCCAGGTCCTCTATTACTGGCGGGTCCATGCCGGGTCCACCTCGGGGGGCACCGACGCCAAGCCCTATGTGGCGCAGGCGGCCAAAAAGGCCATCGCGGACCATCTGGCCCGCACCGGCCAGAAGGGCCAGGTCACCGACGGTCTGTTCCCCAGCACCTACCGTGTGATCTGGGAGGTGGAGGGTACCCCCAGGGTCAGCGTCCTGATCCCCAACAAGGACCACACCGATGACCTGGAACAGTGCCTCCACAGCCTCTATGCCAAGACCCTGTGGGAAAACTACGAGGTCATTGTCATCGAGAACAACTCGGACCAGCCCGAGACCTTCGAGTATTACAAGGAGGCCCAGCGCCGCTATGAGGGGCTGCGGGTGGTCCAGTACCCCGGCAAGGGCTTCAACTTCTCGGCCATCAACAATTTCGGCCGCAAGTATGCCACAGGGCAGTATCTGCTGCTGCTGAACAACGACGTGGAGATCACCGACGGGGAGTGGATGACCGAGATGGTCCGCCAGTGTGCCCGGCCCCAGGGCGGGGCCATCTGCGGGGCCATGCTCTACTATCCCGACGACACCATCCAGCACGCCGGCGTCATCACCGGCCTGGGGGGCTATGCCGGTCACAGCCACAAGTACAAGAAGCGGGGCGGCAGCGGCTATCTGTTCCGGGCTGCCACCGTCCAGGATTTATCTGCGGTGACAGCCGCCTGCATGCTGGTCAAGACCAGCGTCTGGGACGCCCTGGGCGGCCTGGACGAGGCGTTCACGGTGGCTTTCAACGACGTGGACTTCTGCCTGCGGGCCCGGGAGGCGGGGTACAAGATCATCTGGACCCCCTACGCCTGGCTGTACCACCACGAGAGCAAGAGCCGCGGGTCGGACGAAAACGACCCCATCAAGGCCCGGCGCTTTGCCTCGGAGCAGAAGCGCCTCTACGACCAGCACGGCCGGGAGAACATTCTGGATGATCCCTATTACAATCCCAGCCTGACCTATGACCGGGAAGACTTTTCCGAGAGCGCCGACCTGAAGGCCCTTCAGGAGGGCCAGCTGCGGGTGCGGTACAGAGAGTAATGAACGAGCAAAAATCAACTGAGAGGAGAGATGCGGAATGAACATTCGGGGGCATTTCACCACCATCACCCGGCACAAGATGCTGGTGATGAAGTATTGTTTTGCCTGCGGGCTGTACAAGCAGGGGCTGGCCCATGACCTGAGCAAATACAGTCCCACCGAGTTCATACCGGGGTGCATCTATTACCAGGGGGATCACAGCCCCAACGAAGCGGAGCGGCAGGCCAAAGGGTACACCTCGGCCTGGCTCCATCACAAGGGCTGCAACCGGCATCATCTGGAGTACTGGATTGATTACGGCGTGGGCAAGGACAAGATGGTCGGGATGAAGATTCCCCTGCGGTACATCTGCGAGATGGTCTGCGACCGCATCGCGGCCAGCCAGGTCTATCTGGGGGACAAGTACACCGACGCCTCGGCCTGGGAATATTACCAGCGCAGCCGGGACCACTACATCCTCAACCCCGAGTCCCGGGCCATGCTGGAAAAGCTTCTCAAGATGGTCCGCGACAAAGGCCAGGACGCCACCTTCGCCTACATGAAAGCCCTCCTCGGCCTCCACCAGGAATACTAACTTACTTTTCTGGAAGAAAAGTAAGCAAAAGACTTTTCAACTGGTGCCACTGACGGCCTGGTCCTCACAAGGCCCTGCCGGCGGTGAAGTCCTGCTCTCTTTGTAAGGCTCCCGGCCTGCGGCCCTGTGAGTCCAAAGCAATGTCATATCCCTGTTCCTGTTTTCAGGAGCGGGGATTTTTTATTTTGCAGGATTGCTCCAGGTTTCGAGCCCCACGGGGGCGCGGCCGCAGGCCGGGGGGTTCCTTAGCTGGGTGGAGGGTGGGTTTAGATCAAA
>CALWZK010000042.1 GCA_944386015.1 uncultured Faecalibacterium sp.
CACCTGAGCGTGGCAGAGGGGGATATGGGCCGCGTCATCGGCAAACAGGGCCGCATCGCCAAGGCCATTCGCGTGGTTATGCGTGCTGCCGCTGTGCGGGTCGATGAGAAGATCCTTGTCGAGATCGACTGAACCGCTTTTTGGGCCGTCCGCCATTTGGCCGGATGGCCTTTTTCATTGTGATAAAGGAGAAGCTATGCAGCAGTATCTGGAAGCAGGCCGGGTGGTGACCACCCACGGCGTCCGGGGCGAAGTGAAGATGGAGCTGTGGTGCGACGGGGTGGATTTCCTCCGCCCCGCCCCCCGGCTGTACCTCTCCCCCAAAGGGGGCCGCAGCCTGGAAGTGGAAAGCATCCGCCCCCAGGGCCGGATGGCCCTGGTGAAGTTTGCCGGGGTGGACGACATGGACGCAGCCCGGGCCCTCCAGGGCCAGGCCTTCTACTTTGACCGAAACGACGTCCATCTGGCCCCCGGCCGGTGGTATGTGGCCGACCTGATCGGCTGCGAAGTGCGGGACGCCGACACCGGCAAGGTCTACGGCGTGGTGACCAGTGTGGACCGCCCCGGCCCCCAGGACATCTACACCGTCAAGGCCCCCAACGGCAAAGAGTATATGTTCCCCGGGGTGGACGCCTTTTTGAAAGAGCGGAACCCGCCCGAGGGCTATATCACGGTGACCCCCATCCCCGGCCTGCTGGACGATGGGGCCGCCAGCGAGCGGGAGGACGGCTGACCATGGGGATGCGTGTGGACATTGCGACCCTGTTCCCTGAGATGTGCCAGCGGGTGCTGGACGAGAGCATCCTGGGCCGGGCCGCCCGCAGGGGGTACATCGAGACCCACTGCCATCAGATCCGGGACTACACCCTCAACCGCCAGAAGCAGACCGACGATTACCCCTACGGGGGCGGCTGCGGGATGGTGCTGTATGCCCAGCCCATCGCCGACTGCATCCGGGACATCCAGCGCCAGGTGGCCGAACAGGGCCGGCCGGCGCCCCATATTGTATTTATGACGGCAGGAGGCCAGCGGTACACCGAGGCCCACGCCCGGCGGCTGGCCCAGTATGACAGCCTGCTGCTGGTCTGCGGCCACTACGAGGGGATCGACGAGCGGGTCATCGAAGCCTTTGCCGACGAGGAAATCTCCATCGGGGACTACATCCTCACCGGCGGCGAGCTGGCCAGCCTGGTGGTGGCAGACAGCGTCCTGCGGCTCCAGCCGGGGGTGCTGGCCGAGCAGAAGGGCTACGAGGAAGAGAGCTACTGGAACGGCCTGCTGGAATACCCCCAGTACACCCGGCCCGAAGTGTGGGAGGGCCGGGCGGTGCCCCCCATCCTGCTGAGCGGCAACCACAAGGCGGTGGACGACTGGCGGGGGGAGCAGAGCCGCCAGCGCACCAGAGAGCGCCGGCCGGACCTGTGGGAATCCTACCTGGCAGCCGGCGGCTGGGACGGCACCCCGCTGCCCAAAAAGCCCTCCCGCCACCGCAGGAAAAAGAAGGCGGCCCCGGCTGAACCGGCTGTGGAAATGGGCGAAATGACACAGGCCGCACCCACTGAAACCGCCCCTGAAATCCCCCCCGAAGCAGCTGCCGCAGACCCCGAAACCACCTGAGGGCCAGGGCTTGCTTGTTTAAAACTGTTGAAAACTTTTGTGGGTACATCCAATAGCAGGACACATATTTTATGGAAAGCGTACAATTTGCAAAAAATGTCCCCGACTGGATTGGGAAAACCGACAAAATTGCAAAAAAGGCTGTACAACGTTCGTCCCTTGCGATACAATAATACAAGACAGCAGGTGTCAATGCATTGCATCACCCCATTACGACAATAGATAGGAGCGTTTTACTATGTATGTAAAAGAAGTTACCGTTGAGAATCAGGTCGGTCTGCATGCACGCCCCGCCACCTTCTTCATCCAGAAGGCCAATGAGTTCAAGTCTTCAATCTGGGTCGAGAAGGAAGAGCGCCGTGTGAATGCAAAGAGCCTGCTGGGCGTGCTCTCTCTGGGCATCGTTGGCGGCACCAGCATCCGGATCATTGCAGACGGTGCTGATGAGCAGGCAGCGGTCGAGGCGCTGATCAAGCTGGTGGAGTCTGGTTTCGCAGAGTAATCACCAGGCGCGCATTTTTGGGTATACGTTGGGGCGGACGGAAGTTCCGCCCTTTTCTTTTTCCAGATTGTTCCAACGAGAGGTGAGTCCATGACCAAAGCGGAACTGTACCAGAAGGCCTGTATGCTGCCGCTGCTGCCGGGGGTGTACATCATCCGGGACAAAGCCAATGAGATCATCTACATCGGCAAAGCCAAGCGGCTGCGGATTCGGGTCAGCCAGTATTTCCGCGAAGGGGTGCCCCATGACAACAAGGTCACCCAGATGATCGCCCACGCCTTCAGCTTTGACGTCATCGTCTGCCAGAGCGAATTCGAGGCCCTGGTGCTGGAGGCCAGCCAGATCAAGGCCCACACCCCCAAATACAACATCCTGCTGAAGGACGACAAGGGCTATTCCTATATCAAGGTGACCAGGGAGGAATGGCCCCGGCTTTCCTTTGTGCTCCAGAAGGAAGAGGACGGGGCCGAGTATATCGGGCCCTACACCTCCAGCTTTGCGGCCCGGGAGATGGCGGAATCGGCCATGGACGCCTTTCTGCTGCCCCGGTGCAACCGCCGGTTCCCCCAGGACCTGGGGAAGGGCCGGCCCTGCCTCAACGCCCACATCGGCAAGTGCATGGGGGTGTGCAGCGGCAAAATCAGCTGCAAGGACTACAACGACGCGGTGAAGGGGGCGGTCCACCTGATCCGCTACGGCAAAAAGGACATCATCAAGACCCTCACCCGCCGGATGGAAGAGGCCTCGGAACGGCTGGAATTTGAGACAGCCGCCCTGCTGCGGGACCAGATTGCCGCCATCACCAAGGTCACCGCAGGCCAGAAAGTGGTGGTGGACGAGAGCCTGGAGATGGACGTGGTGGCCCTGGCCGGCACGCCGGACAGCGTCTGTGCGGCGGTGCTGCGGTACCGCCAGGGGCGGCTCACCGACAAGCGGGAATTTGTCTTCCACGACCGGTCCGACCTGGATGAAATCCGGGAGGAGTTTCTGCCCCGGTACTACCTGGACGACGAGGAGATCCCCAAAATCATTGCGGTGGACCAGCTGCCCCCCGACGCCGAGGCCCTGCGCCAGGCCCTGAGTGAAAAGCGGGGCAGCGAGGTCCAGCTGTACCAGCCCCAGCGGGGGGACAAAGCCCACCTGGTGGAGATGGCCCACACCAACGCGGTGGAGCGGCTGGCCCGGGAGCGGGGGAGAACCGGCCGGGAGCAGAAGCTGCTGGACGAGCTGGCCCAGGTGCTGGGGCTGTCCGAGGCCCCCAGGCGGATCGAGAGCTACGACATCTCCAACTGGGGCGACGGCACCAGCGTCTGCGGCATGGTGGTGTTCCGGGAGGGCAAGCCCAGCAAAGCGGATTACCGCCGGTTCAAGATGCGGACGGTGGCGGGCACCGACGACTACGCCTCCCTGGCCGAGACGGTGTCCCGGCGGGCGGGGGAGTACCAGGCCCGCACCGCGGCGGGGGAGACCACCGGCTTTGCCGAGAAGCCCGACCTGCTGCTGATGGACGGCGGCCGGGGCCAGGTGAACGCCGCCAAAGCGGCCCTGGCCGGCACAGCCCTGGCAGATGTGCCCCTCTACGGCATGGTGAAGGATAACCATCACCGGACCCGGGCCATTGTGGACGGGGAGGGCAACGAGATTGCCATCAGCATGCACCGGGGCACCTTCACCTTCATCACCAACATCCAGGACGAAACCCACCGCTTTGCCAATGCCTACCGCAAACAGCAGATGCGGCAGAAGAGCTACTCCTCCACCCTGGTCCAGATTCCAGGGGTGGGGCCCAAGCTGGCCAAAGCCCTGATGAACCAGTTCGGCAGCGTGGGGGCGGTGCGGGCCGCCCAGCCCGAGGCCCTGGCCCAGACCCCCGGGGTGGGGGACAAGCTGGCCGGAGAGATCTACGCCTGGTTCCGGCGGGAAGAAACCCCAGAATAAAACGAAAGACCTGTATCCCCCGAAGGATACAGGTCTTTTTTGGTTGCGTGATTCAGTCAAAGAGTTTGCTGAGGGCGTCCTCCTCCTCGGACAGGTCCCCCGCCAGATCGGGGAGGGTGAGTGTCTCGTCCGAGTGGGGCCCCGGCTTTGCCTGGGGCTGGGCGGGGGCATCGTCCTGGGCCTGGGCCCGGCGAGTCATCTCACACACCTCGTCGCAGAGGCTGTAAATAGCCCCGCAGTCCCCCGGCATATCGGTGAGGTTGCGGCCGTAGTGGGTGAAGAGGATGGCCCCCTCTTTGCCCACCACCAGAGTCAGGGGCAGCAGCTGGGGGGCTTTGCGGTCGTACCGCATCCCCTTGGCCTGGGCGCTGCGGATGATCCGCTGGGCCTCAAAGCTCCAGTTCAGCAGCCCGGCGGTCTCCACCCCCAGGAAGTTGTACAGAACCCCCGGCTGGTCGCAGATCACCGTGAAAGGCAGGGCCCGGCCTTCCAGGTCCTGGGCCACCGACTTGGGGCTGCTGCGGACCACGCAGGCCAGCCGCACCCCCTTCAGGTCCGAAAGGCTCTTGAGGTAGCGGGTGAGATAGGCCCGGGTGATGGGGTGGTCAAAGGCGGGCAGGAAAATCATGGCCAGGGGCTTTTCGCCGCCGCACAGGTCAAAAAAATCATTGCCCGGCGACCAGGGGGTGTCATAGGTGAAACGGGGAATCGAGGTACCGGCCAAATGATCTGTCCGCATGACTGCACATCCTTTCCAGCATACTGCATCCAAAGCCAAAAGTCCGGCCGTGCACCGAGCAAAGGACTGTGCGGGGCCGGGATCAACCGCAAAAAGAGACCGGCAAAGGGGGCCTTTGCCGGGCCCCCGCACACCGCCCGGGCCGCCGCAGCCCGGGACGGGGTAACAAAAAAGCCGGAACAAGTGTTCCGGCTGTAGGCCTAAAAAAGAATCCCGCCCGGTCGTCTGCGGATAAATCAAACCTACCCTTACGGACAGGTGGGTGCCCTGCCGATGGTTTCATGCTCCCGCATCGATCCTCCAGGGTAGACCCTGACGGGGCGGTCTGCAATCCCCCACCGGACTCCAGGCTCCCGATGGATGATTAGTAGGATCATATAATCCGCAACAAGTCGTGCCGGGCAGGATACTGCCGGTTTGGGGGCCGGCCCTGCAAAGGGGTCAGCCGATGTCGAAGCTGTCGCTCAGCCGCTTCTCGAACAGAGCGCCCACTTCCATCAGAGTCTCGTCGTCGTCCACAACGTCGAGGTACTCGCCGTCGGCGTCCTCGCCGACGCTGAGGATCACCAGCTGGGCATCCTCGTCCACGTCTTCCTCTTCTTCTGCGTACTCAACGACAGCCAGGTAATGCACGCCCTTGTGATCCAGCGCGTCAATCACCTCAAAGGTGATCTCGTTGCCGTCCTCGTCCTCGAGGGTCATCAGGTCGGGCTGATATTCGTTCTCGGCGTCTGCGCCGGGGGTTTTGATTTCGTCTGCCATGGGTATAAACTCCAGTCTGTTGAACCTGTCTGGGGCCCGGCCGGGGGCCCTCGTCCTGCCTATAGTGTAGCGTTTTTTGTCCATCTCGTCAAGATGGTAAATCATGAAAACGGGTTTTTTGCAGTTTTCACCGCTGCGCCCTCGCGCCGGGGCCGGTTCTGTGGTATACTGAACATCAAACAGCCCTGTTTGGGGGCCTGCATGGTACATGATATGATGCAAGGAGAAAATTATGTCTGGTCATTGGAAACGGGCCGCACTGGCCCTTGTTCTTGCCCTGGGGGTTGGTCTGGCCGGCTGCTTTGGGGGCGGCACGGCAGGGGGCGGGGTGTCCCGCCCCGAGACCATCGACTCGGCCGAGCTGCAGTTCACCCACCCCGTCTCGGGGGACACGGTGGCGGTGTTTGACACCACCGCCGGGGTGTTCCGGGCGGTGCTGTTCCCCGACGAGGCCCCCCAGGCCTGCGCCAACTTTCTGGGCCTGGTCCAGCAGGGGTACTACAACGGCCTGACCATCACCCGGGTGGAATCGGGCTTTGTGGTGGAGGCGGGCCAGGGGGCCGACGGCAGCTCCACCACTATCTGGAACGGCAATGGCTACCCGCCGGAATACACCGACCAGCTCCACCACTATTCCGGGGCCCTGTGCGCCGCCATGAGCGACGCCGGGGAGGGGGGCAGCGTCTTTTATGTGGTGGATACCGCCCCCGGCGTCGAGCAGGAACTGGTGGACCAGATGACGTCCCAGGGCTGGCGGCAGGAGATCATCGACGCCTATACCGCCGCGGGCGGCGCCCCCTATCTGGACTACACCGACACGGTGTTCGGCCAGGTGTATGAGGGGATGGAGGTGGTGGACGCCATCGGCGCTGCGGCCGTGGACGAGAACCAGGCCCCCGCAGAGCCCATCACCATCAACAGCGTCACCATCGAGACCTATCAGTGAGATTATTCCTCGCCGGGGTGGTTTTTCCGCCAGGCCAGGTAATTTTCCAGGATCACCGAGGCGCTCACCGAGTCCAGGATGGCCTTCCGCTTTTTGCCGAAGGTGCCGCTCTCGCTGAGGAAGCCGGCGGCGGTGATGGTGGTCTGGCGCTCGTCCCACATCCGGACGGGCAGGCCGCTCATCTTGGCCACCAGGTCCCCCAGCTTGCGGCTCTTCTGGGCCCGGGCGCCCTCGGTGCCGTCCATATTCCGGGGCAGGCCCACCACAATCAATTCAGCCCGGTTGGCCTGGGCGGCCTCGCAGATTTTGGCCGCCACCTTGGCCATGGCTTTTTCCTCGATCTGGGGTTTCAGGGGGGTGGCCAGGATCTCGCCGGGGTCACAGACGGCCAGCCCGGTGCGGCTGTCGCCATAATCAACTGCTAAAATTTTCATCGGAACGCTCCTTTGCTGTTTGCTTTGCAGGCCTATTTTACCACATCCGCCGCAGGCGGCGCAATGGGGCGTCTTTTTGACCAAAAAAGGAGGCTGACTGCCATGCTGAAACTGGTGCTGGGCGGTTCGGGCAGCGGAAAGACCAGCTGGCTCTATGCCCAGCTGGCCCGGCGGGCCGCGCAACAAGAATACAGCATCCTGCTGGTGCCGGAACAGTTCACCTCCTCCACCGAGGGCCGAATCTACCGGGAACTGGGGGATGAGGGCTCGGGCTATGTGGAGAGCTTTTCCTTCACCAGCCTGGCCGAGCGGATCCTCTCGGAGGAGGGGGGCGCCGCCATCCAGACCCTCACCGACGCCGGCCGGATCACCCTGGTGCGCCGGGCCCTGGAGGAGCTGCAGGACAATGTCCACTACTACTACCGCCACCGCCGCAGCGCTGCTTTCTGCCAGCTGGCCGCCGAGACCATCGACGAGCTGAAAAGCGCCGGGGTCACCGGGGAGGAATTTGCCCGGCTGGCCCGGGGCTGCGGCCCCGAGAGCGGCCGTCTGGCCGAGCTGGCCCTGATTTACGAGGGCTACGAGACCCTGCTCTCCCGCACCGGGATGGACCCTTCCGACCGGATTCAGCTGGCGGCAGACCGGCTGGAAGCCGCCCTGGCCGAGGGGCGGGTCCCCGCCTTTCTGGAGGGGCGGGCGGTGTTCATCGATGAGTTCGACACCTTCAACGCCCCCAAGCAGCGGCTGATGGGGGCCATGCTGGCGGCCCTGCCCCAGGTGACGGTGGCCCTGTGCGACGACGGCGCCCCCGCCGACCCGGAGGACCTGGGCCTCTTTTCGGGGGCCAGGGCGGTGGGGGCCCAGCTGCGGCGGCTGGCCCGGAAAAACGGCGCCGAGGTGGCGGTGCCCCTGCTGCTGAAAGAAGATCTCCGCCACCGGGACGCCCCCGGCCTGGCGGCCCTGGGCCGGCTGCTGGCCGAGGGCCGGTGCGAGGTGCCGGCGGGGGAGACACAAGAAATCCGCCTTTACCCCGCCCCCAGCCGGGAAGAAGAGGCCCGGGCCGCCGCCGGCGCCATCCGGCGGCTGATGGCCCGGGGGGTCCGCTGCGGCAAAATCGCAGTGGTCTGCCGCGACCTGGACCAGTACCGGGCCGCGGTGCGGTATGAGTTCCGGATGGCGGGGATCCCCCTCTGGTGCGACGAGGCCACCACCCCCGCCTTCAGTGCCCCGGCTGCGGCGGTCACCGCCCTGCTGGAGCTTGTGCGGGGGGCAGACTACACCGAACAGCTGTCGGCCCTGGTGAAAACGGGGCTCACCAGCCTGTCGGAAGAGGCGGTCTGCGCCCTGGAAAACTATGCCTATACCTGGTCTCCCAAAGCCTCCGAGTGGCGGGAGCCCTTCAACAAGAGCCCCCGGGGCTTCGGGGGCGAAAAACTCACCGACGAGGAAGTGGAGATGCAGCGCCAGGCCGAGACGGCCCGGGCCTTTTTGATGGGCCCCATCGAAACCCTGCGCAGCCGCTGCCGGGAGGCCACCGCCCTCCAGATCAGCAAAGCCCTGTGGTTCTGCCTGGAGGCCCTGGGGGCCGAACAAGCCCAGGAGCAGCAGGTGGCCGCCCTGCGGCAGACCCAGGGGATCCCCGCCGCCGAGGAGGCGGCCCGGGAGTGGAACGTGGTGATGGACCTGCTGAACCAGATGGCCCAGCTGCTGGGGGAAGAAGTGGTGCCCCCGGCGGAATACGCCGAGCTGTTCGGGCTGCTGCTGCGGTCGTCGGACCTGGGCCACATCCCCCAGACCCTGGACGCTGTGATGCTGGCCTCGGCGGGCAAAATGCGGCTGGACGCCCCCGACTATGTCTTTGTGCTGGGGGTGGCGGAAGGGGAGTTCCCCGCCGCCCCGGGCCAGACCGGCCTGCTGACCCACGCCGACCGGGACGCTTTGATGCGCCAGGAGATCGAGCTGCCCGACTGCTTTGAAAACCGGGTGGTGCGGGAACAGGTCTGCTTTTACAAGGCCATGACCGCCCCCGCCAAAGGGCTGTGGATCAGCTGGCCCAAGGGGGCGGGGCTGACCCTCTCGGCGGCGGCCCAGCCCATTGCCGATACGCTGCGCCCCGCTGCCCCCGATTTGACCCTGCTGGATATGGCCGCCACTCCCGGCAGCGCTTTGGACTGTCTGGGAGGCGGCTGGCCCCTCACCGGGGCGGAACAGTCCAGCCTGATCCAGGCTCTGCAGGGCAGCGGCAGCGCCGGCCTGTCCCTGCTGGCCCGGATGGCCCACAACCCGCCCCACCAGATCCAGGACCTGACCGCCCTGGGGGGCCTGCTGGGGGACCGGCTGGCCATTTCCCCCAGCCAGATGGAGGCCTACGCCAACTGCCCCTATGGGTATTTCCTGCGGTATGTGCTGGGGCTGAAACCCCGCAAAAAGGCCCGGCTCTCGGCGGACCAGAGCGGCACCCTGATGCACTGGGTGCTGCAGATGGCCCTGGACCCCCACCCGGGCCCCGACAACCCCTGCAAAGACGCCCTGCCCGCCCCCTTTGCCCAGCTGACCGACAGCCAGCTGGGCGCCCTGGCGGCGGGGCTGGTGGACGAATACGCCCGGCGGTATCTGCCCCAGGACACCGCCCGGCTGCGGTATCTGCTGTCCCGGCTGAAAAAGAGCATGGCGGCCCTGCTGTGCTACCTGCGGGACGAGCAGGCCCAGAGCAGTTTTGCCCCGGCAGCCTGCGAGCTGAAGATCGGCGCCGGGCCCGAGGCGGTGCAGCCCCAGGTGTACCATCTGTCCAGCGGCCACACGGTGCGGCTGATCGGCACGGTGGACCGGGCCGACGAGTGGGTGGAGGAGGACGGCACCCGCTGGGTGCGGGTGGTGGATTACAAGACCGGCACCAAAAAGCTGGATTTGAAGGAGGTCTACTGCGGCCTGGACTGCCAGATGCTGCTGTATCTGTTCAGCCTCACCCGGGACGAACAGGGCCGCTTTGCGGGGGCAGAGCCGGCGGGGGTGCTCTACCTGCTGGCCGACCCCAACCCCGCCACCGCCGCCCGGGCCGCCGCCAAACAGGCCGCCCCCTGCCAGCTGGACGGCCTGGTGCGGGATGAAGAAAAACTCTTTGACGCCATGGACCCCGACAAGACGGGGCTGTATCTGCCCTTCAGCTGGGTCAACGGCAGGCCCAGCCCCTGGCAGAAGGCCCGCCGGGCCGACGCCGCCAAGCTGGGCCGGATTCAAAACCACCTGGACACCCTGGTGACCGAGATGGGGGAAAAGCTCTACGGCGGCGAGATCCCGGCGGTGCCGCTGGTGTCGGGGCGGACCCCCTGCCAGTGGTGCGACTATGGCTTTGTCTGCTGCCACGAGATGGGCACCGGGGAGCGGCTGGTCAAAGAGCTGGCCCCCGACCGCCCCTTTGAACCCGCCGACGATGAGGAAAAGAAGGAGGATGCCAAATGAGCCCCCAATGGACCCCGGCCCAGCAGGCCGCCATCCAGGACCGGGGCGGCGGGCTGCTGGTCAGCGCCGCCGCCGGCAGCGGCAAGACCGCTGTGCTGACCCAGCGGGCGGTGGAGCTGATCACCGACCCCCATCACCCGGTGGAGGCGGACAAGCTGCTGATTGTCACCTTTACCAATGCGGCCGCCGCCGAGCTGCGGGCCCGCATCGGGGAAAAGCTGCTGCGGCTCAGCCAGGCCGACCCCGCCAGCGGGTGGCTCCGCCGCCAGCGAATGCTGCTCCAGCGGGCCCCCATCTGCACCATCGACGCCTTCTGCCTGGACCTGCTGCGGCGGCACTTTGAAGCCCTGGATATCCCCCCGGACTTTGTCCCCGCCGACGCCGGCAGTGTCCAGATGCTGCGGGAATCCGCCCTGGCCGACACCCTGGAAGCTGCCTGCCAGAACCCGGACTTCTGCGCCTTTGCCGACCTCTACGGCAAGGGCCGCAGCGACGACGCAGCGGGCCGGGCGGTGCTGCAGGTCTACGACTTCCTGCGGGCCCTGCCCGACTATGACAAAGTGATGGACCAGATGCTGGCCCCCTGGCAGACCGAAAACAGCTTCCCCGCCACCAGCTGGCATGACCTGCTGCTGGAGCTGGCGGGCCAGCGGGCCCGGGCGGCCGGCGGGCTGCTGCGGGCCGCCTTTGCCGACTGCCGGGCCGACCGGGAAGAGGAGCGGGCCCGGGCCGAGGAGAGCCGCAAGAGCTCGTCCGCCCGGGCGGCGGCTGCGGCCAAGGTCAACGACAAATTTGCCGAGCCCCTGGAACGGCTGGAATCGGCCTGTGCCCTGATGGAGCGGGTGGAGGCTCTGGCCGGGGCCGGGGACTGGGAAGCTCTCTACAACCTGCTGACCCCCTATGTGCTGGGAATGGAGCCGGAGCCGGGCCTCAAGGGGATGAAGGGCAGGCTGGCCGGCCCCCGGAAAGCCGCCGTCAAGACCCGGGCCCAGGAGGCCGCGGGGCTGTTTGAGGAGATCCTGGACCTGATCCCCTGCAGCGAGGCCGAGGCCGAGCAGGACCGGGCCCTGGCCGCCCCCCGGCTGGCGGCCCTCTTTGGGGCGGTGCGGGATTTTGACGCCCGGTTTGCCGCCAAAAAGCGGGAGCGGAAGCTGCTGGAATTCAGCGACTTTGAGCACCTGGCCCTGAAACTGCTGCGGGGCCCCGACGGCCGGCCCACCCCCCTCTGTGAGGGGATACGGGCGGGCTACGGCGCCGTGATGGTGGACGAGTACCAGGACACCAACGCCCTGCAGGACGCCCTCTACAGCTGCCTGGCGGCCCCCGGCGGGGACAATCTCTTCCTGGTGGGAGACCTGAAGCAGAGCATCTACCGGTTCCGCCAGGCCGACCCCGCCATCTTCCGGGAAAAGCTGGAGACCTGGCCCCTGCTGCCCGGGGGCAAAGCCCGGCCCGCCCCCGCCGAGGGGCAGACGGGGGCCAATGCCATGCTGGCCCTGGACGCCAACTTCCGCTCCGCCCCGGCGGTGGTGGAGGGGATCAACTTCTTCTTTGAACAGCTGATGAGCCCCGATTTGGGTGACACCGCCTACGGCGAAGGCCAGCGGCTGGTGTGCGGCGCCCCCGGGGCATACCAGGGGGCGGTGGAGGCCTGCCTGCTGCCCGACGACGAGCAGGAGACCGACGCCGCCTGGATTGCCGGGCGGATCGCCCAGCTGGTGGCGGCAGGGGAGCCGGTGCGGGAGGGCGGTTCCACCCGCCCGGTGCGGTACGAGGACTGCTGCATCCTGCTGGCGGCCCGGGCCGACTTCCCGGTGTACACCCGGGCCCTGGCCGACCGGGGCATCCCGGTCTACGCCGACGCCCGGGAAAACCTCTTTGAGGCCCCCCACATCCGGCCCCTGGTGGCCCTTTTGAAAATCATCGACAACCCCGCCCAGGACATCTGCCTGGCGGCGGCCATGCTGGGGCCGGTGTTCGGTTTCACCGACGACGAGCTGGTCCAGCTGCGGGCCCGGAAACGGGGCGGCAGCCTCTACGGCGCTGTGGCGGAAGTGGCCGCCAGCGAGGCAGAGGACGCCTTCTCCTGCCGGGTGCGGGGCTTCTATGCCCGGCTGGCGGGGCTGCGGCGGATGGCCCGCAGCATGCCGGCCGAGCGGCTGCTGGAAGAAATCTTTGCCTCCACCGGCTATCTGGCGGCCCTGGGGGCCATGGAAAACGGCCAGCGCCGCCGGGAGGACGCCCGGCGGTTTGCAGCCTTCTGCGCCGGGAACAGCGGCGGGGGCATCTCGGCCCTGGTGCGGGCCATTGACGCTGCCAGCGATGCCGGCGGGGATACCGGCGACACCGTCCCCGGGTCGGCCCGGCCCGGCTGCGTCACCATCATGACCATCCACCGGTCCAAGGGGCTGCAGTTCCCGGTGGTGTTCCTGGCCGACACCGCCCGGAAATTCAACGCCGCCGACCTGCGGGAGCCGGTGCTGCTCCACCGGGTCTACGGCGCCGGCCTGCGGCTGCGGCAGGAGGGCGGGGAGCTGTACAAGACTGCCGCCTACACCGCCCTGGGGGCGGTCCATGAGCGGGAAATGCGCAGCGAACAGATGCGGCTGCTGTATGTGGCCCTGACCCGGGCCCAGGACCGGCTGATCGTCACCCTGCCCCTGGGGATCACCCGCACCTCGAACCCCCTGGAAAAGGCCGCCGCCTTCCTGGCGGCCGGGGCGGGGCCGGTGCTGTACAGCCAGTGCAATTCCTTTGCGGGGTGGCTCCGGGCCGCTCTGCTGGTCCACCCCAACGGCGGCCCCCTGCGGCGGCTGGCGGGGGATCTGGAACTGCCCTTTGTGAACACCGGCAGCGTCCTCACCCTGACCATCCCTGACCCGGCCCAGCCGGCCCCCCAGCCTGAGCCCCCTGCGCCGGAACCCGCCGACCCGGCTCTGACCCGGGCCCTCCGGGAACGGTTTGACTGGGAGTACCCGGCGGCGGGGCTGTCGGCGGTGCCGGCCAAGGTCAGCGTCACCAGCATCGTCCACAAGGCCGGTGCGGTGACGCTGGAGCGGCCCGCCTTCCTGACCAAAGAAGGCCTCTCCGCCGCCGAGATGGGCACCGCCCTCCACGCCTTTTTGGAACACGCCGACTTTGCCGCCCTGGCCAGCCCTGCCCGGCAGGGGGGCGAAGCTCTGATGCAGGCCCTGGCCGCCGAGCGGGACCGCCAGACCGAGGCCCGGCTCACCGACCCCAAGATCGCCGACAAGCTGGAACTGGCCAAACTGGCCCGGTTCTTTGGGGGGGAGGCTTTCCGCCGGGTACTGGCGGCAGATCAGGTGCTGCGGGAATACGCCTTCATCACCGCCCTGCCCGCCGGGGCTGTGCTGGCTGCTCAGGGCCAGGCCCCCGAGGAGATGCCCCCCGCCGCCCGCGGCGAGCAGGTGCTGGTGCAGGGCATCGCCGACATTTTGCTGGTGTTCCCCGACCACCTGGAGCTGCTGGACTACAAGACCGACCGGGGCAAGACCGAGGCCGATTTCCTGGCCTCCTACCAGCCTCAGCTGAACCTCTATGCCCTGGCGGTGGAAAAGCGGTTCGCCCCCCGAAAAGTCACCTACAAGGGGATTTATTCCTTCTCCCTGGGCAAGCTGATCGACGCCCGCTGAACCCGCTGCAAACGAAAAAATCCGTGCCTTCCCCTTTGGGGGGACAGCACGGATTTTTTGGTTTCGGTTCAGTTCTGGTGGGGCTGGGGGCGGAAGACGATTTCGCCGGTGGCGGCGTCCATCGATTCCACAATGGCCAGGGATTCCAGCTGGATGCCCCGCTCCCGGATCATGGCGCCGCCGGGCTGGAAGCCCTTTTCCACGGCAATGCCGATGCCCTCCACAGTGGCCCCGGCCTCCTTGGCCAGGTCCAGCAGGCCCATCAGGGCGCAGCCGTTGGCCAGGAAGTCATCAATGATGAGAATGTGGTCGCTGGGGGTCAGAAACTTTTTGGAGACGATGACGTTGTAGATCTTCTTGTGGGTGAAGGACTGGATCTGGGTCTCGTAGTTGTCATAGTCCAGGTTGATGCTCATGGCCTTCTTGGCAAAGACTACAGGCACATCCAGCTCGCTGGCCACCACTGCCGCAATGCCGATGCCGCTGGCCTCGATGGTCAGCACCTTGTTGATGGGCTTGCCGGCGAACAGCCGCTTCCACTCCCGGGCCATCTCCCGGAACAGGGGGATATCCATCTGGTGGTTGATGAAGCTGTCAACCTTCAGCACCCCGCCTTCCCGGACGATGCCGTCTTTGCGGATACGATCTTCCAAAAGTTTCATAGCCTGGTTCCTCTCTCCGCCTGCCGGCGGTCTCACACTTCTCTTGATACAAAACAGTATAGCGGATTGCGGCAGGACTGGCAATAGCTTTTTGCACCAAAATTTTACAAAAGACGCCGGGTTTTGGCCCCCAGTTTTGCAACCTTATCCTCTTGTGCTTTTTTGTTTTTTTGATTATACTGAAAATCAGCGGAGGCGGAGGCGCCGGGGCCTGTCCGGCGGCCGGGCCGCTGCAATTCGACAGCCGGCGGGGCGGCCCGCCGTTACAGAGGGGGAAAGCAGATCATGAAAACCGGATTGATTTTGGAAGGCGGCGCCATGCGGGGCATGTTCACGGCGGGCGTCACCGACGTGCTGATGGAACACAACATCACTTTTGACGGTGCGGTTGGGGTTTCTGCAGGGGCTGTCTTTGGCTGCAACTACAAATCCCACCAGCCAGGGCGGGTGATCCGCTACAACCTGGCCTACTGCGACGACAAGCGCTACGCCAGCCTGCACAACCTGCTCCACACCGGCGATCTGTACAGCGAACAGTTCTGCTACCACGACATCCCGGAACAGCTGGACCCGTTTGACAGCGAGACGTTTGCGGCGTCCCCCATGGAGTTCTTTGTGGTGTGCACCGAGCTGCGCACCGGCGACCCGGTGTACCACAAGTGCCGCACCGGCAGCGGGGAGGACCTGAAGTGGATGCAGGCTTCGGCCTCCATGCCCCTGGCGGCCCGCACGGTGCGGATCGGCTATCACCGGCTGCTGGACGGCGGCATCGCCGACTCCATCCCGGTGCGGTTCTTCGAGTCCATCGGCTACAAGAAAAACGTCATCATCCTGACCCAGCCCAAGGGCTATGAGAAAAAGAAAAACAAGTTTCTGCCCCTGATCCGGGCCCGGTATGCCCGCTACCCCGCCTTTGTGGCGGCGGTGGCCGACCGGCACGAGCGGTACAATGAGACCCTCTCCTACATCTCGATGGTGGAGGAGGCAGGGGAGGCCTATGTGATCCGGCCCCCCATCCCCCTGGAGATCGGCGCCATGGAGCGGGATCCCCGGGAGCTGCAGCGGGTCTACGACACCGGCCGGGCTGTGGCGGAAAAACACCTGGACCAGGTGGCCGCCTTCCTGCAGGAAGCCAAAGCAGAAGTGTAAAACCAAACAAAAAGGCCCGTGCCCTTTGAACTGCACCCCATTTGTTAGACAGTATGGTATACTGTTTAGGAAATGGGGTGTTTTTATATGACCAAAGGAC
>CALWZK010000043.1 GCA_944386015.1 uncultured Faecalibacterium sp.
GGCCTGTGAAAATAGGTAGATGCCGGCTTCTCTAAAAACCCCCTGAGGATTCATTCCTCAGGGGGTTTCTCGTTGCCAGAAAAACAATACACATATAAAATCCCCCGCACCGGAAGGGCACGGGGGCGTCTGATGGTTATCGGGCCGCAGCCCGGCGCAGTTCCGCTTCGGAGGCAGAGGTCAGCCATTTGCCGAAGGCCTCGGACTGGATTTTGGGGATGAAGCCCAGATTCTGATACCCCAGTTTCAGCAGCAGGCCCATGCTGGCCTGGTTCTCTGCCTCGGTGAAGCAGATGAACTCCTGCTCCGGGAACCGGCTGTGGAGCAGTTCCATCAGGGCCGAGAGGGCTTCGTAGGCGTAGCCCTGCCGGTGATGCTTATAGGAAAAGGTGTAGCCCAGGGAGATGGCGCCGTCCTGGGGCATCACCATGATTTCCCCGATCATCTCCCCGGTTTCCCGCAGGGCCACCGCCAGAAGAGACCGGCTGTCCAGGGACAAAACGTCCTGCTGATGTTTGTGAATCAGGGCGGCAATCCCCTCCAGGTCTTTCACCTGGCCCCGCTGGTAGCGGGCGCAGATGGGGTTGTTGCGGTAATCGTACATGATGCGGGCGTCCTCCGGCGCAGCGTTCCGAAGGATCAAACGTTCTGTGGTGAGAAAAATCATGTGCTCCCTCCTCTCTTTGCGCCAAGTGTACCACAAGTGGGGGATCCTGTCCAATGTACCAAGAAAACTTCGCAAAACCTATTGACAAGTAAACTTGTCTGTGCTATCTTAGAAGTGCAAATAAAACTTGTCACAATGGAAGGGAGGACTTCCTATGGATAAAGAAGAGATTTTGGCCAAAAGCCGGGAGGAAAACCGCAACGGCGACGAGCGGGACCGGGAGATTGCGAACCAGGCAGCCATGTACGGCTTTATCGGAATGTCGGCCGCCTATGTGGTGATGCTGCTGCTGGAGGTATTCTTGAAGGGCCGGGCGGGCTTTGGCTATATCTTCCTGTTCTCGGTGTTCCTGGCCAGCAACGGCTTCAGCCGGTACAAGCTGGGGGGTTCCAAGGTGATGCTGCTGGGCTCCGTCTGCTGGACCGCCTGCGCGGTGGTCTGGCTGATCCTGTACCTGTGGAAAGGCTGAGCGCCTGCCTTTCGTGGATGAAAAACCCCTGCGTTCCGGTTGGGAAGGCAGGGGTTTTGTTATTTCTTGTTCCAGGTGTGGCCCAGGATATCCTTCAGAACCAGCATGGCGTCCAAATCGTTGTAGCCGTACCGGGCCTGGAGATCCTCCAGCAGCTGGTGGAGACGGGCGGCATAGGATGCCGTGTCCACCGTCTTCTGGTAGGTGGTTAGAACCGGGTATTGTTTGCCCCAGACGGCGGTCCAGTCCACTTTTTTCTGCTTCTCTTCGCTGATGCTGTGGATAGCCTGCTGGATTTCCTCCAGGTCGGTGTCAAAGTCGATCAGTTCGTCCAGGGTCAGATGGTACAGCCCGGCCAGCTTTTTGGCCTGGCGGATGTCGGGCAGGGTCTCGTCCAGCTCCCATTTTGAAATGGTCTGGCGGCTGACCCCCAGTTTGGCGGCCACTTCCTCCTGGGAAAGGCCGCTCTTTTTGCGGGCTTTGAACAGATTGGTTCCTAACTGCATGGCGTCTGCCTCCTTTTTGCACCATTATAAAGGATGCGGTGGAAAAGGTCTACCGCTGCCGGCCGGCATCTCCGCCCGTTTTCCTGTCAGATACCAAAGGTGCTTTTTGTCCCCGAAAGTTGGCGCCCCGGTGAATATTCCGGCGCGGTCTGTCTCAAACTAAGGGCAACACCCGTACACAGGTTTCAACCGAAGGAGAATCAAACGATGGAGCATATCAGGAATTTTCTGCGGGGCAAGGGCTTTGCACTGGCCCTGCTGGCCTGCGTGGCGGCGGCCGCAGCCGTCGGCGTGTGGGCTGTGCGGACGGTTCGAGATCAGATGGCCGAGGATCTGGGGCAGAGCTCCAGCCAAAGCCTCACCGGCGAGGAGACGTACCCCGGCATCGATGCCGGCATCAACCAGGACACGGAGGATCAGATATGGGAACAGGAATCCGCCAGCGCGGCCCAGTCGGTGGCCGATGTGCCCGAACCCAGCTCGTCTGGCGCATCCTCTGGTGCGTCGTCTGGCTCTGGTTCGGTTTCAGAACCTTCCGAGCTGCAAACCGAATCGCCCACTGCCAGCGTCTCAGCCGACTCGGCCTATACGCGGCCTGTCTCTGGACAGGTGCTCGCCGTCTGGAGCGGGGACGAGCTGGTCTACAATGAGACCCTGGGGGACTGGCGCACCCACAACGGCACCGACTACGCCTGCAAAGAGGGGGAGGACGTCCTTTCCCCTGTGAGCGGCACGGTGGAAAGCCTGGCCGCTGAGGGCAACTGGGGGGTGGTGGCCTCCATCCGGGACGCCGAAGGCCGCCTGTGGCGGATCGCCGCGCTGGAAAACGCGGTGGTCCAGCAGGGTGACGCGGTGGCCTCGGGCCAGAAGCTGGGCCAGGCCGGCACCATCACCGGCGAGAGCGCCCTGGACTCCCACATCCATCTGGAAGTGCTGGACCAGGACAAGTATCTGGACCCGGTGAAACTGATCGGAAACTAAAGGATCAAAAGGACACAGAGGAACGGCAGGCGCTGCGGCGTCTGCCGTTCCTGTTTTTTCGCGATTGCTTTTGTGTCTGGATTCTGGTATTATTAAAAAGTACGGAATCTGACGAAAAAAGGAGCGTTCATCCATGGCGGAAATTCTGATCGTGGGGGCGGGGGCGGCTGGATTGATGGCCGCCGGCGCCGCTGCACGGCAGGGGCACAAGGTTACATTGCTGGAGCACACCGACAAACCAGGCCAGAAAATCCTGGTCACCGGCAAGGGCCGCTGCAACCTGACCAACGACTGCGACGAGGAGGAATTTCTCCGCCATGTGCGGACCAACCCCCGGTTTTTGTATTCCTCCCTCTACGGCTTCCCGCCGGCCAAAACCAAGGAGCTGTTTGAGAGCCTGGGGGTGGCTTTGAAGGTGGAGCGGGGGCGCCGGGTGTTCCCGGTGTCGGACAAGGCGGCGGAGATCCGCCAGGCTCTGCTGGATTACGCCGCCGATGCCCGGCTGATCCACGACGGGGCAGCGTCCCTGCTGCTGGAGCCGGTAGAGCAGGAAACCCCGGCCGAGGGCAAAAAGGCCAAGAAGGGCCCCGCCTGCCGCTGCGTGGGGGTGAAGGGCACCTCGGGCAAGAGCTACCGGGCCGACTGTGTCCTGATCGCCACTGGCGGCCTCAGCTACCCGGTGACGGGTTCCACCGGCGACGGCTACAAGCTGGCCCGGCAGGCCGGCCACACCATTGTGGAGCCTGTGCCCAGCCTGGTGAGCCTGGTGTCCAAAGACCCCGACTGCAAAAAGATGATGGGCCTCTCCCTGAAAAACGTCAAGCTCACCCTCTTTGAGGACAACAAGGCCATCTTTGAGGAGCAGGGGGAGATGCTGTTCACCCATTTCGGCATCAGCGGCCCCCTGACCCTCAGCGCCTCCAGCCATCTGGGGGATATGAAAAAGCACCGCTACCATGTGGAGATCGACCTGAAGCCCGCCCTCAGCGAGGAACAGCTCTACGACCGGATCACCCGGGATTTCGCGCTGCTGTCCAACCATTCGGCCCAGGGGGCCCTGGTCAAGCTGCTGCCTGCCAGCATGCAGCCTGTGATGGTGGAGCGGTGGGGGATTGACCCCGCCACCCGGGCCAACCAGATCACCCGGGAGCAGAAGCGGGAGCTGGTGCATCTGTGCAAGCACTGGGCCGTCTCGGTGGACCAGCGGGGGGATCTGGCCCACGCGGTGGTCACCTCGGGGGGCGTGTCGGTGCGGGAAGTGGACCCCCGGACCATGGAAAGCAAGAAAGCCGCAAACCTCTATTTCGCGGGGGAAGTGCTGGACGTGGACGCCTACACCGGCGGCTATAATCTGCAGATCGCCTTCTGCACAGCCCAGGCCTTTGCGGCCCACCTGTGAAGAGGAGCTTTGATATAAAAAGGAGGCAGCAAACCATGATTGTCACAACGACCCCATCCGTGGAGGGAATGCGAATTACATCTTATAAAGGGATTGTCTGCGGCGAGGTGATCTCGGGTGTCAACTTCATCCGGGACCTGGCAGCGTCTTTCACCAACTTCCTGGGCGGTCGCTCGGGCAGCTACGAGGACGAATTGATCCAGGCCCGTCAGAGTGCCCTGGAGGAGATGGAGCAGCGGGCCGCCCAGCTGGGGGCCAACGCTGTGGTCGGGGTGGACATTGACTATGAAGTCCTGGGCGCCGACAACGGGATGCTGATGGTGACAGCCAGCGGCACCGCTGTGGTGGTGGAGTAACAACAGAAAAAGTTTCAGACAGGCGGGAATGTTCCGCCTGCCGGAAGGAGAATATAGAAGTATGATATCGGTTGCGATCGACGGTCCTGCCGGGGCTGGCAAATCCACCCTGGCCCGGCAGCTGGCCCGGGACCTGGGCTATATTTACGTCGACACCGGCGCCATGTACCGGTCGGTGGGGCTGTACGCCCTGCGGGCCGGCAAGGACCCGGCTGACCAGGCGGCAGTGAACCAGCTGCTGCCCCAGATCCGTCTGCGCCTGGCGGTGCTGGACGGCGAACAGCATATTTATCTGAACGATGAGGACGTCAGCAGCCTGATCCGCACCGAACAGGTGGGGATGGCTGCTTCGGCGGTGGGGGCCAACCCCGCCGTCCGGGCCTTCCTGCTGGATCTCCAGCGGAACATGGCCAAGACCGGCAATATCCTGATGGACGGCCGGGACATCGGCACTGTGATCCTGCCCGACGCCACCGTCAAAATCTTCCTGACCGCCAGCCCCGAGGCCCGGGCCCGGCGCCGCTGGCTGGAATACCAGCAGGCGGGCCGCACCGAGAGCTTTGAGGAAGTGCTGGCCGACGTCAAGCAGCGGGACGCCCAGGATGCAGGCCGCGCCGCGGCCCCCCTGCGCCAGGCCGAGGATGCTGTTCTGCTGGACACCTCCGACCTGGACCTGGCCCAGAGCCTGGCTGCCATGAAGCAAATCATCCAAGAGCGTGTGGGGGAAATGTGATGCTGTATCCGATCTTTTTGGCGGGGGCCTGGGTGATTTTCCACCTGTTTTTCCGGATCCAGGTCATCGGCCGGGAAAATCTGAAGAAGATCCAGTCCCCCGGCTTTATCCTGGCGCCCACCCATATTTCCGCCATTGACCCGGTGTTCATCGCCATCGCCCGGTTCTGGGGCAAGAAGATGGTGGTGTTCGGCAAAAAGGAGCTGTTTGAGATCAACCCCTTTGTCACCTGGTTTTTGAAGCAGTGCGGCTGCATGATGGTCCGGGGCACCAAGGACGAGATGGAAACCCTGGAGTATACCATCGCCGAGTGCAAAAAGGGCCGCGGCCTGCTGCTGTTCCCCGAGGGAACCCGGGAAAAAGAGGGCAAGCTGATCCAGCCCAAGAGCGGTCTGTTTGTGGTGGCGGCCGAGGCCGGCACCGATGTGATCCCCTGCCGGGTGCTGTACGACACCCCCAACGGCCACATGCGGCTGTTCTGCAAGGTGCGGGTGATCTTCGGGGAGCCCATGCCGGCGGCCCAGTTCGCCATGACCAGCCGCCGGGACATCAAGACCCTGCGGGCCAACAAGCAGGCCCTCACCAACGCCTGGATCGATCTGGGCCAGCGGTATGGGTTTGAGGACGCTGCCACTGCATAAACGACGCCCCGGTGCGCATACTGAGATTACGGTCGAGAGGAAAAACGTCTATGGAAATTTGTCTGGCCAAAACCGCCGGTTTCTGCTTCGGGGTGGACCGGGCGGTCCAGATGACCTGCCGCCTGCTGGATGAAGGCAAAAAGGTGGCCACCCTGGGCCCCCTGATCCACAACCCCCAGGTGGTGGCCGACCTGGAACGCCGGGGGGCGGTGGTGGTGAACAGCCCCCGGGAAGTCCCGGCGGGCTGCCAGGTGGTGATCCGCAGCCACGGGGTGCCCCAGAGCGTCTACGACGAGCTGACGGCCCTGGGGGTGCCCTGGCAGGACGCCACCTGCCCCTTTGTGGCCAAGATCCACGCCATCGCCCGGCGGGCCGGGGAAGAGGGGGTCTGCCTGGCTGTGGCCGGCGACAAGACCCATCCCGAGGTCCAGGGCATCGTGGGCCACACCCGCGGCGAGACCTTCGTCTTCGGGGATTTGGCCGAATTGCAGGCCTGGAAAGGGCCTGAAAATCCCGAAAAACGTATGTTTGTGGTGGCTCAAACCACCTTTCAGGCAACAAAATGGCAAGAATGTTCGGAGTTTCTGAAAAAAGCCTATACAAACGCCGAAATTTTTGATACAATATGTAATGCGACGTGGGCGAGGCAACAGGAAGCGGAAGACCTCAGCCGTCAGTGCGATCTGGTGGTCGTGATTGGCGGTCATCATTCTTCCAATACCCAGAAGCTAGTCGCAGTCGCCGCAAAACATACGCGGGCCGTTACGGTTGAAACAGCAAGCGAGCTTCAGCCCGAGTGGTTTGCAGATGTGAGGACGGCGGGCGTGACAGCAGGGGCTTCAACGCCATCGTCTATTATTGAGGAGGTACTTAACAGTATGACAGAAATCAATGACAGCATGAGCTTCGAGGAGATGCTGAACGCATCCGAGGAAAAACGTGTTCATGCAGGCAGTATTGTGAAAGGAGTCGTGACCAGCATTTCCGCCAACGAGATCCAGGTCGACATCGGCGCAAAGCAGACCGGTTTTGTCCGTCTGAGCGAACTGACCGACGACTCCTCCGCAAAGGTCGAGGACCTGGTCAAGGTTGGCGATGAGCTGGACCTCATCGTCGAGAAAGTTATGGATCAGGACGGCGTCATCCAGCTCTCCCGCAAGAAGCTCGCCTCGCGCAAGGGCATGGAAGAGATCGCCAAGGCCGCTGAGTCCGGCGAGGTCGTCGAGGGCGACGTCACCGAGTACAACAAGGGCGGCGTTGTGGTGAACGTCAAGGGCGTCAAGGTGTTCGTGCCCCGTTCTCAGGCCACCATGCGCCGTGACGAGGACTACACCGCTCTGGTGGGCAAGCACGTCCGCCTGGTCGTTACCGAGTGCTCCGGCCGCAAGATCGTGGGCAGCATCAACAAGGTCACCGCTGAGGAGAACAAGGCCCGCCGCGAGGAGTTCTGGGCCAATGTTGAGATCGGCAAGGCCTACACCGGCGTGGTCAAGAGCCTGACCTCTTACGGTGCCTTCGTCGATATCGGCGGTGTTGACGGCCTGTGCCACATCAGCGAGCTGAGCTGGAACCGCATCAAGCATCCCTCCGAGGTTGTCAGCGTTGGCGACACCATCGAAGTGTATGTCAAGGATATCGACCGCGAGAACCACAAGGTTTCTCTGGGCTACAAGAAGAGCGAGGACAACCCCTGGGAGCAGCTGCGCAACAACTACCCCGTGGGCAGCGTGTTCCATGCTCCCGTTGTGTCCCTGACCAAGTTCGGTGCCTTCGTCCGGATCCTGCCCGGTGTTGACGGTCTGGTTCACATCAGCGAGATCAGCAACGAGCGTGTGGAGAAGGTCTCCGACGTGCTGAAGGTCGGCGATATGGTCGACGTCAAGCTGCTGGATGTTGACTTCGACAAGAAGCGCATCAGCCTGTCCATGAAGGCTCTGCTGAAGGACAACGAGCAGTAAGCTGCTGTTTCTGACACTGTAAAAAACTACCCCGTTGCCGGTTGAAGGCGGCGGGGTGTTTTTGGTAGTTGGAGGCATCTGTTGCGAGGGCTTATGGCTGGTTTGAAACAACTTTGGGCCGCAGCCCGAGCCCGGGGCGAGGTGCTGCGGTATCTGGTGTTCGGGGTGCTGACCACCCTGCTGAACATGGTGCTGTACGGGCTGTTCCAGGCCTTGTTCGGCTATGCCGCCGCCAACAGCTGGGGCAATGTGCTGGACAACATCCTGTGCATCCTTTTTGCCTACGGAACCAACCGGCGGTTTGTCTTTGCCAGCCGGACCCGGGGCCGGGCGGCTGCGGTGGAGTTTGGCCGGTTTGTCACCTGCCGGCTGGGCACCATGGTGCTGGACGCCGCCATCATGCTGGCGGGGGGCAACTGGCTGGCAGGCCCCGGCCAGCAGCTGGTGCTGCTGGTGCTGGGCCGCTGGGTGGACGCCGATGCGGCCCTGGCCCTCTGGGGCCTGGGGGTCAAGGCGTTTTCCAATGTGCTGGTGATTGTGCTGAATTACCTGTTCAGTAAGCTGCTGATCTTCAAAAAACAGGGGTGACACCCCGGACCGGCGGCAGAAAGATACATCCGGCGGAGGCTTTCTCCCCGGGACGACAGATACGGAGGTAAAGCGTATGGTGCACAAATTGAAGGGCTTCGGGTTCCTGGTGTCCGGCCTGGTGCTGGGGATCATCGGTGCGGTGACCGCAGTGACCGCCATCGTCCTCAGCGGCGTGGGCATCGGCCTGGTGAAGAAAGCCAAAAAAGAGCACTGAGGCTGCAGGATGCCTCAGTCCCTTCCGGCAGGCGGTGCGCCGGGCCAGCGGCCCGGGCCGGGCTTGCCGGATTTTTTGATAAAGGAGAAACTGCTATGGATTACAAGGAAATTCTGTCCCATGTGGACCACACCCTGCTGAAACCCGAGGCCACCTGGCCCCAGATTCAGACCCTGTGCGACGAGGCCATCGAGTATGGCTGCGCCTCGGTCTGCATCAACACCTGCTATGTGAAGCAGGCGGTGGACTATATGGCAGGCCGCTGCAAGGTGTGCTGCGTGGTGGGCTTCCCTCTGGGCGCCATGGACACCGCTTCCAAGGCCTTTGAGGCAAAGACCGCCATTGAGAACGGCGCCTCTGAGGTGGATATGGTGATCAACATCGGCCGCCTGAAGAACGGCGAGTACGACGCCGTCCGGGAGGACATCAAGGCCGTCAAGGCAGCCGTGGGGGACAAGGTGCTGAAGGTCATCATCGAGACCTGCCTGCTGACCGACGACGAGAAGCGGAAGATGTGCGACATCGTCTGCGAGGCCGGCGCCGACTACATCAAGACCAGCACCGGCTTCTCCACCGCAGGGGCCACCTTTGAGGATGTGGCCCTGATGGTCAAGGGCGTGGCAGGCCGCTGCAAGGTGAAGGCCGCCGGCGGCATCTCCACCATCGGCGATATGGAAAAGTTCCTGGAGCTGGGGGCCGACCGTCTGGGCACCAGCCGGGCTGTCAAGCTGATCAAGGGCGAGGAAGCCAAGGGCTATTGATCACTTCGGGCGGACTGTACAAAAAGTCCGACTTCCTTCTTGACAATCTGACGAAGGAATGCTACAATATCACCTGCGACAAAATGAATACCGTGCTTATCAAGAGCGGCTGAGGGGACAGGCCCTGTGAAGCCCGACAACCTGCGCGTGTGCGTAAGGTGCCAAATCCTGCGGGAAACCGGAAGATAAGAGTGGGACACTCGGAGCCTTCGGGTTCCGGGTGTCTTTTTGTTCGGAGATTTTTTCAAAATACAGGCATATTTGATTGCACAGGAGGCAAGAATTTCATGGCAAAACATCTCTTTACGTCTGAGTCGGTCACCGAGGGCCATCCCGACAAGATCTGCGACCAGATTTCGGACGCCATCCTGGACGAGATCCTGGCCCAGGACCCCGATGCCCGTGTGGCCTGCGAGACCTGCGTGTCCACCGGCCTGGTCCACATCATGGGTGAGATCACCACCAGCTGCTACGTGGACTTCCAGAAGCTGGTGCGGGAAGTGGTGGCCGACATCGGCTACACCCGCGCCAAGTACGGCTTTGACGCCGATACCTGCGCCGTCATCTCCAATATCGACGGCCAGAGCCCCGACATTGCGCTGGGCACCAACGATGAGGTGGGCGGCGCCGGCGACCAGGGCATGATGTTCGGTTACGCCTGCGATGAGACCCCCGAGCTGATGCCCCTGCCCATCAGCCTGGCCCACAAGCTGGCCCGCCGGCTGGCCGAGGTGCGCAAGAACGGCGAGATGGATTACCTGCGTCCCGACGGCAAGAGCCAGGTGACGGTGGAATACGAAGGCGACCGCCCGGTCCGGGTGGACACGGTGGTCATCTCCACCCAGCACCGGGAGGATGTGTCGATGGACGCCCTGCGCGCTGACGTGATGGAAAAGGTGATCAAGGCTGTCATCCCCGCCAGCTTGCTGGACGAGAACACCAAGTACTTCATCAACCCCACCGGTCGGTTTGTGATCGGCGGTCCCCAGGGCGACAGCGGCCTCACCGGCCGCAAGATCATTGTGGACACCTACGGCGGTTTTGCCCGCCACGGCGGCGGCGCCTTCTCGGGCAAGGACCCCAGCAAGGTGGACCGCAGCGCCGCCTACGCCACCCGCTGGGTGGCCAAGAACGTGGTGGCCGCCGGCCTGGCCCGCCGCTGCGAGGTGCAGGTGGCCTACGCCATCGGCGTGGCCAAGCCTGTGTCCATCATGGTGGACACCTTTGGCACCGGCGTGGTGGATGACGACAAGATCGAGGCCGCTGTGGAGCAGGTCTTTGACCTGACCCCCGCCGCCATCATCCGGGATCTGGATCTCCGCAAGCCCATTTACCGCAAGCTGGCCGCCTATGGCCACATGGGCCGGGAGGATCTGGGTGTCCGCTGGGAAAACACCGACCGGGCCGAGGCCCTGAAGGCTGCTGTGGCAGCCTTGTAAGAACAAGTTGGAGAAAATCGGGGGACAGGAATTTGTCAATAACTGACAGAGCTTGGCCAATTTTGGCATAACTGCTGTGCAAGGCGCAGAATTTTTGAAATCCTGCTGGCAGGACGGATAAAATGTGATAAAATGAAAACGGCATGATCCTTTTCGTATGAAATAGGCATAACACTGGTAAAAAGGAATTAAAGGAGCCGTAAAAAATGTCCAATGTGATCGAAGCCAAAGATATCTTCGCCCAGGGCGGCAGCGTTGCAGACCTGCGCCTGCTGTGCTGCCCCGGTGCCGAGGAATTCACCAACCTGATTGACCGCCACCTGATGCGGTGGGCCTCTGAAAGCGGGATCGAGGAGCCCAAGAGCTTTATCATCCCCTGCGAGTGCCCCCGGTTCCAGAGCGGCGACGCCAAGGGCCTGGTCAAGGACTCGGTGCGCGGCGATGACATCTTCATTGTGGTGGACCCCGGCAACTACAGCGTCACCTACAAACTGTTCGGTTACGAAAACCACATGTCCCCCGACGATCATTTCTCCAACCTGAAGCGCCTGATCCAGGCTGTGGCCGGCAAGGCACACCGCGTGTCGGTGATTATGCCCAGCCTGTACGGCGGCCGTCAGCACCGCCGCGAAGTCCGTGAGAGCCTGGACTGCGCTGTGGCCCTGCAGGAGCTGGAGAACATGGGTGTCCAGAACATCATCACCTTTGATGCCCACGATCCCCGGGTGCAGAACGCCGTCCCCCTGCTGAGCTTTGACAACGCAATGCCCACCTACCAGGTGCTCAAGAGCCTGCTGCGGAAGATGCCGGATCTGTCCTTCGACAAGAAGGACTTCATGGTGGTCAGCCCCGACGAAGGCGCCATGAACCGGAACATGTACTTCTCCAGCGTCCTGGGCTGCAACCTGGGCATGTTCTACAAGCGCCGCGACTACACCACCGTGGTCAACGGCCGCAACCCCATCGTGGCCCATGAGTACCTGGGCGAGTCGGTGGAAGGCAAGACCGTCTTTGTGGCCGACGATATCGTGGCTTCCGGCGACAGCATGCTGGAAGTGGGCCGCGAGCTGAAGAAGCGCGGCGCTGCCCGCATCATCGCCAACGCCACCTTCCCCCTGTTCACCGCAGGCCTGGGCAAGTTCGACGCCGCCGTGGAGGAGGGCGCCCTGGACTTCATGGTGGGCACCAACCTGACCTACCGCAAGCCCGAGCTGCTCCAGCGCGACTGGTACCTGGATGTGGATGTGTCCAAGTACGCTGCTTACTTCGTGCTGGCCCTGAACCACGACATCTCGGTGTCCGCCATTGCAGACCCCATCCGCAAGATCGAGGCCCTGCTGGCAAAGCACGCCGACCAGAACAAGTAAGGCATCCCTTCAACCAAAAAGCGGCTCCCGTCCACTGGGCGGGGGCCGCTTTTGCTGTATCGTTGTGGGATGGATTTCAGGAAAGGAGGGGGGCCCGGCCCGAAATCAGGCAGAGGGCAGCTTGGCTCCACCCCTCGGCCAGGAACCGGGCAGCGGCGGCCAGGGCGGCGCCCCCGCTGACCGAGGCGGGGATGGCGTCGGTGAGCAGGACGGTTTTGGCGGCCCGGGCCGCCTCGGCGCTGGGGACGGCGGCGATCTTGTCCACCACATAGGGGTTGTAGTTGTCGGGGATCAGGCCGAAGCCGATGTCGGGGATGCCGTGGGGCCCCAGCAGGCCGCCGGCCAGGGCCTGGCATTCGTAGGGCTCCACCGCGATGATCCGTACATCGTTGGTCCAGGCCTTGACGCATTCGCCCACCCCGGTGATGGTGCCGCCGCTGCCCACCCCGATGAACACCGCATCCACCAGGCTCTTGCCCTCCCGGGCGATGGCCTCCGCAACGGCGGGGCCGGTGACCCGGCGGTGGTATTCGGGGTTGTCATCGCAGGCCAGCCAGTCGGTGTAGTACCAGCCCCGCCTGGCGGCCCAGGTCTCGGCCAGGGCCCGGGCCCCCGCCGACCCCTCCCGGGCAGGGGAGAAGAGCAGCTGGGCCCCCAGCCCCGACAGCAGCTCCTGCCGGGAGACGGGGGTGTTGTCGGGCATAGCCAGGCAGACCGGGTGGCCGCTGGTCCGCCCCGCCAGGGCCAGGGCCGCTGCAAAGGCGCCGCTGGCCGCCTCGATGAGGGTCTGGCCGGGGGCCAGAACCTGCCGCTGGGCGGCCAGGGCCAGCATCCCCTCGGCCAGGCCGTCCCGGGCGGTGCCGGTGGGCCCGCCGTAATCCAGACAGGCGTACAGTTTGCCCCCCAGCCGGTTGGCCGCGGCATAGCCCCGTAGCTCCACCACCGGCCCCGGGGCCAGGGTGCGGTAAATGTTGGGGTGGATGGTCATGGGGATGTCTCCTTTCGCGCTTTTTTTAATGGTAGCGCAAACCCGCGGCCAGGTCAAGAACCCGGGGCCCCGGCGGGCCCGGCCCGAAAAATTCTCCTTCTTTCACAAAAAAGTTGGTTGTATTTTGTTGACAGGCCGGGCCGAGTCTGGTATAATCATTCTCGTCCGTAAAGCAAAATGCCTTTACAAAGGCGCTGGAGGGAGAGCAGTGGCACCGGTGGCAAAGAATCTGGAGATGGGCTATCTGCTGGACTTCTACGGCGAAGTCCTCACCGACAAGCAGCGCGAGATGATGTCCCAGTATTATCACGACGATTTGTCCCTGAGCGAGATCGGGGAAAACTTCGGGATCACCCGCCAGGGCGCCCGGGACGCCATCAAACACGGAGAAAATACCCTGCTGGAGCTGGAAAACAAGGTGGGGTTTGCGGCCCGGTACCGCCGGGTGCAGCAGACCCTGGAAGAGCTGGAACAGCTGGTGATCGACGCCCGGTTCGAGTGCACCGGGCCCCACGCCCGGCTGACTTCCAGCGAGTATCTGAAGGTGCTGAACAAGATCCTGAAGATGCTGCGCTCCATCGACGAGGTAAACGAGAGCTGATGCAGGCCCTGCCTGCTGTACCATAGAAGGAAAGGAGAGCCGTCCCATGGCATTTGAATCCCTGACCGACCGCCTTGCCGGCGTCTTCAAAAAGCTGAAGGGCCACGGCAAGCTGACCGAGGCCGACATCAAGGCCGCCATGCGGGAAGTCCGGATGGCCCTGCTGGAAGCCGACGTCAACTACAAGGTGGCCAAGGACTTCTGCAACAAGGTGTCCGAGCGGGCCATGGGCCAGGAGGTCATGGAGAGCCTGACCCCGGCCCAGCAGGTGGTCAAGATCGTCAACGAGGAGCTGACCAACCTGATGGGCGGCGAGGAAGCCCCCCGCCTGGTCATCAAGAACAAGGGCCAGACCGTCCTGATGCTCTGCGGCCTGCAGGGCAACGGCAAGACCACCCACGCCGCCAAGCTGGCCAAGTACTACATCAAGCAGGGCCGGCGGCCCCTGCTGGTGGCCTGCGATATCTACCGCCCCGCCGCCATCGACCAGTTGAAGGTGGTGGGCCAGCAGGCCGGCGCCCAGGTGTTCACCCTGGACGGCGCCAAGCCCCCCGAGATTGCCCGCAAGGCCCTGGCCCACGCCCGGGACTACGGCAACGACATTGTGATCCTGGATACCGCCGGCCGGCTGCAGATCGACGAAGTCCTGATGGACGAGCTGGTCCAGATCAAGCAGGCGGTGCCTGTGGATGAGACCCTGCTGGTGGTGGACGCCATGGCCGGCCAGGATGCGGTCAACGTGGCCCAGACCTTCAACGAGAAGGTGGGGGTGGACGGCATCATCCTGACCAAGACCGACGGCGACACCCGGGGCGGCGCAGCCCTGTCGGTGCTGGCCGTCACCGGCAAGCCCATCAAGTTCCAGGGCACCGGCGAAAAGCTGGACGACCTGGAACCCTTCCATCCTTCCCGGATGGCCAGCCGGATTCTGGGCATGGGCGACGTGCTGAGCCTGATCGAAAAGGCCCAGGAGGCCGCCGACCAGAAGGTGGCGGAGGAAACCGCCCGCCGGATGATGGAGAACAAGTTCGACATGAACGACCTGCTGGCCCAGTTTGCCCAGATCCGCAAGATGGGCGGCGCTTCCGCCATGCTGAGCATGCTGCCCGGCGGCGCCAACCTGGACGCCGGCCAGGTGGATGAAAAGGCCTTCACCCAGATCGAGGCCATCATCTACTCCATGACCAAGGAGGAGCGGGAAAAGCCCTCCATCATCAACCCCAAGCGCAAGCGCCGCATTGCGGCGGGCAGCGGCACCAAGGTGGAAGATGTCAACCGGCTGCTGCGCCAGTATGAGATGATGCAGAAGCTGATGAAGCAGATGCGCAAGAGCCCCAAGGGCTTTGCCCGCCGCCT
>CALWZK010000044.1 GCA_944386015.1 uncultured Faecalibacterium sp.
AAGCAGAGCCTCGTCGAGAAGAATGATATCAACACTCTTCCCGTCGACAGCATTTACACCCCCGTGCTGAAGGTGAATTACAGCGTGGACAACACCCGCGTTGGCCAGATCACCGACTACGACAAGCTGACCCTGGAAGTTTGGACGGATGGCACGATCAACGCGCAGGAGGCTGTGAGCCTTGCCGCCCGCGTGCTGACCGAGCACCTGAACCTCTTTGTCAACCTGTCGGACGAAGCCGCCGGCACTGAGATCATGGTGGAGAAGACCACTGACGACAAGGAAAAGGCCCTCGAGATGACCATCGAGGAGCTGGACCTGAGCGTCCGGTCCTTCAACTGCCTGAAGCGTGCGGGCATCAACACGGTGGAAGACCTGGTCAGCAAGAGCGAGGACGAAATGATGAAAGTCCGGAATCTGGGCCGCAAGAGCCTGGAGGAAGTCATGGCCAAGCTTGACTCGCTCGGCTTCAAGCTGAACACAGACGATGATAACTAAAATTGTTTAAGGAGTGAAACGGGATGCCCGGTACCAGAAAGCTCGGTAGGACCACCGACAGCCGCAAGGCCATGATGCGCGCGATGGTCACCTACCTGTTAGAGAATGGCAAGATCGAGACCACTGTGACCCGCGCCAAGGACGTGCGTTCGATGGCCGAGAAGATGATCACCCTGGGTAAGAGCGGTGACCTGCACACCAAGCGTCAGGTTTACGGCTACATCACCAAGGAAGATGTGGCAAAGAAGCTGTTTGACGAGATCAGCCCCAAGTACGCTGACCGCAACGGCGGCTACACCCGCATCGTGAAGATTGGCGTCCGCCGCGGCGATGCCGCCGAGATGGCAATCCTCGAGCTGGTCTAATCTTAGATAAAGCGTATGGCCCCTGTCCGCAAGGACGGGGGCTTTTTGATTTTCGCAAAACAATGTAGAAATCGTCACAATTCAATGGTACAATAAAAAAGCAAAGTGCAGTGTCGGCGCCGGCCGGCCCGGAAAGGGGGATGCAGCGTGAAAATCTGGACAAAACTGGCAGCGCTGCTGTGCGCTGTCCTGCTGCTGGCCGGATGCACCCTGCCGGGCCAGGAAGGGACCACGGTGGAAGAGCTGCTGCGTGCCCCCCGGCTGGAGGGCGACTACGGCGAAATCCAGGCGGCACTGGACAGCTGGCTGGGTCAGAGCGCCCAGCTGAAATACCCTCTCAACGGGGATCTGCTTTCCCCCTTTCTGATGAGCGATTTCGACGGGGACGGGGTCCAGGACGCAGCGGTCCTCTACACCGTAACCGACACCCCCAATATTTATATGGCCCTGCTCCAGAAAGATGACGCCGGGGCCTGGCAGGTGCGGGACAGCATCGAAGGCCTCACCGAGACGGTGGACACCGTCCGCTTTGCCCGCCTCCAGGAGGGGGGCGCCAACCAGATCATTGTGGGCTATACCGCCCAGCAGGAGGACAACTACCTGGCGGTGTACGCCTATCAGAAGGGAAAGCTGGAGGCCATCTTTGCCGAGCCCTACGACCAGTACATTGTGGAGGACATCACCGGCACCGGCTATGAAGACCTGATCCTGCTGGGCACCGATGAAGAGGGCACCGCCCAGATCAAGCTGCTGAGCTCCGACCGGGAGGGAGGGTTCCGCCAGGCGGCTGTGATGGGCCTGTCGGCGGACAAGTTCACCGGCTGCGCCTCCCTGGCCGCCGGCATGGGGGCCTATGGGGGCCAGTATCTGGTGCTGGACGGCTGGACCGGGGTGTCGGGCACCAACCTGGCCTCGGTGCTGCTGCGGTACAACGAGCAGAGCCAGCAGATGGAGCCGGCCCGGCAGATCAGCGCCGACGACCTCTACGAGGCCTCCCTGCGGAATGTGCCGGACCTGGTGAGCCAGGATCTGGACAAGGACGGGGTGGTGGAGATTCCCACCCAGCCCGAGGGGGCGGGCCTCATCAATCTGAGCCAGGGCCGCCGGATGGACTTTATTCTCTGGATGGATTACACCAGCGCCCAGCCCCGCAAGAGCTTTGGTATTCTGGATGAGGAACTGGGTTTTTACATTGAACTGCCCATGGAGTGGTATGGCAGCCTGCTGCTCACCGACGGCCCCGAGGAAAACCAGGTGGAGCTGCGGAGCCAGGACGGCCAGGTGCTGTATATGACCGTACGGATCACCGAACTGTCTGACCGGTCTTCTGACTGGACCAGGCTGGGTGTGGTGTCCAACCGCCTGATCCAGGCCCAGTTTGGCCCGGACGTGGTGGTGTCGGATTCCCTGTACCGGCTGTCCCGCTCGTTCTATATCCTGTGAGGAGGTAAAAGGATGGTAAAAGTGCTAGTGGTAGAGGATGAGACCAGCATCCGGGAGATGATCGCCCTGAACCTGCGCCGCAGCGGGATGGAGGTGCTGGAAGCCGGCAGCGCCGAAGAGGGGCTCACCCTGCTGGAACAGACCCCCGGGTGCAGCGCTGCCATTCTGGATGTGATGCTGCCGGGGATGAACGGCTTTTCCCTCTGTGAAACCATCCGCCGGACCAACCAGAAAATCGGCATCATCATCCTCAGCGCCAAGGGCCAGGAACAGGACAAGATCCGGGGCCTGTCCATCGGTGCCGACGACTATATGACCAAGCCCTTCTCGGTCAGCGAGCTGCTGGCCCGGGTGGAGGCCCTCTGCCGCCGTGTGGGCCGGAGCAGCGGCGGGGAAGGGGGCGGCGGCCCCACCGCCATGGTCAGCGGGGAATTCATCCTGGATGAGAACCGCCGGCTGCTGCTGAAGGCGGGCAAGCCCATCGAGCTGACCCAGGTGGAGTTCCAGATCATGGAGCTGTTTTTCCACAGCCCCGGCACCGCCCTCAGCCGGGAAAAGATCCTGAAAGGGGTCTGGGGCGAAAACTACTTCGGAGACGTCAAGATCGTGGATGTGAACATCCGCCGGCTGCGGATGAAGATCGAGGACGAGCCCTCCAGCCCCACCCATATCATGACGGTGTGGGGCTACGGCTACCGCTGGGAGGAGTGACGGCCCTCCATGATCAAGCGCCTGAGACATCAAAAACACCCCGGCGGCCCCGGCACCGGCCTGCGGAGCAGCATCACCCGCCGGTGGATTCGGGGCAGCCTGCTGGTCACCGTCCTGCTGCTGCTGGTGGTGGAGGGAATGTTCCTCTACAGCACCGTGCGGGGCTACTACGACGGGGTGCAGCAGAACATGTACCAGCGGTTTTCCTCCATCAACGGCCAGCTGAAGGTCTACA
This sequence comes from uncultured Faecalibacterium sp., assembly GCA_944386015.1. Classification (GTDB taxonomy): domain Bacteria; phylum Bacillota; class Clostridia; order Oscillospirales; family Ruminococcaceae; genus Faecalibacterium. Next base: position 3,253 of record CALWZK010000044.1, read on the forward strand.
GCGGGGATACCCCCCAGCGGACCGCCTCCAGCCGCAGCCTGGCCCTGCGCCGGATGGTGGAACAATTCGCCGACAAGGACAAATATGAGTTTATGCTGCTGGACGGCCAGGGCAATGTCATTGCCAGCACCAGCGGCACCAGCGCCGCCGGCATCATCGTACCCGAGGACTTCGAGCAGGCCCAGACCGACGCCGACGGCTACGGCACCGCCGTCTACACCACCTCCACCGGGGAACTGGTGATGTCGGTGTGCTGCCTGGTGCCCTATGCCGCCGAGGAGATCGCCGCCATGCGGCTGGTCACCAGCCTGGCCCTGGTGCGCCAGCAGATTGACAGCGCCTTTTTGCTGAGCCTGCTGGTGGCGGCGGCCACCCTGGGCTTTGCGGTGGCCTCGGGCCTCTATTTTGTCCGCAGCATTGTGGCCCCTCTGGGCCAGGTGGAGCGGGCGGCGGCGGATATCGCCCGGGGAGACCTGAGCGTCCGGCTGCCCGAGACCAACCCGCCCCGGGACGAGATGGACCGGCTGCGGGGCAGCATCAACCGGATGGCCCGGGGCCTGGCCGAGACCGAGAAGATGAAAAACGAGTTCATCTCCTCGGTGTCCCATGAGTTGCGCACCCCCCTGACCTCCATCCGGGGCTGGGTGGAAACCCTGGAGAGCCTGGACGACCCGGGGGACGACAACTACCGCAAAGGGCTGGAGATCATCCACAGCGAGACCGGCCGCCTCTACCACATGGTGGAGGAGCTGCTGGATTTCAGCCGCCTCCAGAACGGGGGCATCCACATGGAGTGCCGCCCCCTGGACCTGGTGGCCGAGCTCACCGACGCTCTGCTGTTCTGTGAGCCCCGGATGCATCAGGAAGGGCTGGAGCTCCACTACACCGAGCCGGAGGAAATGATCCCGGTTTACGCCGACCCCGACCGGCTGCGCCAGGTGTTCATCAACGTCCTGGACAATGCCGTCAAATACTCCGCCCCCGGCGGGCGGATCACCGTCAAACTGTGGGCGGGGGAGTATAAAGCTTTCATTGAAATCATCGACCAGGGCCGGGGGATTCCCCCCGAGGACCTGGGGAACGTCAAGGCCAAATTCTTCAAGGGCCGCAATGCGGTCCGGGGCAGCGGCATCGGGCTGGCCCTGGTGGATTCCATCATGACCGCCCTGGACGGCACCCTGGACATCCGCAGCACCCTGGGCCGCGGCACCGTGGTGACCCTGGGGCTGCCGCTGTACAAGATCTGAACAAACAGGAGAACACAAGACCAATGAACCAACACGCCAAAAAAGAATGCTTCAAGACCAGCGTGGGAGGCCAGGCACTGATGGAAGGCATCATGATGCGGGGCCCCAGGCTGATCTGCTGCGCAGTCCGCAAGCCGGACGGCACCATTGAGACCAAGACCGACCCGGTGCCGGCCCGGAAAGCCTGGATGAAAATCCCCATTGTCCGGGGGGCTGTGGCCATGATCGAGAGCCTGGTCATCGGCTACCAGTATATGATGTACTCGGCCCAGGTGAGCATGGGGGAGGACTACGACGAAGAAGAAGAGGAGACCGCCTTTGAAAAGTGGGTGGGAGAGCATCTGGGAGAAAAAGCAGAGAAAATTCTCCTGACCGCCGCCGCTGTGGTGGGGGGCCTGGGGGCCATCCTGCTGTTCACCGTCCTGCCCACCCTGGTGGTGGCAGCCCTGGGCCACTTTGTGGAGCTGGGCCGCTGGCCCCGGGTCCTGATCGAGGGCGTTCTGAAGGTGGGGATTTTCCTCACCTATATGTACCTGATCTCCCGGATGAAGGAGATCGAGCGGGTGTTCCGGTACCACGGCGCCGAGCACAAGACCATCGCCTGCTATGAGGCAGGGGAAGAGCTGACGGTGGAGAACGTCCGCAAATACACCCGGTTCCATCCCCGGTGCGGCACCAGCTTTTTGATCCTGGTGGTGATTGTCAGCGTCTTTCTCTACAGCGTCCTGCCCTGGAGCAGTGCAGGGCTGCGGGTGCTGCTGAAACTGCTGCTGCTGCCCATGGTGATGGGGATCAGCTATGAGCTGCTGAAATGGTGCGGCCGGTCGGACAGCGCCATCAGCCATCTGGTGCGCCAGCCGGGGCTGTGGGTCCAGCGGCTCACCGTCTTTGAGCCGGAGGACAGCATGATCGAGGTGGCCATCGCCGCCGTCAAGCCGGTGCTCCCCGAGAACCCCGAGGAGGGCAGATGGTAACCGGCGGCCTGTCTCCCCGGCAGGCCCTGGCCCAGGTCCAGGCCCGGCTGGAAGCAGCCGGCTGCCCTGACGCTGATTTTGACGCCTGGGAACTGTTCCGGCTGGCAGCAGGGCGGGACCCCCATCTCTCCGACCAGCCCCTCAGCCCGGCAGAGGCCCAGCGGCTGGAACAGTTCACCGCCCGGCGGGCCGGCCGGGAGCCGCTGCAGTACATCTGCGGCCGGTGGCCCTTCCTGAATTTTGAGCTGGCGGTGGGGCCGGGGGTGCTGTGCCCCCGGGCCGACACCGAGGTGGTGGCCGAGGCGGCTGCCGGACAGCTGAAAGGGGTGCAGAACCCCCGGGTGCTGGATCTCTGCGCCGGTACCGGCTGCCTGGGGCTGGGGGTCAAGGCCCTGCGCCCCGACGCCGAGGTCACCTGCCTGGAAAAAAGTCCTGAGGCCCTGCAGTATCTGCGGGAAAATGCCCGCAGCGCCCTGGCAGGTCTGCCGGGGCAGACCCGGCCGGCAGCCCGGGTGGTGGAAGGGGATTTGTTCACTTACTGGCAGACCCTGACCCCCGGCGGTCTGGACCTGATTGTCTCCAACCCGCCCTACCTCACCGGGGAGGAAATGGCCAGCCTCCAGCCCGAGACCGCCCGGGAGCCCGCCATGGCCCTGGCCGCAGGGGAGGATGGGCTGGATTTTTACCGGGCCCTGGCAGACCACTACAAGGCCGCCCTCCGGCCCGGCGGGGCCCTGGTGCTGGAAATCGGCTGGCAGCAGCGCCAGGCCGTCACCGGCCTGCTTGCGGCCGCCGGATGGACCGGCATCCAGTGCCGCCAGGATTACGGCGGCAACGACCGGTGCATCATTGCCCGGGCCTGAACAGGAACTTGGGAAAACTCCACAACTTACTGTTGTAATTCCCTTGATTTGTGGTATACTATAGGGGAAAACAATTCTGTATGAATCATCAGTAAAGGAGCATCAGGGTATGGCAAAAAATCAGAATACCGCCGTGGCTTCGGCCGTCAAAAAGACCGAGCCCGACGCAAAGAAGGAAGCCCTTTCCACCGCACTGGCCCAGATTGAAAAGCAGTTCGGCAAGGGCGCCATCATGAAGCTGGGAGACAGCGCTGCCCTCCAGGTGGAGGCCATCTCCACCGGCAGCCTGGGGCTGGATCTGGCCCTGGGCGTGGGCGGTGTGCCCCGCGGACGCATCATTGAGATTTACGGACCCGAATCCAGCGGCAAAACCACCCTGGCCCTCCACATTCTGGCCGAAGCCCAGAAGAAGGGCGGCGAGGTGGCCTTCATCGACGTGGAGCACGCCCTGGACCCCAACTATGCAGCGGCCCTGGGGGTGGACATCAACAGCCTGCTGGTGAGCCAGCCTGACACCGGCGAGCAGGCCATGGAGATCTGCGAGGCCCTGGTGCGCTCGGGCGCCATCGACGCGGTTGTCATCGACTCGGTGGCCGCCATGGTGCCCCGGGCTGAAATCGAGGGCGAGATGGGCGACAGCCATGTGGGCCTGCAGGCCCGCCTGATGAGCCAGGCCATGCGGAAGCTGACCTCGGTCATCGGCAAAACCAACACGGTCTGCGTCTTCATCAACCAGCTGCGCGAAAAGGTGGGCGTCATGTACGGCAACCCGGAGGTCACCACCGGCGGCCGGGCCCTGAAGTATTACGCCTCGGTGCGGATTGATGTCCGCCGTGTGGAGGGCCTGAAGGATTCCTCGGGCCAGTTCATCGGCAACCACACCCGTGCCAAGGTGGTCAAGAACAAGGTGGCGCCCCCCTTCCGTGAGGCCGAGTTCGACATTATGTTCGGCAAAGGCATCTCCAAGATGAGCGAGCTGATTGACGTGGGCGTCAAGCTGGGCATTGTCCAGAAGAGCGGCGCCTGGTTCAACTACGGCGACGTCCGTCTGGGCCAGGGCCGTGACAACGCCAAGCAGTTCCTGGCGGACAACCCCGAGATCGCCAACGACATCGAGAGCCAGATCCGGGCCAACGCCGACAAGCTCTACTCCACCGGCCGCCGGGGCGCCCTGGCCAAGGGCAGCGCCGCCGTGGCCGCCCAGGAGACCAAGGCAGCCCCCGCCCAGGAGGCCAAGGACGCCGGCCCTGTGGTCAAGGCCCCGGCCCCCAGCAGCGAGAGCGAGCTGGACATCATGGTGGAGGACTAACCCATGGCCTGGCACCGCAGAAAGCCCCAGGAGCCCTCGGACGACCCCAATGAGGCCCGGACCCGGGCCCTGGCCATGCTGACGGGGCGGGACTATGCCTCGGCGGAACTGTACCAGAAGCTGTGTGCCCGGTTCACCCCCGAGGCCGCCGCAGCGGCGGTGGCGGGGCTGGTGGAGGCGGGCCTGCTGAACGACGACCGCTATGCCCTCCAGAAGGCCGGCAGCCTCCAGCGGGCCCGAAAAAGCCGTCTGGCGGCGGCCATGGCCCTGCGGAACAAGGGCCTCACCGACAGCCAGATTGACGCGGCTCTGGATGCCGCCTACGCCCCCGATGAGGAGGGCGATGACCCCGAGCTGGAAGCGGCCCGGGCCCTGGTGGCAGGGCCCTACCGGGCCAAGCTGGCGGCGGGGCGCCGGGATCTGGTGGCGGCTGCCCTGGCCCGGCGGGGCTTTCCCCATCGGGTGATCCGGCAGGCCCTGGACTATGACCCCGAATCATCAACCTGAATACCAAAAAGAAAGACGAGCAACGAAATGAAAATTGCCTGTGTATCCCTGGGCTGTCCCAAAAACCAGGTGGACCTGGACGGGATGGTCTACACCCTGCTGGCCGCAGGGCACGAAACGGTGGCGGAGATCAGCGACGCCGATGTGGTGCTGGTCAACACCTGCGGCTTCATTGAGAGCGCCAAGACCGAGGCCATCGAGAACATTCTGGAGGCCTGCAGCTACAAGCAGCAGAACCCCAACCTGAAGGTGGTGGTCACCGGCTGCCTGGCCGAGCGCTACCGGGACCAGATCCGCGCCGAGATCCCCGAGGTGGACGCGGTGGTGGGCTGCGCCTCCAACAGCATCATTGACCAGATTGTGGGTCGGGTGGCCGGCGGCGAGCAGCTGGAGACCTACGGCCCCAAGCGGGACTTCCCCCTGGGGGGCAAGCGGGTCATCGGCACCCCTTCCCACTATGCCTACTTAAAGATCGCCGAGGGCTGCAACAACCGCTGCCACTACTGCGCCATCCCCCTGATCCGGGGCCCGCTGCGGAGCCGGGATATGGATGACTGTGTGGCCGAAGCCCAGTGGCTGGCCAGCGAGGGGGTCAAGGAGCTGATTGTGGTGGCCCAGGACCCCACCGCCTACGGCGAGGACTGGGGCAAGCCCGGCAGCATCTGCGCCCTGCTGGACCGGCTGAACGCCATCGACGGCATTGAATGGATTCGGATTCTCTACGCCTATCCCGAGCGTATCACCGATGACTTCATCGCCGCCATGAAGCGGAACCGGAAGGTGCTGCCTTACCTGGATCTGCCCATCCAGCACTGCAACGATGAGATCCTCCACAACATGAACCGCCGGTCCACCCGGGCCGAGCTGCTGGAAGTGATCGGCCGCCTGCGGGCCGCCATCCCCGGCATCACCCTGCGGACCACCCTGATTGCAGGGTTCCCCGGGGAGACCGAGGCCCAGTTTGAGGAGCTGTGCGAGTTCGTCAAGGAGGTGGAGTTTGACCGCCTGGGCTGCTTTGCCTACTCGGCTGAGGAGAACACCAAGGCTGCCCTGATGGAGGGCCAGCTGGACCAGGAGACCAAGGACCGCCGGGCCGAAATCGTGATGGATATCCAGACCGGCATTATGTCCCGCAAGCAGGCCGAAAAGGTGGGCCAGACCCTGCGGGTGATCTGCGACGGCCTGGACGATGAGAGCGGCCTGTACATCTGCCGCACTATGGCAGACTCCCCCGAAATCGACGGCGCCGTCTGCGTGGCCAGCGAAGAGCCCCTCTATCCCGGCCACTTCTACGACGTCAAGATCGACCAGAGCGACCTCTACGACCTGTACGGCCAGGTGGTCGGTGAGTCGACAGATGGGAATAACTGACAGAAAAACGCCTGTAAGGAATCAAACAAAGGGGTTTCCAGCCCATACCAACTGTTATATGACAGCATGATATGACGGATTGGAACTGATAAGGAGGAATCCTGGATGAACCTGCCCAATAAACTGACCCTGGCCCGGATTTTGCTGGTGCCGGTGTTTATGGTATTCACATCCCTGACCCAGTACAATACCCAGGGCTATCAGCCGGTGTGGTATCTGGCCGCTGGCATCGTGTTTGCCCTGGCCAGCTTTACCGATTACCTGGATGGCCATCTGGCCCGCAAGTGGCACATGATCACCGATTTCGGCAAGTTTGCCGACCCCCTGGCCGACAAGCTGCTGACCACGGTGGCCTTCCTGTATATGATGCGGGACGGGGTCTGCTCCCCGGTGGTGCTGGCCATCATTCTGGCCCGGGAGTTTGCGGTGTCGGGCCTGCGGATGGTGGCGGCCGGCGCCAAGGACGGCAAGGTGATTGCCGCCAACATGTGGGGCAAGGTCAAGACGGTGCTGCAGATGCTGAGCATCATCTTCTACTACTTTGCCGCCGCCCTGGCCGGGCCCTCGGATGTGGGGGCTGTGGATCTGATCGGGACGGTGCTGTGCTGGCTGGTGGCTGCGGTCACCGCCATCTCGGGCATCAAGTACCTGGTGGACAACCGGCATTTCATCAACACGGCAAAATAATCGGGGGCGGGCTGCCACAGCCCGCTCTTTCTGTTGGGAGGAATACACCCTATGCACACAAGCCGCCTGCAAAAACTGCTGTCGGTGCTGGCCAATCTGGCCATCGTCTGGATGGAAACCAAAGCCATCCCCCTGAGCTGGAGCGGGGTCCATGAGCAGATGTTTCTGTTCTACACCGAGCTGTCCAACCTGTTCGCCATGGCCGTCTGCCTGGTGACGGCGGTGTGCCAGCTGGCGGCCTTTGTCACCGGCGGCGAGATGCCCCGGACGGTGCGGACCCTCAAGTACATCGTTACCAGCTGCCTGATGATGACCTTTCTGACGGTGGTGTTTGTGCTGGCCCCCATGTACGGCCCCGACGGCCACTATGTGATGCTGCTGACCAGTTCCATGCTGTACAATCACTTTTTGAACCCGGTGGTGGCTTTCCTGTCCTTTGTGCTGCTGGAGCGCAGCACCCCGCTGCCCCGGCGGACGGTGGGCTGTGCCATGATCCCCACCCTGCTGTATGGCAGCGTGGCCCTGGCAGCCAACATTGCCAAAGTGTATAAAGGACCCTATCCATTCCTCTACGTCTATGAACAGCCGGTGTGGATGTCCTGCGTCTGGGCGGTGGTGATCCTGGGCAGCAACTACTTAATAGCCCTGGCCGTCTGGAAGCTGGCGGGGGGCCGCCGGGCAGCTTGACTGGCCTGCGGCTTTTGGGTACAATAAAGAAACAGAAAGAAGGCCCGCGGAGGGCACCAAGAAGATACGGAGGTTGCGAGCAATGGCACGAAAAATTGGTATTTTGGGTGCAGGCACCTGGGGCATCGCCCTGGCACGGATGCTGTCGGTGAGCGGCAGCGATGTGCTGGTGTGGTCTGCCATCCCCAAGGAAGTGGATGACCTCGCACGGACGCGGGTCCATCCCAACCTGCCGGGCATGGTTCTGCCCGAATCGCTCCGGTTCACCAAAGATCTGTCCGAGGCGTGCAGCGGCCAGGATATCCTGGTGTTCGCGGTGCCCTCGGTGTTTGTCCGCTCCACGGCCGCCAAGGCCCGGCCCTTCATCCGGTACGGCCAGCTGATTGTGGATGTGGCCAAGGGCATCGAGCCTGAGACCCTGCTGACCCTGACCGAGGTGATTGCCGACGAGCTGGGCAAGGAGGACGGCCCCCGGGGCATCCGGCTGGTGGCCCTGTCCGGGCCCACCCACGCCGAGGAGGTGGCCCTGGACCTGCCCACCACCATTGTGTCGGCTTCCCCCGATGTGGAGGCAGCCGCCATCGTCCAGGAGGCCTTCACCAACAAGTGCATGCGGGTGTACACCAACCCCGACATCAAGGGTGTGGAGCTGAGCGGCGCCCTCAAGAACGTCATCGCCCTGGGGGTGGGCATCTCCACCGGCCTGGGCTATGGGGACAACACCCGGGCAGCCCTGATCACCCGGGGCATTGCGGAGATTGCCCGGCTGGGCACCGCCATGGGCTGCAACATCCACACCTTTGCAGGCCTGGCCGGCATCGGCGACCTGATTGTCACCGCCACTAGCCAGCACAGCCGGAACAACCGGGCCGGCCAGCTGATCGGCCAGGGCCGCACCCCCGAGCAGGCTGTCAAGGAAGTGGGGATGGTGGTGGAAGGCATGAACGCCCTGCCCGCCGCCATCGAGCTCAGCGACCGCTACCAGGTGGAGATGCCCATCGTCCGGGCGGTGAACGCGGTGGTCAACCAGGGCATGAGCCCCGCCGACGCGGTGAATTCCCTGATGGCCCGGGATCCCAAGGGAGAACTGACCTTCTGATCCAACGGCAAAACACAAAGACCCCTGTCCGCAAGGACAGGGGTCTTTTGCGCAAAAGAGGGAAAAGGGAGAATTCAGTACAGCTCAGTGATGATTTGGACGCAGCGGTCGATGCCCAGGGTGCCGCTGTTGAGGGCCATGACAATGGTGATGGCGAACTGGGTGATGAAGCTGCTGATGCCAAAGCTGGCAATCCGGACGCAGGTCCGGGGCTGCAGCCGGAAGGAACCGAGGTCAAAGCGGAGGGTTTTGAACCGGGGCAGGTAGATCACCGAAAAAACAAAGGATGCCACCTGGCCCATGACGGTGGCGATGGCCGCGCCCTGGACCCCCATGTGAAAGACAAAGATGAAAACAGGGTCAAAGATGGTGTTGATCACAGCGCCCAGGGCCATCGAGAACATGGCGTATTTGGGGCTGCCGTCGGCCCGGATCATCGAGTTGATGGCGCCGGGGATCATCATAAAGGGCAGGCCGAGGCCGATGATGGTGCCGTACTGCAGGGCGTAGGGCCGCAGCACATCGGTGGCGCCGAAGAGGTCCAGGATGGGGTTGATGCCGATGAGGAACACCGCAGCCAGAAGAATGCTCACCACGGTCACCAGGACAATGGCGTTGCCGACCCCCTTTTTGGCGCTTTCAATGTCGCCCTCCCCCAGCTTCAGGCTCAGATAGGCGGCGCCGCCGTCCCCGATCATCAGGGAGAGGGAAAGGGCCACAATGGTGATGGGGAAAACGATGTTGGTGGCGCCGTTGCCCAGATAGCCCACGCCCCAGCCGATGAAGATCTGGTCCACGATGTTGTACAGGGAATTCACCAGCAGGGAGATGACGCAGGGAATGGCGAATTTTGCAATCAGCCGCCCGATGGGCTCGGTGGCAAAAATGCTGCTGGATGGAGATTCGGTTTGTTCCATGTTTGTACGCTCCTTCTGTTTCAAAATAAAATTATAAGTAACTGGTTACCTATTTGGACAAAAAGGAGGCAGTGTGCTGACTGCACACCGCCTGCGGCATCAGCCTGGAAGAGGGAGCTCTCATTCTGCTTCGATGTTCTGCAGAATCAGGTCCGCCAGCTGGTTGAGGGTTTCCTTCTGGGGGCCGGTGAGGCCCTGGCACAGTTCCTCAAACACTTCGGCATCCTGGGCCAGGATCATGTTGTGGATGCCGGCCGACTGGACGGTACAGGTGATTTTTTTGTACCGCCGGTCCTGGGCGCTGGGAACACATTGGATCAGGCCCTTGCCCTCCAGACGCTGGAGCATCTTGGTCATGGCCGGATGGGTGACGTGTTCCAGCCGTTCCAGGTCATTCTGATGGATTTCGGTTTCGCCGGCGGCCTCCAGCCGGCTGATGGAGCCCAGAACCCGCAGCTGGACCGAGGTCAGCCCCATGGCGGCGGCTTTTTCATCCAGCTTTTTGCGGAATGCCCGGTTGATGATGGCGATTTTCAAACCAAAAGGCATCATATCCCGATTGTCCCACCTCTCTGAATAGGTAACTGATTACATATTATAGACAACCTGACCGTTTTGTCAAGAGGGCTGCCGGCCCTCAGATGAATATGGCCTGTTCCCGGGTGCGCTCATCGGCGGACAGATCGGCCACGGCGGTGCGGGCGGCGGCGGCCCGCCACTGGGCAGGGGTCTGGCCGGTTTCCTTTTTGAAGACCCGGCACAGGTAGTTGGCCCCTGAAAAGCCGCAGAGGCTGGCCACCACGTCCAGGCTGTACTCCCGGTGGAGCAGCAGCTTCATGGCGGCCTGGATGCGGACGCTGGTGAGGTACCGTCCCGGGGACACCCCCACCGCCGCGGTGAATACCCGGATCAGGTGGCTCTTGGACACCCCCATCCGCTCGCTCAGCTCCTCCACGCCGTAGAGGCCGGCATAGTTTTCCCGGATGTCCTCGATGGCTGCCGCTGCCAGCGGGGGCAGGGGCGGGGCGGCGCTGTCGGCAGCGGCCAGCTCGCACAGCAGGGCAAAGACCATCTGGCTCACCGACCGGCTGCCCCCGGCCTCATCCCCGGCCAGCCGGCCCATCAGCTCGGCGGCCCCGGGGCAGGTTTCGCCCCGGGCCGGGAAAGGCACCTCGGGCAGCCCCGCCAGCATCTGGGCCGGGGCTGTGCCGGTCAGCAGCAGGCAGAGCAGATGGCAGTCCCCGGCGGGGGTCACCACCAGGGGGCTGCGGCTCAAAATCAGGCCGCCCGCCTCCACCGGCTTGGGGGGCAGGGCGGGCAGAGAACCCGGCGCATCCCCCAGGGCAGCAGTGCAGCTGCCGCTGGACAGCAGGCACACCCACAGCCCCTCGCCGGTGAGGGTGAAGGGCTCGCTGGTCTGCTGATCCCGCACCAAAGCCAGGGCTGCGGTGGCCTCCCAATGATAAATCAATATCCGACACCTCTTGATAACAAAATGCTATATCATATCACAAAAATATCTGCTATTATAGTACCAGCAAGTGAGAGCCCCGTCAAGGGCCTGGCAAAGCAGCCCGGGGGTTTATCTGAATTCGTTCGTTCCATCATTTATTTTGTATAGGGAGGCAACATCATGGCTTCGA
>CALWZK010000045.1 GCA_944386015.1 uncultured Faecalibacterium sp.
AAGCCGCCGCTCAGCCGCTACCGCGGCACCCCCTGCAGGGGAAGCTTTTGCTTTCATGAATTCAATTCCTCCCTTTCAATAGGATGTTGAAACGGTTTGGTTTGCATTTGCATACATCAGTGCGTGGGCTTGTTGGATCAAGTGTGCAAATGTAAACTCCTAACAGCCTCTTTATACCATGTTCTATGTGAAAAGTCAATGATTTTTTGGAGGTATACAAGATAATTTCTGTTGATTCGTCCGAGTGCACAAAACTGGAAGTGTGCATTTGTACAATTCCACATTTTGCATTTTTACGTTTGACTAACGCCTGGGATTGCACTATACTAACATTATGAAATGCATCTGAAATCAAAGGTAAAGGAGGGTTTATCATGGCCGGCAAGGTGACGATCCAGGACATTGCCAACGAGCTGCAGCTGTCCCGCAATACGGTGTCCAAGGCGATCAACAACACCGGCACCCTGGCGGACGCCACCCGGGAAAAAATCCTGCGCAAAGCCGCCGAAATGGGCTACAAGCAGTTTGCCTGCCTGCCCCTGTTCCAGGATGACAACAAGGGCTATCCTCTGCCGGACGGCAAGCGGGAAATCGCCGTGCTCACCACCTGCTTTTTAAGCAACTCCCACTTTTCCTCCATGATGCTGGACCGGTTCCAGTCCGAAATTCACCATTTGCACTACTGCATGACCATCTACCGCATTTCCCCCGCCGAGCTGAAGAGCTGCACCCTGCCCGCTTCCTTTGACAAGGACCGGACGGCGGGGATCATCTGCTTTGAGGTGTTCGACTACGACTACGCCCAGATGCTGTGCGGCCAGGGGATTCCGCTTTTGTTTGTGGACAGCCCGGTGGTGGACCTGCGGCCCCAGCTGCGGGCCGACCGCCTGTACATGGACAACCGGGTGGAGATCCAGAACTTTGTGCGGCTGATGTCCCGCCGGGGGAAAAAGCGGATCGCCTACATCGGGGACATCCGCCACTGCCAGTCCTTTTATGAAAGGTATATGGCCTACAAGGAGGCCATGGAGTGGCTGGGGCTGGGGGAATACCTGAAATACTGCATCCTGGAAGGGGAGGCCTACAGCAACTATTCCCAGCTGGTACAGGAAAGGCTCCAGAGCTTTGACCGGCGGCCCGAGGTGATCCTGTGCGCCAATGACTTTGTAGCCATGGACGTGATGCGGGCCCTCCAGAGCCTGGGCTATGCGGTGCCCGACGACGTGTGGATCTGCGGCTTTGACGACAGCCAGGAGGCCTCCATCATGACCCCCCGGCTCACCTCCATCCACATCCACGGGCAGATCATGGGCTTCACCGCCGCCGACCTGCTGATGACCCGGATCAAGGAGCCCTCCCTCAATTACCGCACGGTATACACAGAAACCAACCTGGTGCTTCGGGAATCCACCGGGGATCTGGAGGCAAATGTATGAGAGATCTGCTGAACCCTGACCGGCCGCTGCTGAGCTTCCTCACCAAGATGACCTACAGCGCCTATCTGAATATCCTCTGGCTGATCTGCAGCCTGCCCGTCTTCACCATCGGCGCCTCCACCACCGCCCTGTTCTACGTCACCCTCAAGATGGCGGAGGACCGGGACGACGGCATCACCGGGATGTTCTTCCGGGCCTTCCGGCAGAATTTTGTCCCCGCCACCAAGATCTGGCTGATCCTGCTGGCGGTGGGGGGCTTCTTCGGGGTGGACGCCTATGTGCTCAGCCGGATCTGGAGCGAAAACATCCTGTGGACCCTGCTGTCCGCCATTTTGATTGCGGCCGCCATCGCCTACCTGATTGTGCTGCTCTACGCCTTCCCCCTGCTGGCGCGGTTTGAAAACACCACCTTCGGCATTCTCAAGACCTCCCTGCTGGTGGGGCTGCGGTATCTGGTCTGCACCCTGCTGATGGCGGCGGTATACGCCTTCATGGGCTGGCTGGTGATCTTTGTGTTCACCCCGGCCTTCCTGCTGGGGTTTGGCTGCTGCGCCATGCTGTGCTCCTTTTTCCTGGTCAAGGTGATCCACGCCTGCGGCGGGGACCCCGACCAGAACCAGCCGGGGGATGAAGAAGAGGACGACCAGGAGGCGGAAGAATAAATGGCCAAAGCAGAATGGGAGACCCTGCGCTCCCTCCACGGCCGCAAGCGGCTGGAACAAATCTGGATGTACTACAAGCTGCCCATTTTCCTGGTGCTGCTGGCCATCTATGGGGTGTGCTGGTTCGGCTACCGCCAGGCCGCCCGGAAAAACGAGGTGCTCTACCTGGCCATGGTGAACGTCTCGGCGGGGGAAGACCTGACCGATCAACTCACCACCGGCTTTCTGGACCAGCAGGGCCTCACCGAAAAAGACGACGTCTACCTTTACAACGGCCTGCTGCTCAGCGAGGACGCCGACCAGCAGTACGTCTACGCCTCCCGGATGAAGATCCTGGGGGCGGTGGCGGCCCAGCAGCTGGATGTGGTGCTGATGGACGCCGAGGCAAGGGACGCTTTCCTGCAGGAGGGGTATCTGGCCGACCTGCGAACCATCGACCCCGCCCTGGCGGGGGAGGAAGGGCTGGATGCATCGGGCCTGTGGCTGGATGTGTCCGACGCCCCCATGATCCAGGCGGCGGGCTTTCCCGACCGGGTGTACCTGGGGGTGATCGTCCAGGCGCCCCACCCCGACCGGGCCGCGGCCTTTATACAGTACCTGCTGACATGAGATGAATGGAAAACACTGGAAAGGAGTTTTTTGAAATGGATATTTTGACGATTGGCGAGGTTTTGATCGACCTGACCCAGACCGGACGGGACGAAAAGGGGATTCCGCAGTTTGCGGCCAACCCCGGCGGCGCCCCGGCCAACCTGGCGGTGGCAGCTTCCCGCCTGGGGGCCAAGACCGCTTTCATCGGCAAGGTGGGTGCAGACGGCTTTGGCCGGTACCTGTCCGACGTGCTGACCCAGAACGGGGTGGACGCTTCCGGCGTGGCGGTGGACCGCCAGCACCCCACCACCATGGCGGTGGTGTCGGTGGACGCTTCGGGTGAGCGGGACTTCAGCTTCTACCGGGGCGCCAACGCCGACGTGATGCTCAGCAAGGAGGACATCCCCGACGCCGCCCTGGAGGGGGCCAAGGTGGTCCACTTCGGCTCGGTGAGCCTCACCGCCGACCCCTCCCGCTCCGCCACCCTGGACGCCGTCCGCCGTGCCAAAGCCATGGGCAAGACCATTACTTATGACCCCAACTACCGGGCCAACCTCTGGCCCGACCAGGACACCGCCGTGGCCCAGATGAAGGCTCCCCTGGACCTGGTGGACATCCTGAAGGTGTCGGATGAGGAGCTGCCCCTGCTGACCGGCACCACCGACTGCGAAAGCGGCACCGCCCAGCTGGCCGCCCACGGCATCGGCCTGATCTTTGTGACCCTGGGCCCCGACGGTGTCTTTTACCGGATGGGGGAGAAGACCGGCCATGTGGCAGGCGTCCCCTGCAAGGTGGGCGACACCAACGGCGCCGGCGACACCTTCTTCGGCGCGGCCCTGTCCAAGCTGTGCAAAGAGGACCTGACCGCCCTGACGGTGGAAAAACTGGAGCAGGTGCTGGCCTTCGCCAACAAGGCCGCCAGCATCACCACCAGCCGCCACGGCGCCATCCCCGCCATGCCCACCCTGGAAGAGATGGGCGAATAAATCCCTGCATATCGGCCCAGACCCGGCGGTCTGGGCCTTTTTTTGTGGCAGAAGGTTGTCCCCGGCGGCGGATTGTGCTACACTGCTGGAGGTACGCCCGGCGGCAAGCCGGGCCCACAGAATCGAAAAGGTGGGGAAGTATATGGATAAATGGTTGAATCGGGAGGCCCTGGACCGTCTGCGCCAGGGCGCCATCCTGCTGATTTTGGCGGCGGCCACAGGGGCTGCGGCCGGCGTGATGACGGCGGTGTTTGGCCACGGCGTCCTGGCCGTGACCCATCTGCGGGAAGCCTGGCCCCTGCTGCTGGTGCTGCTGCCCGCCGGCGGCGCCCTGATCTGTCTGGTGTACAGCCGCTGGGGCAAAGAGTGCGGCCACGGCATGGCCCTGGTCTATGACGCGGTGCTGGGCCGCCGGAAAGATGTGCCCGCCCGGCTGATCCCCCTGGCGGTGGGGTCTACCTGGCTGGGCCATCTGCTGGGGGCCAGCGTGGGACGGGAAGGGGTGGCGGTCCAGATTGCCGCCGCCGGGGCCAGCCTGATGACCCCCGGGGTCCAGGCCCAGCGGGACAAGCGCCGCCTGCTGATGGCCGGCGTGGCGGCGGGCTTTGCGGGGCTGTTCCGCACCCCCCTGGCCGCCACCCTCTTTGCCCTGGAACTGTTCCATGGGGGCGTGGTGGATTACCAGTCCCTGCTGCCCGCCGTGGTGGCATCCCTGGTGGCTGCGTCGGTCAGCGGCGCCCTGGGTGTGGGCCCGGCGGCCCCCAGCCTGGACGTCGCCGTCCCCGCCTTCAGCGCTGAAACCATCATCGCCCTGGTGGTGCTGGGGGTGGCCGCCGGTCTGGCCGGCCGGCTGTTCGTCTTTCTGCTCCACGGGCTCCACCACAAGCTGGGCCAGTGGATGCCCAACCCCTACCTGCGGATTGTGCTGGTGGGCGCCCTGGTGGCCCTCTTCGGCCTGGTGACCGGGGGCCGCTACAACGGCCTCAGCGAAGAAATTTCGGCGGCGGCCCTGGCCGGGGAACAGGTCTACCTGTGGGACTGGCTGGCCAAGCTCTGCCTGACGGCGGTCTGCCTGTCCGCCGGGTTCCAGGGCGGCGAGGTGGCCCCCCTGTTCACGGTGGGCGCAGCCCTGGGGGCTGTGCTGGCGGTGCCTCTGGGCCTGCCGGCCCCGCTGGCTGCCGCCCTGGCCTACGCGGGGGTGTTCTGCGCCGGCACCAATACCTTTGCCGCCGCCATCCTGGTGGGGATGGAGCTGTTCGGGGGCCAGTACTTCGGCTGCCTGTTCCTGGTGTGCACCGTGGCCTACGCCTGCAACGGCAACCACTCCATCTATCCCCAGCAGCTGGCGGACCTGGGTTGAATTTGATCCTTGTGCAGTGTGCTGGAATATGTTACACTTTTCCCAACCAAATATTTGCACAGGAGGGTGAAACGGTTTGAAGATCCATAGGCACATTGCAAAACGGCTGGCCGCCCTGATGCTGGCGGCGGTGGTGGTATGCACCAGCGCCCCCGCCGCCCTGGCTGCCGACACCATCGGCGGCGCCGACACCGCCCAGATCCCGGTTTCCCAGGAAGTGGACCAGGAAAACTGTATCAGCTGGCTGCTGGACCTGCTGGGGCTGGGCAGCAAGGACAAGATCACGGTGGACTACCTGAACGTCAAGGGCCAGGGCCTGCGCCGGAACGTCCGGCTCAACCTGGTGGACTGCCTGGTGGGCATCACCTACACCGAGCTGGGGTCCATTGGCAGTTATGCTGAAATCTCCGACTCCGCCGCTGCGGAGGCCTGGAAGGCCCAGGCCGTCGCCATCCACTCCTATCTGGAATACCAGAACAAGTACGGGTCTTCGGCCAACGCCCTGACCTACACCCCGGTGGACCAGATCCCTTCCGCCACCCGCAAAAAGATGGAGAACGCCATCCAGGAAGTGGCAAACCTGCTGCTGGTCTACAACAACGGAGCGGGCTACTCGGTGTGTGATGCGGTGTTCTCCTGCAGCGCGGGCTACAACACCGACACCGGGGTCTACGGCACCTGCTCGGCCCTGGACGCCTGGGGCACCGATGTGCCCTATCTCCAGAGCGTGGAAAGCCCCTATGAGGAAAAATACCACAACATTCTACGAAGAGTAATCGGCAAGGACTACCGGATGGTGGAATACAACGACAGCCGCCACCCCGACGAGCCCTACGTCAGCGCCGACACCAGCCACAAGAGCCTGGGCGGCTTTGTCCAGTACAACACCCTGGTGGTGAACGGCCGCAGCTACCGGTACCTGAACCAGTTCGTCAGCTCCCGGTTCTGCTTTGACTTCACCGCCGACGCCGACGGCACCCCGGTGATGGCCTATTACGGCTACGGCCACGGGGTGGGGATGAGCCAGTGCGGCGCCGTGGGCTTTGCCCAGGAGAAGGGGTACAGCTACCGCAAGATCCTCAGCACCTACTACACCGGCGCTTCCCTGATGGACAGCACCGACGGCAGTATCTCGGGCGGCGGCTGGAATCTGTTTGACTGGCTGTTCGGCTGGATGTTCTAATTACACATGCAGGGCCTGCCCCGCGGGGCGGGCCCTTTCTTTGCGGGGTGAGCGGGGGCCAAACCGGCCATACTATCCCTGTACCCCCGGCGCGGCCGAAAAAAACACCATTTTTCACCAGGAATGGCCCCAAACGCTTCTCAAACGGGGAAAAATCTGGTATACTGAGACGATTGATGAAACATGAGGATGGGAGCGAGAAGATGCAGAGCGCAGAAGATTTAAAGAAAAAGGAGCTGGCCCGGCAGCAGAAAGAGCTGGCCCGGATGCTGGAGCTGGAGTTCAAGCCCCAGTCGGTTCTGGTGGTGGGGGACCAGGGCCTGACGGCGGCCCTCCGCGCCCACAAAACCCAGGCCTGGGGCCTGGGCGCCCAGGATATCGAGTCTGCTGAAGAGGACTGGCTGTCGGCAGGGTATGAGCTGCCGGCGGGCTGGCCCGCAAGCTATGATCTGGTGGTGATCCAGGGCGGGGACGCCCCCGCCCCGGCCAAACTGCCGGGCAGCCGCCTGCTGTTCCTGGCCCCCCAGCCCGAAGAAGCTTCAGCCCTGCCGGTCTGGGCTGAGGCCCTGGCCGCCGCCGGCCTCCAGCGGGATTTTGGCTGGAAGAGCTGGGGCGCTCTGTCGGGGGCGGCTTTGTTCTGCCCCGCCGGGGCCGACGCAAAGGCCCTGGCTGTCTCCTATGAGGACACCCTGGACAGCCTGCGGGTCAAGCTGGACCGGGCCGAGCAGAGCTGCCGGGATTACCAGAAGCTGACCGAGCACCAGCGCAGCGAGCTCTCCGCTGCCCACGAGCACGAGAACCAGCTGGAAACCGCCCTGACCAACGTCACCGGCTCCACCTGCTGGAAAGCCACCTGGCCGGTGCGGTACCTGCTGAGCAAGCTGCGGCAGCTGTGGCACACCTTCCCCCTGTTTGTGCTGCTGGCCCAGCTGCGCCGGGAGGGCTTTGCCGGGCTGGCCCAGCGCCGCCGGGACCGCCAGTACTACCAGAGCCACTTCCCCGGCCAGACCTTCAAGGCCAACCGGCTGGCCCCCATCGAGCTGCTGGTGCACCAGGCCCAAAACCAGCCCAAGGGGCCAAAAATCAGTATAGTCGTGCCTCTTTATAACACTCCGTTGAATTTTCTCACCGAACTGCTGGATTCGGTGGTGAACCAGACCTACCAGAACTGGGAGCTGTGCCTGGTGGACGCCGGCCAGGACCAGCGGGTGGGCCAGGCCGTCAGGGAACGGATGGCCAATGAGCCCCGCATCCGCTATCAGAAGCTGGAGAAAAATGAGGGCATCGCCGGCAACACCAACGCCGGTTTCGCCATCGCCACGGGCGACTACATCGCCCTGCTGGACCACGACGACATCCTCCACCCCTCGGCCCTGTGGTATGCGGCCCAGGCAGCGGCGGAGCAGGGGGCCGACTTCATCTACACCGACGAGGTCACCTTTGAGGGGGAGGTGGAGCACACCACCCTCTACCACCTGAAGCCCGACTTCATGCTGGACAACCTGCGGGCCAACAACTATATCTGCCACCTCAGCGTCTTCAAGGCCAGCCTGCTGGAAGCAGCCGGCGGCGGCGAGCGGGGGGAGTACAACGGCAGCCAGGACTACGACCTCTACCTCCGCCTCACCGAGAAGGCCCAGAAGATCGTCCACATCCCCCATGTGCTCTACTACTGGCGGGCCAGCCCCACCAGCGTGGCCGGCGGCATCGAGGCCAAGCTCTACTGCCTGGAAGCTGCCGTCAAGGCCCTGTATGCCCACTATGAGCGGGAAGGGGTGGCGGTGGACGAGGTGTCCATGATCCCCGACACCCCCGGCTTCTACAAGACCGACTACACCATCCAGAAGCCGGGGCGGGTCAGCATCCTGATCCCCAGCTGCGACCACGCCAAGGATCTGCGCACCTGCATCGACTCCATCTACGCCAAGACCACCTACCCCAATTTTGAGATCATCATCATCGAGAACAACAGTAAGGAAGAGGAAACCTTCCATTACTATGAAAAGCTGGAAAAGCAGCACCCCGATAACCTGCGGGTGGTGCGCTGGGAGGGCACCGGCTTCAACTACAGCGCCCTCAACAACTTCGGCGCCAAGTTTGCCGCCGGCGACTATCTGCTGCTGCTGAACAACGACACCGAGGTCATCACCCCCCGGTGGCTGGAGGAAATGGTGATGTTTGCCCAGCAGGACCGGGTGGGCTGCGTGGGCGCCAAGCTGCTCTACCCCGACGACACCATCCAGCACGCAGGGCTGGGCTTCGGTTTCCTGACCCTGGCCGCCCACATGCACAAGAATTTCCAGGTGTCCAACCCCGGCTATATGGGCCGGCTGATCTATGCCCACGACGTCTACGGCGTCACCGGCGCCTGCCTGATGATCCGGCGGGAGCTGTACGAGAAAGTCGGGGGCCTGGACGAGAGCTTCGCGGTGGCCTTCAACGACGTGGACTTCTGCGTCCGGGTGCGGAACGCAGGGTATCAGAACGTGTTCACCCCCTTCGCCATGCTCTACCACTATGAGAGCAAGAGCCGCGGCCTGGACGAGAGCCCCGCAAAGCGGGCCCGGTTTGAGTCGGAAGTCAAGCGGTTCCAGACCCGGTGGAAAAAGGAGCTGGCCGCCGGCGATCCCTGCCTGAACCCCAACTTTGATCTGGACCGGGATGACTTCCGGATCAAGCTGCAGCCCCTGGAATAAGGAGAGGGGAGGAGCGTTTTCTTGAACCTGTCAGCCTGTATCGTCACCTATAACGACCGGGAAGAGGCCCTGCGGGCCGCAGCCTCGGTGCTGGAACACACCCGCCGCCACCCCCTCACCCTCTATCTGGTGGACAACGCCAGCCCCGACGGCACCGGCGATGCCCTCCACCAGGCCGTCCAGGACGGCCGCCTGGCCCCCGGCGAGGGGCAGACGGTCCGGGTGATCTGCCGGGAGAAAAACGGCGGCTTCGGCGCCGGGCACAACACCGTCCTGCCCGAGCTTGCCAGCGACTACCACTTCATCCTCAACCCCGACATCCTGCTGCAGGCGGACACCCTGTCCGACCTGGCGGAATGGATGGAGGCAAACCCCGGGGCGGTGATGGCCCGGCCGGCTCTCTGCTTCCCCGACGGGCGCACCCAGGTGCTGCCCCTGCGGCGGTGCAGCCTGCTGGCCATGGTGTACCGCCAGCTGGGCTTTCTGAAATTCCTGAAAAAGTACAACGACGCCTATGTGATGGCGGGGGAGGATTTATCCAAACCCCGACAGATCGAGTTTTGCACCGGCAGCTTTTCGGCGGTGAAAACCTCCGCCTTCCGGGCCGCCGGCGGCTTCGACGAGGGCTACTTCATGTATGTGGAGGACGCCGACCTGACCCAGAAAATGCTCCGGCAGGGCCAGGTGTGGCTGGTGCCCCAGTTCTCGGCGGTGCACCTGTGGCACCGGGCCGCCCACCGCAGCCTGGGCCCCATGATCTGGCAGGCCCGCAGCCTTTGCCGCTACTTCCGCAAGTGGGGGTTCCGGTGGTGAAGAACGCGGTTTCGTGTTGCTTTTTTGCCCCCGGGAGTGTAAAATAGAAAGAGACCCGCTTTCCTGCACGAGAGGGGCGGGCCTTTTTTCCTTTGTTTACAGCGGACGCAGCCTCCGCTTTATGATCAGACGGGCCCCGGCGCATGGCCGGCGGCCGCCTGGGAGCTGCACAACTTTTGACGTTCAAAAAGGAGTGCACAAGATGAAAGGCATTATTCTCGCCGGCGGCGCCGGCACCCGGCTTTATCCGCTGACCATGGTCACCAGCAAACAGCTGCTGCCGGTCTACGACAAGCCCATGATTTATTACCCGCTGTCCACCCTGATGCTGGCCGGCATCCAGGATATCCTGATTATCTCGACCCCCGAGGACACCCCCCGGTTCGAGGCCCTGCTGGGGGACGGCAGCCAGTACGGCATCCATCTGCAATACAAGGTCCAGCCCTCCCCCGACGGCCTGGCCCAGGCCTTCATCCTGGGCGAGGAGTTCATCGACGGGGACTGCTGCGCCATGATCCTGGGCGATAACATCTTCTACGGCAACGGCTTCTCCCGCATCCTGAAGAATGCGGTCCACAACGCCGAGGTCAACGGCCGCTGCACCGTCTTCGGCTACTATGTCCAGGACCCTGAGCGGTTCGGCATCGTGGAGTTTGACGAAAACGGCAAGGTCCTCAGCGTGGAGGAAAAGCCCGAGCACCCCAAGAGCAACTACGCCGTCACCGGCCTGTACTTCTACAACAACAAGGTGGCCGAGATGGCCAAGCAGGTCAAGCCTTCGGCCCGGGGCGAGCTGGAGATCACCACCCTCAACGATATGTACCTCAAGCAGGACCAGCTGGATGTCCAGCTGCTGGGCCGCGGCTTTGCCTGGCTGGACACCGGCACCATGGACAGCCTGGTGGACGCCGCCGACTTTGTCCGCATGATCGAAAAGCGGCAGGGCATCAAGATCAGCGCCCCCGAGGAAATCGCCTTCAAGTATGGGTGGATCAGTCGGGACAAGCTGCTGGAGTCCGCCGCGCGGTACGGCAAGTCCCCCTACGGGCAGCACCTGAAGAACGTCGCCGACGGCAAGCTGCGCTACTGAGCCGGCCGGCACGTTCCTGACACGCAAACGGAGAGGTAAACTATGAAAATCATCGTCACAGGCTGCAAGGGGCAGCTGGGCACCGAGATCATCAAGCAGCTGCGGGAAGGCAAAAGCGAGATCGGCCCCATCCCCGAAAAGCTGCTGAACGCCACCGTCATTGCGGTGGACCTGCCTGAGCTGGACATCTCCAACTACAAGGCTGTGGACGACTATATCCGCCGGTTCAAGCCCGACGTCATCATCAACTGCGCCGCCTACACCAACGTGGACGGCTGCGAGGTGAACCACGACGCCGCCTACAAGGCCAACGCCCTGGGCCCCCGCAATCTGGCCCAGGCCGCCGAAAAGATGGGCTCGCGGCTGGTCCATGTCTCCACCGACTACGTCTTTTCGGGCCGGGAGAACGGCGGCATCCCGCAGGACGAAGCCTGCCTGCCCGGGCCCATCAGCGCCTACGGCTCTACCAAGCTGATGGGGGAGAAGTACGTCGAGCGGTTCTGCCACCGGCACTTCATCGTCCGCACCGCGTGGCTGTACAGCTATTACGGCAAAAACTTTGTCAAGACCATCGTCAACGCCGGCAAAAAGTACGGCAAGCTGGAAGTGGTCAACGACCAGCTGGGCAACCCCACCAACGCGGTGGACCTGGCCCACGAGATCCTGCAGCTGTGCGTCACCCACGAGTACGGCCTGTACCACTGCACCGGCGAGGGGGTCTGCTCCTGGTATGACTTCGCCAGCGAGATCATCCGCCTGGCCGGGGTGGACGCCACCGTCTCCCCCTGCACCAGCGCCGAGTACAAGGCCAAGCACCCCGAAAGCGCCGACCGCCCCCACTGGAGCGCCCTGGACAACCGGGCCCTCCGCTGCTCGGTGGGCAACGAGGTCCGGCCCTGGCAGGAGGCCCTGGCCTGCTTCTTTGCGCACTGGGACGGCGACAACGGCATGAAGTAATGTTTCTTTGACTGCGTTTTGAGGAAGGAATACTATGAAAACCTATCTGATTACCGGCTGCGCCGGCTTTATCGGCTCCAACTTCGTCTACTATATGTTGAAAAAGCATGACGATATCCTGCTGGTCAACCTGGACAAGCTGACCTATGCGGGCAACCTGGAGAACCTGAAGGGCGTCGAGGGCGACCCCCGCCACGTCTTTGTCCAGGGCGACATCTGCGACAAGGAACTGGTGGAAGGCCTGTTCAAGAAGTATGATTTCGACTACGTCATCAACTTCGCCGCCGAGAGCCACGTGGACCGCAGCATCGCCAACCCCGAGATTTTCGTCCAGACCAACGTGATGGGCACCGTCAACCTGCTGCAGCGGGCCAAGGAAGCCTGGTATGATCCTGAGAGCAAGACCTGGAAGGAAGGCAAGAAGTACCTGCAGGTTTCCACCGACGAGGTGTACGGCGCACTGGGCGCCGAGGGCTACTTCATGGAGACCACCCCGCTGTGCCCCCACAGCCCCTATTCGGCATCCAAGGCCAGCGCCGACGTGTTCGTGCGGGCCTTCCATGACACCTACGGCATGCCCATCAACATCACCCGCTGCTCCAACAACTACGGCCCCTACCAGTTCCCCGAGAAGCTGATCCCCTTGATGATCAACAACGTGAAGCATCACAAGCAGCTGCCCATCTACGGCGACGGCATGCAGATTCGCGACTGGCTGTACGTGGAGGATCACTGCAAGGCCATCGACATGGTGGCCACCGGCGGCAAGATCGGCGAGGTGTACAATGTGGGCGGCCACAACGAGCGGCCCAACATCTTCATCGTCAAGACCATCATCAGCCAGCTGCACGACCGGCTGCACGACGAGGGCATCAGCGAGGATCTGATCAAGCACGTGGCCGACCGTCTGGGCCACGACCGCCGCTATGGCATCGATCCCACCAAGATCAAGAACGATCTGGGCTGGTATCCCGAGACCCCCTTTGAGAAGGGCATCGTCCTGACCATCGACTGGTACCTGTCCCACGAGGAGTGGATGGACCACGTCACCTCCGGCAACTACCAGAAGTACTACGAAGAGATGTACAAGAACCGCTAAGGTTACTTTTCTGGAAGAAAAGTAACCAAAGGCAGCGGCGGCGACCGCATCCAGTGGATGAAACAGGGAGCCGCCGCTGGCGCAGCGCTCCGGTTTTTGCAAGCGGGCGCCGCCCCGCGCCGCAAAAATCGGCTAAGCGCAAGAGGTTTCAACTGGTACCACTGACGGCCTGGGCCTATCCAGGCCCTGCCGGCGGCAAAGTCCTGCGCCCCTCGGCAGGCTCCCGGCCTGCGGCCCTGTGAGTCCAAAGTTGCATCAATCCCTGTTCCTGTTTTTGAAATGACCCCCAAAAGTTAGACAAAATTTAACATCAAGCAACGTGAACGGTCTGAAT
>CALWZK010000046.1 GCA_944386015.1 uncultured Faecalibacterium sp.
TTTTACAAATCTTATGAATTACTCTTGCGTCCCTCGCGGACGGCACGGCGGAAGGCGAAGAAGCCCAGCAGGATCAGCGGCGCGATGACCATGACGCCGGTGGACGTGCTGCCCGAAAGCTGGGTCAGGGCGCTGACCAGGAAGGTGCCCACAAAGGACGCCCCCTTGCCGCAGATGTCCAGCAGGCCGTAGTATTCACCCGACTTTTCGGGGGGGATGATCTTGCCAAAGTAGGACCGGGACAAAGACTGGATGCCGCCCTGGAACATGCCGACGCAGACCGCCAGGATCCAGAACTGGGTCTGGCTGCGCAGGAAGATGGCGTAGGCGGCGATGCCGATGTAAGCCGCGATGGTCACCGACACCAGGAAGGCGGTGTCCACCCGGCGGGACAGCCACCCGAACAGCAGCGCAAAGGGGAAGGCCACAATCTGGGTCACCAGCAGGGCCAGCAGCAGGCCGGTGCTGTCCAGGCCCAGGGCCTGGCCGTAGGCGGTGGCCATGTCGATGATGGTATACACGCCGTCGATGTACAGGAAAAAGGCGATCAGGAACCACAGCACCTGCTTGTTGGCCTTGATGTCCCGGAAGGTCTGGCCCAGCCGGCGGAAGGCGTCGGCCACCATGTGGCCCTGGGCGGGGATGCTGTACTTCTGGCGGAAGCTGGCCAGCAGCGGCAATGTGCAGCACAGCCACCACCCGGCGTTGATCAGGAAGGCGATCAGCATGGCGGCGCCCAGGGTGAGGCCCATGGCCTGATACCCCAGCACGATCACCAGGCTGACCACAAAGGGGATGCAGCTGCCGGCGTAGCCGAAGGCGTAGCCCACCGCCGACACTTTGTCCATCCGCTCGGGGGCGGTGACGTCGGTGAGCATGGAATCATAGAACACCAAACTGGCGCTGTAGCCGATTTTTGCGATGATGAAGCAGCCCAAAAACCACACCCAGGAGCTGACCACGCCCATGACGGCGCAGCCGATGACGCCCACCGCCACGCAGAGGGTGAACAGTTTCTTTTTCATGTCGGGCAGGTCGGCGATGGCCCCCAGGGTGGGGCCCAGCACCGCCACCACCACCGTGACAAAGGAAGCGGCGTAGCCCCAGAAGGCCAGGTACTGTGCGTCGGACAGGCCGGCGGATTCGGCCAGGCCGTTGAAATAGATGGGCAGGATGGTGGAGATCAACAAGGTGAAAGCCGAGTTGCCCACGTCATAGAGGACCCAGTGCTTTTCCAGCCGGGTCATCTTATCCTTTTGTTGTTCCTGTTGTGCCATAGATACACCCTTTCATGGTTTTTGGATGGTTTCAGTATACCACGGATTTGTAAAATCTGAGGCCCGATTGATGCAAAATCCAAGGCTATGATAACACAGACGGCGGTGCAGTTCAAGAATTTGAATTTTTTTACACAAAGCCGGGCAGCGGCGGGCCCTGCCGGGGGCGTTCTATTCT
Source organism: uncultured Faecalibacterium sp. (assembly GCA_944386015.1). Lineage (GTDB taxonomy): Bacteria > Bacillota > Clostridia > Oscillospirales > Ruminococcaceae > Faecalibacterium. Next base: position 1,456 of record CALWZK010000046.1, read on the forward strand.
TTATTTATAATCGAATCCCTCCGGGTTGCGGTGGCCGGGGGCCTTTCTTTTTTATATTTAGATCTAAACCCACCCTCCACCCTTTAGATGTGTCCCCCCTGCCGCTGCGCGGCATCCCCCCTTCGGGGGGAATCTGCCACAAACTTCTCCCTCTGGGTGCATGCTGCGGCGAGCGAGCCTCCACAGCGGCGATTTGGGCGGGAAACTGCCATTTTGTCAGCTTTTACTTAAATAAAGTCTAATACTTTGGTATAATTGACGGTGCATCGGCTTTCCTGTATAATTTTGTATATCAATTAACCCCCATTCTCCCGCAGAGGGGAAACGCTGCGGGATGGGGAAAAGGAGGAACTGTATGCATTTCAAAAAACTTTTGGCCCTGCTGGTCTCGGCGGCGCTGATGCTGAGCCTGCTGGCAGGCTGCGGCAACGGCAAAGCGCTGTCCCAGGTGATTGTTGACCTGCTGGACAACCTGTACAGCAATGTTTCGGTGGAGGCGGACAGCGACCTCACCGCCGCTCTGAAACAGGCTGCGGCTGAAGGCGGCACCGAGGAGGAAATCCTCTCCCGGATGATCGAGATTCTCAACCACAAGGGCGGCAGCATCACCTTTACCCTGCTGGGCAGCGGCCAGCAGGGCAACCACGCGGTGACCCTGTACTTCCAGCCCGGCACCGACCCCGACGCCGCGGCCCGCAACGCTCTGGCCCAGTGGGCCGGCACCCTTGGCACCCTGCCCGACGACGGCAGCTACCAGGGCGATGTCGCCATGATCGAGGCCGAGAACGGCTACTACATCGCCCTGGACGTGGAAGTGCTCAAGGCGGGCAAACCGGACAAGCCGGATAAGGACGATGACGAGCCGGAGACCCAGGAGCCGCCGGAGCCGGATAAAGGCTACACGGTATCTGAGGACGGCATGACCTACTCTGTTTCCAACGCCGAAGGCCTGAAAGCTGTAGCCGAACTGGTGAACAATGACTCGAAGTTAGACATCGACATCACCCTGACCGGCAACATCGACCTGACCGGGGAGTGGACGCCGATCGGCAAAGATGATAGCAAAGCATACACCGGCACCTTCGACGGCGGCGGCCATACCATCACGGGGCTGAACGTCAACCAAGAAGGGACAAACTATGTAGGGCTGATTGGCTACCTCGGCTCCGGCGGCAAGGTGAAGGACGTGACGCTGGAGAACGTGCAGATAACAAACGATAACAGTTCGGGCAGCGTCGGCGGCGTGGCTGGATACTGCTTTTTCGGCAACATTGAAAACTGCTCGGTGTCGGGCAGCGTCACCGGTAGTGGTGATAGTAGCGACGCAGGCGGTGTGGTGGGCTATCAACAGGGCGGTTCCATCACCGGATGCAGTTCCTCGGCCACAGTGAAGGGAACGGAGCGGGCCGGCGGCGTGGCGGGAGGGAGCAATGGCACCATTGAAAACTGCTCGGTGTCGGGCAGCGTCATCAGCACAGATAGTAATAGCGACGCAGGCGGTGTGGTGGGCTGGAAAGCGAGCGGTTCCCTCACCGGGTGCAGCTCCTCGGCCACAGTGCAAGGCACAAGTAATGCCGGCGGCGTGGTGGGCTGGAACAGTGTTATAAGTATCGTCACCGCCTGCTACTCTACCGGTGCTGTCAGCGGCAGCTATGCCGGCGGCGTGGTGGGCATCAACGGCGGCGTGGTGGGCATCAACGACGGCACCGTCACCGCCTGCTACCATGCAGGCACTGTCCAAGGCGGCAGCGGCAACACCGGCGGCGTGGTGGGCAGAAACCCGGACGGCACCGTCACCGCCTGCTACTGGAGCGGCAGCCCGGATGCGGGCATCGGCGGCGGCAAACAAGCCGGCAGCAATGAATATTATAAAGATACCCACCAAAACATGGTGACCACCGTGGAGGTTTGGGATGAACTTGTAGCCGCAATGGATACAGCAGGTTATATTCTTAAAGGCTCTTGCCCGACTCCCACCGGCTTGACCCCTAAAAACTGACCCTTTCCCCCTGCCTCCCCGCGAGGCGGGGGGATTTGTTTTCTTTATTTATGATCTAAACCCACCCACCGCCCATAGCGGTTCCCCCGGCCCTGCGGGCCCGCCCCCATACGGGGGCTCTGGGCCTCTGACTGCTCCTTCTGCCTGAAAGCTGCGGCCCGCCGCCGGATGAGGGAGCAGTTAAAGACCCGCTCCCCCCGAAGGGGGGATGCCGCGCAGCGGCAGGGGGGACTCCGATAAAAGGGTGGAGGGTGGGTATAGATATAAAATAATGGAAAGACAAAAGCACCTTGAAATCCGAACCGGAATATGATAAAATACCTGTATGCTCCCAGCTGCGCTGTGGAGCACACCAGGTCGGACAGCGCCTTGCTGCGCGGTTCGGCATACGGATGCGGGCCCTGTACGACCGGGCCGCTGCGAACCAGGTCAGGTGGGGAACCAAGCAGCCTTAAGCGGCGCGCAAGGTGCGTTTCAGTCAGCCTGCATCCGTATGCCGAGCTTCGCAAGGCGGGGGATCTTCCCCCGCAGCGCTGTCCGCTTTTTTTATGTGTGATTCCGGGGAGGTGTGGGAATGTATCGAGCGCTTTACCGCAAATGGCGGCCCCAGCGGTTTGAGGACGTGGTGGGCCAGCGCGCCACCGTGGCGGCGCTGAAAAACCAGGTGTCCGCCGGGCGTGTGGGCCACGCCTACCTGTTCACCGGGGTGCGGGGCACAGGCAAAACCACCTGCGCCAAAATCTTCGCCAAGGCGGTCAACTGCCTCCACCCCCACAGCGGCGACCCCTGCGGGGCATGCGCCGTCTGCAAGGGCATCGACGACGGCTCCATCCTGGACGTGGTGGAGATGGACGCCGCCTCCAACAACGGCGTGGACGACATCCGGGACCTGCGGGACGAGACCGCCTACACCCCCACCAGCTGTACCTATAAGGTATACATCATCGACGAGGTGCACATGCTCTCCACGGCGGCCTTCAATGCCCTGCTGAAAACCCTGGAAGAGCCCCCCGCCCACGTCATCTTTATCCTGGCCACCACCGAGATCCAGAAGGTGCCCGCCACCATCCGGTCCCGGTGCCAGCGGTACGACTTCACCCGCATCAGCCCTGAGGACATCGCCGGGCGGGTGGCCCAGGTGGCCGCCGCCGAACAGCTGCACCTCACCGACAAGGCCGCCGCCCTGATCGCCCGGCTGGCCGACGGCGCTTTGCGGGACGCTTTGTCCATCCTGGACACCTGCGCCGGCGTCACCGCCGACATCGACGAAAACGTGGTGCGGCAGATGGCGGGCGTCACCGACCGCAGCTACCTGTTCCGGATGTCGGACGCGGTGGCGGCCCGGGATGCCGCCGCAGCCCTGGCCGAGCTGGCGGCCCTGCGGCAGCAGTCGGTGGACGTCAAGCGCCTCACCGAAGAGCTGATCGCCCATTACCGCAGCCTGATGCTGGCGGCCCTGCCCGGCGGGCGGGACCTGCTGAGCGGCGTCTCCCCCGACGAGGAGGCCCTCTACCTTGAAAAAGGCCCCGCCCTGGGCCGGCGGGAAGCCATCCGGGCCATCCGGGCCCTGGGGGTGGCCCTGGAACATATAGCCCGGGGCAGCGACCAGCGGATCGAGCTGGAGCTGGCCCTGTTCAGCCTCACCGAGCCCATGCAGACCCAGCAGGCCGTCACCGCCCAGGCGGCGGCCGCCCCGGCACGGCAGGCAGTGCAGCAGCCGGCCCGGCAGGAAGTCCGGCCCTTTGCGGCGGCCTCCCCTGCCCCCTTCCAGTCTGCCCCGGTGACCGCCCAGCCGGCGGCCCCGGCCCAGACGGCCCAGACGACTGCCCAGCCCGCTGCGGCACAGTCGGCGCCCATCCAGGCAGCCGATGACCTGCCCCCCTGGGAGGAGCCCGGCACGCCCGTGCCGACCGCCCAGTCCGCTGCGGCACAGGCCGCGCCCAGCCAGGCAGCCGACGACCTGCCACCCTGGGAGGAGCCCGGCACACCCGTGCAGCCCGCCCAGCCCGCTGCGGCGCAGTCGGCGCCCCTTCAGGCAGCCGACGGCCTGCCCCCCTGGGAGGAGCCCGGCACACCCGTGCAGCCCGCCCGGCCCGCTGCGGCGCAGTCGGCGCCCAGTCAGGCAGCCGATGACCTGCCCCCCTGGGAGGAGCCCGGCACGCCGGTGCAGCCCGCCCAGCCCGCTGCGGCACAGTCGGCGCCCATCCAGGCAGCCGACGACCTGCCCCCCTGGGAGGGCCTGGAGCCGCCCCCCGAGGCCGAGGCCGAGCCCGCCCCGGCGGCCCAGCCCGAGGCCCAGCCGGTCTACACCGCCGACCCCAGGCTGGACAAGCCCCGCCGCGTGGCCGGCCGGGACATCAACCCCTACCCCCAGTGGGGCGAGGTGGTGGAGAAAATCCACCAGACCGACCCCATGCTGTACGGCTACCTGAAAAAGTCCAAGGCCTACTTTGACGGGGTGCGGGTGCTGATCGACGGGGGGAAAACCTTCCGGGACTTTATCCGGGTCAACAAGGGCAGCCAGCGGCTGATCAAGAAGCTGATTGCCCAGGTGTCGGGGATTGCGGTGCCCATCGGGCCCTACGAGCCCGAGAAAACCGCCGCCGCCCGGCCCAAAACCAACGCCGAGGAGTCGCTGCACAAGCTGGAGGCTCTGGGGCTGGATGTCACCATCGAGGACAGCGCCCGGCGGCGCAAGTCCTAAAAATAAAAACATTGGAGGAAATCCGCGATGAAAGCAAGAATGCCCGGCGGCTATGGCCGCCCCGATATGAACAGCCTGATGCGTCAGGCCCAGAAGATGCAGAGCGAGATGCAGGCCAAGCAGGCCCAGCTGGAGCAGACTGAGTACACGGCCAGCGCCCCCGGCGACATGGTGACGGTCAAGATGAACGGCAAGCACGAGGTGCTGGCTGTGACCATCAAGCCCGAGGCCGTGGACCCCGACGACGTGGAGATGCTGCAGGACCTGGTGGCCGCCGCGGTGAACGCCGCCGTCCAGCAGGTGGACGAAGCCGCCGCCGCCGAGATGGGCAAGCTGACCGGCGGGCTGAACATCCCCGGCCTGGGCCTGTAAGGGAGGGCCCGGCATGAGCAATACCGCTGCGCCGCTGGAAGTGCTGATCGACGAGCTCAAGCGGCTGCCGGGCCTGGGGGACAAAAGCGCCACCCGGCTGGCCTATCAGCTGATGAACCTGCCCGCCGACCAGACCGAGCGCCTGGTCAGCGCCATCCGCGGGGTGCACACCAAGCTGCACCGGTGCCGCCTGTGCCAGAACTATACCGACGGGGAGATCTGTCCCATCTGCGCCGACCCCAAGCGGGACCACACCACCATCTGCGTGGTGGAGACGGCCCGGGACGTCCAGGCCATTGAGCGCACCCGGGAATACCGTGGGATGTACCATGTGCTGTACGGCCTGATCAGCCCGGTGAAGGGGGTCGGCCCCGAAAACCTGACCATCCGGGAGCTGGTGAACCGCCTGGCCGACACCACCGTCAAGGAGGTCATCATGGGTCTGCCCCCCAGCGTGGAGGGCGACGCCACCTCGATTTTCCTTGCCCGGACCTTAAAGCCCCTGGGGGTGCGCACCACCCGTCTGGCCTCGGGCGTGCCGGTGGGCTCCAAGCTGGAGCAGGCCGACCGCCAGACCATTTTCCGGGCCCTGGAGGGCCGGCGGGAGCTCTAACCAGGCAGAGCCTGCCAGGCAAAGCCTGGACTGTTTCGCGCACCCAGGTTCCCTATTCCCTCCAACTTCTAAGCCCGCGGGCGGTGGGCTTTGTCGATCTTTATTTTGATCTAAACCCACCCTCCACCCTATAGATGTAACCCCGCGGCTGCGCCGCCGCCCCTTGACAGGGGCTCTGAACCGTTAACTGCTCCTTCTAAGTTTGCGCTGCGGGGGCTTTCCAACTGCGGCAAAGGCAAAAGAAGAAGGAGCAGTTGGCCGCCGGTCCCCCGGAGGGGGATGTCGCGCAGCGACAGGGGGACACCTCTGTGGGCGGGTGGGTGGGTTCAAATGTTCCCCAGGTCGAGCGGCAAAGTTTTTGGCAGCACAACCGCCGTGAGAGTGAAAGACAATAGAGCAGTCTGCCCAGACGTTAGAAGTCGCGCGCCAGCGCACAGCTGGCGCATTTTTGCAACCGGAGCGGCGGTCAAAGACCGTTTAGAAAAATGCATCTGCCGCCGTTTTAGATTGTCTGTGGTTTGCACGGGCAGGCAGAGTGTCGCATTTTTTAGGCAAGCACGCCGAAGCGCGTCCTGCGGACGATGCAGCGAGGCGTGCTTGGCGCAGCGCTCCAATTTTCACAAGGGCGCTGTGCGGCCCGCAGGGAAAATTGGCTAAGCGCAAGAGGAGGGGAGGCAGGGGGCCCCCTCCCTCCGGGTTGCCGTTGCCCAAATATGCGGCGCGGGTCGCGGCCCGCTTGCATATTTGGACGGCTGCCCCTGCTCCGCCTCGCCTGTTTCTGCCGCAGGCAGCGGCTCGGCTGCGCAGCCCCCTCTGGGCCAGCGCAGCGTCCGTCGGGCCGGAAGGGCCGGTCAGCGGGAAAGATAAAAGCGGCCTGCCATTGAATCAAAGTTTACACTTTGTTCCAAAAAGTTCTCTTGCACTTTCGGAAAGTTGTGGTACAATAATCTACACGCACGAATATGCGGGGCCCGACGGGCCATCATAAAAGGAAAGGAGGCGCGCTGGATGCCTGGAAAGGAAAAACCGGCCACCAAAACCATCGCCACCAACCGGGAAGCGCGCCACGAATACTTTGTGATGGAAGCGCTGGAAACCGGCATCGAACTCAAAGGCACCGAGGTGAAAAGCCTGCGGGCCGGCGGGGTCAACCTGAAGGACAGCTGGGTGGACATCGACGGCGGCGAGCTGATCGTCAAAGGGATGCACATCACCCCCTACGACCACGGCAATATCTTCAACACCGACCCCACCCGGGAACGGCGGCTTCTGGCCCACAAGAGCGAGATCCGCCGCCTGCACCAGCAGTGCAAACTCCAGGGCTATACCCTGGTTCCCCTGTCCCTCTACTTCAAGCACGGACGGGTCAAGCTGGAGCTGGGCCTGTGCAAGGGCAAAAAGCTCTACGACAAGCGGGCCGACGCCGCCAGGCGGGACGCCAAGCGCTCCATTGACCGGGCCCTGAAATCCAACGGACATTTGTATTGATTCACACCGGGCATGACTGCCCTTCCCATCACCTGCCCCGCGCCGCAAGGCGCGTTGACATGGGGGCGTAAAGGTTTCGACGGGGGGAGCGAGGCCTGGGCAGCGGGTAGCAGCGGGGGACCTGCTCTAAAATCCTCCAAAACAATAACTGACAACAATAATACTCAGTTGCTCGCAGCCTGAGTGCTGCGCGTTCCGCCCACTCTTGTGTCGTGTGGGGTCGGGGCGTCCTTTAGACACAGACCGTGAACGGACCTAAGCTTTGCGGACCGTCATGAACTCATGAAGCTACTGAAGCGTTAGCCTGGCGACCGGCGTGACGCAGAGGGAATGTCGTTGATCGCCTGCACCCGGAGATACTCACGCTGAACTCTTTTCGGACATGGGTTCGACTCCCATCGCCTCCACCACGGAAAAATAGCCTAGGAACGCAAGTTTCTGGGCTGTTTTTTTGGTTTTGACCGCACTTTTGACCGCACCTCCAGTTTATCCGTGCGCAAGCAGCCTCGAAAAAATGGAATTCAGCGCGTTCGCCTGCTGCTGTGCGTCCCCATTCAGCTCATGGCCGTAAACGCCGAACGTATCCATATCTTCGGAATGTCCCACCAGCGATTTGACAAGTCCCGCGGGCAGCACCTTTGCAATGCTGACAAACGTATGCCGCAGCTCATAGGGCGTACAGACCGGAATGTTATTGTACTCACAGTACCGCGCAAGATGCTGCTCAAATTGTTTCGCCGTCGGGATATCAAAGACCAGGGTGCCCCGGGTCACCTTCCCCGACTCGCGGCGCTGTGCTTCCAGCTCCATGCGGGCCAGGTCGGACAACTCCACGCACCGGCGGGCGTTCTGGTTCTTGCCGTCGGTGATTTCGTTGTAGCAGTTGGTGGACTGGTGCAGTTCCAGGCGGTCCCTTTTTACATCCTGCCAGCGCAGACCCCGCAGTTCTCCCGGCCGCAGACCGGTCAAAACCGCGAGTCTGTAGGCGTGAATCATGTCATCCCGTACCACTTTTCCATAGTACCTGGTACGATCGCTGTTGAACAGTACCACAAAGTCCCGCGGCTGCAGTACCGTCCTTTCTCCCCGGGCCGCCGCTGTTGGAATGGTCAGGTCTTCCGGGAACATCGTCGTCAGCTTGGCCTTGCGGCAGTATTTCAGAAAGCTGCACAGGTCAGCCCGCAGGCATATCAATGTCTTTCTGGACAATTTGGACCGCGCGTAGGCTCGATCCAGTACATCCTGCAGATCCTGTTCGGTCAATGCACTGACTTGTTTGCGGGCAATCACCGATGAAATATGATTGTTCCAGCGGCTCATCATCGGTGCCCAGTTGGACCGGCTCGTAGTCTGCCGCTTCCCCTCCAAAAATTTGAGGTACGCGGTACCAACTTTCATGCGCTGGTCCTCTATTCCATCATCCAGCCAGGCGTCCGCCTTGCGGTTTGCTTCCCGCTGCCCGTTCCGGCCAGGTTTGGAGCTGTAAAAGCTGCGCCGGACCCCGTCCTTTTGCACGTCGATCCGCCAGCGCTGAGAGGACTCCATCCATATCGCAGTGTTGACGCGGGCACCCATGATTCACACCTCCTTCCAATCTGCCCAGTGTCCGCCCGAGCCGGCTGCCGCCATCGCGGCACCGGCCCGTTTCATGGGCACATTCTTCCAAAATGTACGCATACTAAGACCTCCATCCTGTCCCGATCAGGTGGCACGGCAGAGCGCTTTCTTTCGTGCAGCCAGGCTCTCGGGGCCATCATCGTAGAAAAATACACTCAGCTGATCCAGAGGGATGCCCAGGATTTCTGCAACCTGGACCGCCTCGGGAACAGACCACGGCAGATGCCCGGACAAGCGCGTCGAAATCGTGGACGGCGATACGCCCAGCCGGTCAGCCAGTTCTTTCTGCTGAATATCCATCTCCACCAGTTTGCAGCGCAGTTTTCTAAATGCTCTTGCCATCGTTTTTCCTCCTTCTGATATACAGTGCTGCATGGTACATCGCAGGATCGTTTTCTCGATTGGTATCCTCTCCCTTCGTAAAGAAGTGTCTACTCATCGACTCCATTCTACTGTACCATTTGCTTGTTCTGCAAGGATGCGGCACCACTTGTCTGACGTTCAGGTGATTCCCAGACTGATCTTGATTGCCATCTCAATCTGGTTCATCTCATCCTCACTGGCTTGCCCAACAAACCGCTGAACACGTTGTTTGTCGAGGGTGAAAATCTGTTCCAGTTGTACGATAGATGGGACTTTTAATCCCGGGTTGTGGTCAAGCAGGACGTGGGTGGGCAGATGGCGTTTCTTGTTTACCCTGGATGTAATGGTGGCAATGATGAGCGTGGGCGAATGCTTGTTGCCCGTATCATTTTGCAAGACCACCACCGGCCGTTCCCCGCCTTGCTCCGAGCCAACGTGGGGTTCCATGTTGGCGTAGTAGATGTCTCCCCGGCTGTATTGCCAGTTTTCAGGAATCATAGGCTATGCACCCCCTTGTGCTTTATTATGTAAGACACCGCCCGCAGCCTGCAGGCGGTGTCTGTGCAAAGGGGATCAATCAGGGTCTGTCAGAACTTCATGGGCAGAACCTTCTTCTTGCTGCTTCCGTTGTAGATGCAGAAGACCTGGTAGAGATACTTCTTATACCCTGCCATGTTGACGCCCATGGCACGGCCTTCCCGGTAGATGGTCAACGGATCGGTTTTGTGCAGGCGGCTCACAAGACGCCGGGGATCGTATTCCTGGCGGTACAGCTCGATGAAGCGGGTCACGCTCTGGATCGTTTCAGCCCGCAGGGACTCAGGGTCCCCATGCCAGGCGGCCACGATCAGGGACAGGGCTTCTTTATAAAGGTCGGCTCCCACCCGCTTGAATTCTTCAAAAGCGGTGCCGATGCAGCCGATTCGGTGCTTCCCGCGGCGCTGTGCGTAATCCAGACGCAGACCAACCGATTCGGTGGCCTTCAGGAAGGCCATACATTCCGGGTCGCCGCCGTAGATCATGGCGCGCATCTTATCGCCGGGTGTCAGCCTGGCAGATTCGCCGGTCTGTTGGGCAAAGAGCAGGGCTTCTTCGCTCTCGGTCATGCCTGTGTACACGATGCAGCGGATCATCAGGTCCCTGCCGCCATTGAGCAGCTTGAGGACTGCGATGGTGTGCTGTCCATCGAACACATAGTAGCGACCGTTGCGGTAGCTGACCTTCGGGGGGTTGACCAGACGGGGGTCAAACTTCGCTGCAATCTTGCGAACCCGCTTGGCGTTCAGCTCCCGCTGGTAGCTGCCGCGGGGAACCTCCAGCAGCTTGCTGTTGATCATCATTTCCTGGTAGGCACTGGTGTGACTGGTTCTCATGTAGTCCTCCTCATCTTTTGCAGGTACTGAATACCCTTCTCTGTAAGGCTTCTGATGCCGTCCCGGCAGGCACTGCGTTGTTCCCTGTTGTTTTCCAGGCAGGTATCCCAGCGAAAAATCATGGTGTCCAGGGCGTCTTCCAGTTCTGCGCAGATATCGTCTGCGTCGATTTCCCCGTTGGACTGCAGCATATTTTCTGAGATATCCCGGATAGCTTGCAGGGTTTCTGCAGCGCTGCGTTTGGGTTTCGGCTTTTCTTCAGGCTTTTCGGGTTCTTTGGTCTGCCGGAGCTGCTGGACCAGAGCGGGCCTTTCCTCCGGCGGGGCTTTGGCGATGGCCGCCACGGCCTTCTCTGTGGGCTTGATGCTGCCGGTCAGGATTTCCTGTTTGATGCCGGGAACGGCCTCCTCAGCGGCATCTACGCCGTTGGCGAATTGCTCTGCACGGATAACAGTATTTCTGGCTACGCCATTCTCGGCTGCAATGCGTTCACAGGTTTTTTCTTTCAAGATCAAGTTACCATTTTGGTAACTTGATTTTGGTGCATTGTTTTTTCGATCTCCACCGTATGCCGTCTTTTCCGCCTTGTACTGGTGACCCATCAGATACTTGAACTGCTGGAGCGTC
>CALWZK010000047.1 GCA_944386015.1 uncultured Faecalibacterium sp.
GGCCCAGCGCCAGGGTGCAGGCCAGCAGCCAGGCCGTGACGCGATGCACAACTGTTTTCATGTTCCCTCCTTAAATCTGTTTCGGCCGACGGCGCTCAGATGACGCCGCACTGTTTGCCGGTGAAGAACCGCAGCGTGTTGGACACCCGGAACACCTTGCCCGCCCGCAGGATGGTGGAGGGGAATTCGGGGTGGGATGGCGAGCAGGGGAAGTGCTCGGTTTCCAGGGCGAAGCCGCCGTATTTCTGCATGGGGTGCAGGCCCTTGCCGGGGCTGGGGCAGTCCTGCAAAAAGTTGCCGGTGTAGAGGTGGACCCCCGGCTGGGTGGTGTAGACCTTCATGCTGATGCTGCTCTCGTCACAGGTGGCCCAGGCGCAGATGCTCTGGCGGGCGCCGGCCCGGGGCCGGTCGATGACAAAGCAGTGGTCGTAGCCGTCCCCCACCATCCGGGTCTGGTCATTGCCGGGGTTCAGGTCCCGGCCCAGGGCCTTGCCCTTGGTGAAGTCCATGGGGGTGCCGGCCACCGGCAGAATCCGGCCGGTGGGGCAGGTCTCCTGGTTCCCCTCCAGGAAGGTGGAGGCGAACAGCTTGAGCCGCTGGTTCAGGATGGTGCCGCCGCCGTTGAGGTTGAAGTAGGTGTGGTTGGTGAGATTGACGATGGTGTCAGCGTCAGAGGACACCCGGTAATCCATCCGGAATGCATTGTCGGGGGTCAGGGTGTAGCGGACGGCGATCTTCATGTTGCCGGGGAAGCCTTCCTCCCCGTCGGGGCTCTCGGCTTCCAGCAGCAGGGTGTCGCCGAAGGCCTTCACATCGTAGGATTTGCGGGCAAAGCAGCCGTGGAGATGGTTGCGGCCGCTGTTGGCTTCCAGCTGATAGGTTTTGCCGTTGAGGGTAAAGGCCGCCCCTTCGATCCGGTTGGCGTAGCGGCCCACAAAGGCGCCGCAGAAGGTGGCGGTGTCTGCCTCATATTCCTGCATGGTGTCGTGGCCCAGGACCACGTCCACCGGGCCCCGCTTGGCGGGGACAATGATGTTTTTGATGATGGCACCGTAGTCCAGAACACTGACCGACAGCCCGCCGGGATTGGAGAGAATGTACTCATTGACAGGCGTGCCGCTGTGGGTGAACCCAAAAAGCCTCGTTTCGATCTTGGCCATTGTGTCTTCCTCCTTTTGCCGGACTGCGGGCTGGCACAAGGTGCACCGCGCCGGGTTTTTTAGACCTCTGGTACAAAAAACGATCCTTTTCTCTATGATTATATCACAGTTTTATGACATTTGGATGGAAATCTTTTGTATTGAGGATATAAATTTTGCAGAGTTCTTTGTGGAATATCACAGAGGAGAAAAAAAGCGGCGCAGCTGCGGGAAAGACGGGCAAAAAAAGAGCTGTCCCCGAAAGGAGGACAGCTCCGGAAAAAAGGCGCAGACGGCCCCCGCAGGGCAAAAGCCCCCGGGTTCAGAAGTTCTGGCCGTTCCAGCCCCAGTCGCTGACGGGGTGGTAGGTGACATACACCGACCCGGCGGGGATGCCCAGCTGGTCGGACAGGATCCGGCACAGCTGGCCGGTCATCTTGTCGTAGTCGGCGGGGGCGGCGGCGCCGTAGAGGCTCACCGCGATATAAGCCCCCTTGTCCAGCTTGCGGCCCCCCAGCCACAGGTCGCAGCTGTCCTGGATGGCCACCATCAGATAGGACTCGGTCTTGTGGAGGGTGGTGATGGCCTGGCCGAAAGCGGTTTTCAGAGCCTCCCGGCGGTCGGCCGGGACAGGGACGGTGGTGCGCAGATCAACAAAAGGCATGGCGGTTCCTCCTTGATCAGCCGTTGGCGGCGTCCAGGGCATCCAGGGCGGCCAGCACATCGGCGGCGTTGGTGTCGGGCTTGACCTTGGGCATGGCCTTCAGGATGGTGCCGTCCTCGCCGATCAGATAGGTGGAGCGGACGGTGCCCATGCTGACCTTGCCGTAATTCTTTTTCTCCTTCCAGACGTCGTACAGCTCCAGCACCGCGTGGTCGGGGTCGGACAGCAGCAGGAAGGGCAGTTCGTATTTGGCGGCAAATTTCTGGTGGGATGCGGCGGAATCCTTGCTGACGCCGATCACCACCACCCCCCGCTGCCGGAACACGTCATAGGCTGCGGCAAAGGCGCAGGCCTGGCGGGTGCAGCCGGGGGTGTTGTCCCGGGGGTAGAAGTAGAGGACCACCTTTTGGCCCCGGAAGTCGGAGAGGTGATGGATGTTGCCCTCGGCGTCGGGCAGGGCAAAGTCGGGCGCGGGGGTATGTTCACTGAGCATGGCAGGTGCCTCCTTTATCATTTGGTGCTTTCAGAATACCATATTCAGGCCCCGGGGGCAAGACTTGGGGCAGGGGACTTGACGGTGCCGGGGGGCGGCGTTATACTGGCTCGGACGGGGGCCGCAGCGGCGCGGCGCCCCGCCCCAAGGAAACCAAAAAGAACCGGAAAAAGGAGAATCGTGTGCTATGTCTTCCGAGGCAAAGAATCTGACGGAGGGGCCGCTGGCGCGGCAGATCTTCATCTTCAGCGTGCCGCTGGTCCTCTCCAATCTGCTGCAGGCCCTCTTCAATATGTCGGACATTGCGGTGGTGGGCCGGTTCGCCGGCTCCCAGGCCCTGGGCGCGGTGGGCTCCACCACCATCTTTGTCACCCTCATCACCGGCTTCCTGATCGGGCTGGGGGGCGGCGTCAATGTGCTGGTGGCCCGGTTCTACGGGGCCGGCCAGCCCAAAGAGGTGGAAAAGTCGGTCCACTCGGCCCTGGTGGTCTGCCTGGCGGCGGGGGTGCTGATGCTGCTGATCGGCGTTTTGTTTGCCCCGGCGCTGCTGCGGCTGCTGGGCACCAAGCCCGACCTGATCGACGGTGCCATCCTCTACCTGCGGATTTATTTCCTGGGGATGCCTGCCCTGGCCATCTATAACTTCGGCAACGGCGTCTTCAGCGCCGTGGGCAACACCCGCAAACCCCTGGTGTATCTGTCCATTGCCGGGGCCCTGAATGTGGTCCTCAACCTCTTTTTCGTGATTGTCTGCAACCTCAGCGTGGCCGGCGTGGCCCTGGCCAGCATCCTGACCCAGTACCTGTCGGCGGGGCTGATCCTCCGGGCGCTGGCATGGGCTCAGGGCTGCTACGGCCTGCGGCGGGACAAGCTCCGCCCCGACCCCGCCATGACCCGCAGCATCCTGGGCCTGGGCGTCCCGGCGGGGTGCCAGAACGCCATCTTCGCCCTGGCCAACCTGTTCATCCAGGCCAGCATCAACACCTTTGACACGGTGGTGGTCAGCGGCAACTCGGCCGCCGCCAACGCCGACCCCCTGGTCTACGATGTGATGGCCGCCTTCTACACCGCCTGTTCCAGCTTCATGAGCCAGAACTACGGCGCCGGCAAGCGGAAGCGGGTCAAGCGCAGCTACTTCATCTCCCTGGGCTACTCCTTCGGCATCGGCGCGGTGCTGGGGATTTCCCTGGTGCTGTTCGGCCGCACCTTCCTGGCCCTCTTTACCACCGAACAGGCGGTGGTGGATGCCGGCATGCAGCGCCTGATGATTATGGGTCTGTGCTACCCGGTGTCGGCCTTTATGGACTGCACCATCGCCGCCTCCCGTGGCCTGGGCCGCACCATTGTCCCCACCTTCATTGTGATTATGGGCTCCTGCGTGTTCCGGGTGATCTGGGTTTACACCGTCTTTGCCTGGTTCAAGACCCTGCCCTCCCTCTATCTGCTGTTTGTCTGCTCCTGGACCCTCACCGCCATCGCCGAAATCATCTACTTCGCCCGGATCTACAAGGAACAGATGAAGATTTACGACCCGGATTGACCGCCCTTTTTGCATCCAGAGACGCCCTCGGGCGCCTCTTTTTTTGCATCCGGGCCCGGCTTGACAGGAGCGGGGTTTGGGTGTTTACTAGAATAAAGCAAGACTAGAGGAGGAGGGGCCGCCGGGGCGCGGCCAACACACTATGGAGAAAAATCTGACCACGGGCAGCGTGTTCCGCAACATTGTGGGATTTTCGCTGCCCTATCTGCTGGCCTATTTCCTGCAGACCCTCTACGGGATGGCCGACCTGTTCATCACCGGCCAGTTCAGCGGCACCGCCGACATCACGGCGGTGTCCATCGGCAGCCAGGTGATGCACATGATCACCGTCATGATCGTGGGTCTGGCCATGGGCACCACCATCGCCATCGGCCGGGCGGTGGGGGGCAGGGAACAGGAGAAGGCAGCCCTGGCCATCGGCAACAGCACCACCCTGTTCATCGGCCTGTCGGTGGCTCTGACGGTGATCCTGCTGGCCCTGGTACGGCCCATTGTGGGGATTATGTCCACCCCCGAAGAAGCGGTGGAGGGGACGGTGCGGTATCTCACGATATGCTTCATCGGGATCCCCTTCATCACCGCTTATAATATCATCAGCTCCATCTTCCGGGGGCTGGGGGATTCCCAGAGCCCCATGAAGTTTGTGGCGGTGGCCTGCGCCGCCAACATCGTGCTGGATTATATTTTCATCGGCGGGATGCACCTGGGCCCGGCGGGCGCCGCCCTGGGCACTACCCTGTCCCAGACCTTGAGCGTGGTGGTGTCCCTGGTGATGGTCACCCGGCAGAAAACCGCCCTCTCGGTGACCAAGGCCAGCTTCCGGCCCCGGAAAGAGGTTCTGGGCTCTATCCTGAAGGTGGGTGTGCCGGTAGCATTGCAGGATGGCTTCATCCAGATTTCCTTTCTGCTGATCACCGTCATCGCCAACGGCCGGGGCCTGGATGACGCCGCCGCCGTGGGCATTGTGGAAAAGGTCATCAGCTTTGTGTTCCTGGTGCCCAGCTCGATGCTGTCCACCGTGTCGGCCCTGGCGGCCCAGAACATCGGCGCCGGCAAGTACGACCGGGCCGCCCAGACCCTCCGCTATGCGGTGGGGATGTGCCTGTGCTTCGGCCTGGCGGCGGGGATCATCGTCCAGTTCACCGCCGGGGGGATTGTGTCGGTGTTTGATTCCAGCCCCGCCGTGGTGGCCGCCGGCAGCCAGTACATCCGGGGCTACATCTGGGACTGCATGTTTGCCGGGGTCCACTTCAGCTGCAGCGGCTACTTCTGCGCCTATGGCCGGTCGGGGGTGTCCTTCCTCCACAATGCGCTGTCCATCGTGCTGGTGCGGATTCCCGGGGCGTATCTGATGTCCCGGCTGTTCCCGGCCACCCTGCTGCCCATGGGCTGCGCCGCCACCGCCGGCTCGATCCTGTCGGTGCTGGTGTGCATCATCGCTCTGGTGTGGCTGCGGCGCACCGGCGCGCTGAACCATCCGGTGAAGGTGTGAAAAAACCTTCACAAAATCTTCAAATTGTGGCGGTTGACTTTTGCGGCCGGCTGTGGTACACTGCAGGCGTTTGATAGGTAAGGCTCCTACAGGGATATGGGCTGCTGCCGCAAAACGGTGGAGACACCGTGCGCAGGTCTGAACAGGATGCGTCGCAACAAGGCGCATCATAACGCAGCTACACCGCCCTGCAGAGTTGAAGCTCAGGCGAACGAAGAGTTGGTTTTCAGCCCGCTTGTCCTATCGGATGAGCGGGCTTTATTTTTTGACCAGGAAAGGCAGGTGGGACGCATGGACCCCAGCAGTTGCAGACGAATGCAGGCAGGCCGCCGGCAGCATGGACACAGAACAGGGTACAGGCGTCCTTGCCTGATGCCTTAGCTTTCTGCGCCCTTTGTGCGCCCGCAGTCTGCCGGAAACCGGCGGAGGCGGGCGCTTTTTTTGCGCCCTCCCCCAAGAGAAGGGAGGAATCCATCATGATGATGAAATGGATCAAAGCCTATGCGGCCGGGCAGAACAAGACCGCAAAAGAGTCGGACACCCGCCTGCGGGAAGTCGCCGCTGCCACCGAGGCCGCCCTGCTGGAACAGCTGGGCACCGGCCCCGACGGCCTCACCGAGGAGCAGGCCGAGGCGGTCCGGGAGCGCACCGGCCCCAACCGCCTGGCCCGGGCCCGCCGCAAGAGCGCACCCCGCCGCCTGCTGGAAGCCTTCGCCGACCCCTTTTCCCTGGTGCTGCTGCTGTTGGCGGTGGTGTCCCTGTTCACCGACGTGGTGCTGGCTGACCCCGCCGAGCGCAGCTATATGACGGTGGCCATCATCACCGTGATGGTGGCGGTGTCGGGGGTGCTGCGGTTTGTCCAGGAGACCCGCAGCGGCAACGTGGCCCAGAAGCTCACCGCCATGATCCACACCACCGCCTGCATCCAGCGGGAGGGGAAACAGCAGGAGCGCCCCATGGAGGAGATTGTGGTGGGGGACATCATCCACCTGTCGGCCGGGGATATGATCCCCGCTGACCTGCGGATCCTCAGCGCCCGGGACCTCTTCCTCAGCCAGGCCGCCCTCACCGGCGAGAGCGAGCCGGTGGAAAAATCCGGCGACCCCTGCACCGACCCCAGCCTGCCCCTCACCGGGGTGCCCTGCCTGGCCTTCCAGGGCAGCAACGTGGTCAGCGGCAGCGCCCGTGCGGTGGCGGTGGCGGTAGGGGGCGACACCCTCTTCGGCGGCATCGCCCGCACCCTGGACGACAAGCCCCCCAAGACCGCTTTCGACAAGGGCATCGGCTCTGTCTCCCGGCTGCTGATCCGCTTTATGGCGGTGATGGCCCCGGTGGTGCTGGTGCTCAACGGCTTCACCAAGGGCAGCTGGATGGAGGCCCTGCTCTTCGCCATCTCGGTGGCGGTGGGCCTCACCCCTGAGATGCTGCCCATGATCGTCACCACCTCCCTGGCCCGGGGCGCCCTGGCCATGAGCAGGCAGAAGGTCATCATCAAGAACCTCAGCGCCATCCAGAACCTGGGCTCGGTGGATATCCTCTGCACCGACAAGACCGGCACTTTGACCCGGGACAAGGTGGTGCTGGAGCTCCACCTCAACACCGACGGCCGCCCCGACGACCGTGTGCTCCGCCACGCCTTCCTCAACAGCTGGTTCCAGACCGGGCTGAAAAACCTGATGGACCTGGCCGTCATCGACAAACAGCAGCAGCTGGGGGCCGACCGCCTGATCCAGACCTACCACAAGGTGGACGAGGTGCCCTTTGACTTTGAGCGCCGCCGGATGAGCGTGGTGGTCTGCGACACCGCCGGCAAAACCCAGATGGTCACCAAGGGCGCCGTGGAGGAGATGCTCTCCTGCTGCGCCTGGGCCGAGCGGGAAGGCCGGGCCATCCCGCTGACCGACCAGCTCCGGGCCCGGATGCTGGAGCGGGCCGGCAGCCTCAACGCCAAGGGTATGCGGGTGATTGCGGTGGCCCAGAAGAGCAGCCCCGCCCCTGTGGGCCAGTTCTCGGCCGCAGACGAGCGGGATATGGTGCTGATGGGCTTCCTGGCTTTCCTGGACCCCCCCAAGGAGACCGCCGCCGCCGCTGTGGCCGCGCTGAAGGCCAGCGGGGTGGGGGTGAAGATCCTCACCGGGGACAATGAGCAGGTCACCTGCGCCATCTGCCGCCAGGTGGGCCTGGACGCCGGCGCGGTGCTGCTGGGCACCGACCTGGACGCCCTCACCGACCAGGAGCTGGCCCGCCGCGCCGAGGAGACCACCGTCTTTGCCAAGCTGTCCCCGGCCCAGAAGGCCCGGATCATCCGGCTGCTGCGGGGCAGCGGCCACTGCGTGGGCTATATGGGGGACGGCATCAACGATGCCGCCGCCCTCCGCGCCGCCGACGTGGGCATCTCGGTGGACACCGCCGTGGATATCGCCAAGGAGTCCGCCTCCATCGTCCTGCTGGACAAAGACCTGATGGTGCTGGAGCAGGGCCTCATCGAGGGCCGCAAAACCTACGCCAACATGATCAAATACATCAAGATGACCGTCTCCTCCAACTTCGGCAACATGCTGTCGGTGCTGGCGGCCAGCGCGTTTTTGCCCTTCCTGCCCATGACCGCCCTCCAGCTGATCCTGCTCAACCTGGTGTACGACCTGTCCTGCACCGCCCTGTCCTGGGACAAGGTGGACAGCGAGACCCTGGAAAAACCCTGCCGGTGGGACGCCGGCAGCATCGGCCGGTTTATGTTCTGGAACGGCCCCGTCAGCTCGGTGTTTGATGTGCTGACCTTTGTGCTGATGTACTTTGTGTTCTGCCCCGCCGCCGCAGGGGGCCGGCTGTACACCCAGCTCACCGACCCCGCCGCCCGGGCCGCTTATGCCGCCCTGTTCCAGACCGGCTGGTTTGTGGCCTCCATGTGGACCCAGACGGTGGTGATCCACATGGTCCGCACCGCCCATCTGCCCCTGATCCAGAGCCGGGCCTCGGCGCCCCTCACGCTGCTCACCGCGGCGGGCATCGCGGCGGTCACCGCCCTGCCTTTCACCCCCCTGGCCCCGGCCCTGGGCCTCACCGCCCTGCCGGTGAGCTGCTTCGGCGCCCTGGCGGTGATCGTGGGCGGGTATATCCTGCTGGAAAGCCTGGCCAAGGCCCTCTACATCCGCCGGTATCACAGCTGGCTGTGAGTTTGCCCTCCATTATAATAGGTAGAGCCGGGGCCCGGGGCAGGGGAAAGAGCATAAATATACAATAAAATGCATGCCCACCCCCGGCCGGTTTGTGTAAAAAAAGCCCCCAAACTGCCAGACAGTGGAAAAATTTTCCCTGGAAAGACTTGACACTGGCAGGGGGGTGTGGTACCATAATCGTACAAAGGAATTGGACCTTCCTTTGAACCTGTTTTGGGTCTCTATCTTTTATACACCATAAGGAGGAAATTTTCACTATGAAACTCAAGAAGATTGCTTCTCTGGCTCTGGCTGGTGTCATGGCTGTCAGCATGCTGGCTGGCTGCGCTAATGGCACCGGTTCTTCCAGCACCACCACCGATGACGATGCTACTGTTGCCACCGTTACTGTTGATGATGCTATGAATGCTGTTCAGAAGAATGTTGAGTTCAAGACCAGCACCACTCTGGACACTTGGCTGGCTGCTGCAGTCAAGAAGGCTACTTATAGCGCAGTGGAGAAAGCTACTGTTGGTGGCAGTTATGTGGCTAAAACCGCTGATGTTGGTGCTCAGCTGGCTGATATGGTTACCAAGGACTACACGCTGCAGAATAGTTGGACTGCCTTTAATCCTACTAAGGGTGGCGAGAAGACTACCAACCTCTATCTGTACATGGTTGACGATGTTACCGGTATGGAGTCCGCTGTGAACACCGTTGCCAAGGCAGTGGCTGGCAACGCCAATAACTATCCTACCCGTGTGATTGGTAAGATTTCGGGCACCACAGGTAGTGCTAACGTTAGCAGCTATAAGGCAACCTACACTGGTGAAGTGAGCTGCGTCAAGGTCAGCAAGACCAATGACGATGGCAAGACTGCCGGCGCTTACTACGTTCTGTTTGCTGTGACCCAGACCGTTGCTGATACTGCTGATAACATGACTGGTGTTAGCGGCTCCCTGACCTAATTTTAACTTATAACAGGCTCAGCAATAGCTGGGCGTGATATAAGGGGCCTTGGGCATGAGACCGCCCAAGGCCCGGGTATACAAAAGCCCATCCGATGTGGCGACAAAGGGGAATGCAAATTCCTACTGTTGTTGATCGCACCAAAAACAAAAAACTTTTGCGTCACGAAAGATAGGGTCCCTATGCGGAGGCTGGCTGTCAGGCCGGCCTCCGCATTGTTGTAAAACAGGCCCTTCGGGGCCCTAAAGGAACCTTCCAAATATATCCACAAATGGAAAAAAATGCGCCCATCCCCTTGACACTGGAAAAGGGGTGTGGTACCATAATCATACAAAGGAAATGGACCTTCCTTTGAACCTGTTTTGGGTCTCTATCTTTTATACACCATAAGGAGGAAATTTTCACCATGAAACTCAAGAAGATTGTTTCTCTGGCTCTGGCCGGCGTTCTGGCTGTCAGCATGCTGGCTGGCTGCTCCAATGGCACCAGCAATAATAACGGTTCTTCCAGCAGCGAGCAGACCACCACCAGCAGCAGCGTTGCTGATGTCATGAATGCCGCTCAGAAGAATGTTAAGTTCAAGGCCGGCACCAGCGCTTATCTGGCCGATGCTGCTAAGAAGGCTACTTATGCCAATTTGAAGGATGCTACTGTCACCGCTGCTATCAAGAACACTAGCAACGACGCAGTCGCTGCTCAGCTGAACAACAAGATTCTGCCCGGTAAGATCACTTTCCAGACTAGCGTGTATAACTTTGCTACTTCTAACAATTCTGCTAAGGCTGGTAAAACCAAGACTGTCGCATACCTGTACATGGTAGACGATGTTGTCAGCGAGGAAGTCGCTGCAACTCTGGTTGCTAACGCTGTGGCTGGTACTAGCACCAACTATCCTGTGGTTGTTACTGACACTAACAAGTATGAGGCCAGCTACACTGGTGAAGTCACCATCCAGAAGGTCAGCAAGTCCGATGAGCTGGGCGAGAACACTGCAAGCGCCTACTACGTCCTGGTTACTGTGACCCAGACTGTTGGCAGCACTGCTGTTACTGTTGGTCAGTAAAATTGCTTATAACACCCTAGCAGCTTATGGCAGCTGGGAGATGATATAAGATCCCTGCGGGCTTGAGACCGCCTGCAGGTTCGGCAAATGCCCAATCCGATGTGGCGACAAAGAGGAATGATGTATTCCTGTTGTTGATCGCACCAAAACAAATTTTGCGTCACGAAAGATAGGGTCCCTATGCGGGGGCTGGTGCTAGGCCGGCCCCCGCATTGTTATGAAGGCGCTGCGGGGACCATGCCTGTGCCCCCTTGTTGACGGCCCCCACCCGGACACGAGGCACCCCCGCAGCCCTTCATCACTTCAAATGGAAAGCCCCTCTCTGCACGCCCTTTGCGGCGCCGGAGAGGGGCTTTTTGTATGCCTGGCACCCCGGGCGCAAACCAGCCCCAAACACACAGAAAGCCCCGCAGGGGCCTCTTTTGGGGGCTTCTGCGGGGCTTTGCTGCGCCTGGCGGGCAAACCTTATATGCTAAAACAAAAACACCCCGGAGCAAGCGCTCCAGGGTGCTGTTTTGGTGCGGCCGGGGGGATTCGAACCTCTGGCCTTTGGAGTCGGAGTCCAACGCTCTATCCAGCTGAGCTACGACCGCACAACTTGCCGACGGCACAGCCATCAGCAACAAAGAGTATACCATACTTTGGCCCAAAATGCAAATGGAATTTTCAGAAGATGGAAAAGACAAGGTTAACCCTTCTGGTTCCGCTGCCAGATGCGGTAAAGGCCGTCGGTCACCAGGTTCTGCCGGTAGAGGATGGGGGCGCGGCAGGCTTTGCGCAGATTGGCGGGCAGATTGCCTGTGGCGTAAAAACGGGTCTCGGGGCCAAGCTCGGCCCGGAACCGCTCTGCCAGGCCGTCCAGCAGGCTGGCGGTGCCCAGCAGCATCCCGGCCTGGAGGCAGGCGGAAGTGTTCCTGCCCAGCACAGAGGCCGGCGCAGGGGCCGTGAGGTCGATCTGGGGCAGCTGGGCAGTGTTCTGCACCAGGCTGGCCAGGGAGAGCTGGGGCCCGGGGAGAATCACGCCCCCCACCAGCTCCTTCTGGCTGTTCACCCCCATGATGGACAAGGCGGTGTCCGAGAAGATCACCGCCATGGGCGCGGGGCCCTCGGCCATGGCCGCCACCACGCCGCACAGCAGCTCGGCCCCCAGCTGGGCGGGCTGATCCAGCCGCAGCTTGAGGCCGCTTTTGAGCCCGGGCCCCACCGTCATGATCCGCACCCCGGTGAGCATCCGCAGGGCGGCCATCATCCGCCCCGTCAGCGCCGGCACCACGCTGGCCAGAATCGCCCCCTGGATCTGCTGGGGGTCGCTGTGGTGGAGGGTGAGCAGATGCACCAGCCGGATGGCGTACTCGTCCGACGTGGCGGCCGCCGCCGACAGCTTGCCCGCAAACTGCAGCGCGCCATCGGCGTATGCAGCGACGGTGATATGGGTGTTGCCAATATTGACAGTGAGAATCATGGTAGCCTCGCTTGGTGTCCTTATATATATGGAATAGGGCAATGGTATAAGACCATCTTTATTGTACGCTGCCGCCGCCCGATGCGCAAGGGAAAACGCCCGCAAAAAAAGATGAAAAAAGGGGTTGACAAATGGTGGAAATGGTAGTACTATATATGAGCGCCCTGACGGGGCGCCCACAACTGAAAAGAGTTTGAAAAGAACTTCAAAAAAGCTCTTGACAAACGAAAAAAGATGTGGTAAAATAAATAAGCTGTCAGGCCGAGAGGCTGCGACGCACAGGACCTTGAAAATTGAACAATATCGAATACTTGTAACGGAACCTTTAAAGTGTTGGAAACACTTAAAA
>CALWZK010000048.1 GCA_944386015.1 uncultured Faecalibacterium sp.
GTCTACACAGTGCTTCTTATTCTGTTTCGCCTAATTTTTTTCTTCATCACTACTTGACTTCATACCATTGGACTTTGCAGCATGACAAGTTTTATTTGCATCATCAGTATAACACAGACAAGTGTACTTGTCAACACGCCGGGCCAGGGTACAAAAACAGCCCCGCTCAAACCCAAGCGGGGCTGTCCGTTTTTATGCGAAAGAGCTTGCCGCGGCCACCAGCACCGCCGACACCACACACTGGGCGATCACCCAGCGCAGCACCACCTGCTCATCGCTCCAGCCCAGCCGCTTGCGGGCGTGGTCGTGGAGGGGGGTCAGGGTGTTTTTCAGCACGCTGATGTGCAAAAACCGCTTGAGGCTGATCTTGACGATGCCCAGGCTGCCGTCCAGGATGAACACCAGAGCCGCCAGCACAAAGGCGAAGGGATGGCCCGATTTCAGGGCCAGCAGCGCCAGGAAAAAGCCCATGGCCCGGCTGCCGGCGTCTCCCATCAGGACGGTGGAGGGCTTGGCGTTGCTCCACAGATAGGCCAGCAGGGCGCCGATGAACACCACCGTGGCGGTGACATAGCTGCCCAGGTGATCGGCATACAGCAGCCCGAAGGTGCCCATGCTCACCACCGCCAGGCTGGCCGACAGGCCGTCCACGCCGTCGGTGCAGTTGACCACGTTGATGCTGGCC
Source organism: uncultured Faecalibacterium sp. (assembly GCA_944386015.1). Lineage (GTDB taxonomy): Bacteria > Bacillota > Clostridia > Oscillospirales > Ruminococcaceae > Faecalibacterium. The sequence continues at coordinate 686 of CALWZK010000048.1, forward strand.
CAGATCAGGATGACGATCAGCAGCAGGTACACCGGATAGGGGAGCACGAAGTACCAGCCCAGCAGCTGCACCCCGCAGCCATTGAAGTTCAGATAGGTGACGCCGGCCACAGCGGCGATCACAAAGTCAATCAGGCCCTTTTTGTATTCGTTCCAGGCCGTCTCGGAGGCGTCGTCCAGATAGCCCGACAGCATGGACGCAATCAGCAGGACCATGTAGATCACCGTTTCCAGGTGGAAGGGCATAAAGGCCAGGGACACCAGCACAATGCAAAGCACGAAAATCAGGCCTGCGCCCCGGGCCTTGCCCTTGGACAAAGCGCCGTTTACCGCATAGGCGCGGCCGTGGTCCTGGGGCAGCCGCCCCCGGAACAAACTGGTCAGCAAAGCCGTCAGGACAAACGCCAGCAGAAACGCCAGCGCGTCCACCCCCTGCTGGCCGATGACGGACAACAACAGTGCAACCATGATACTTTCCTCGTTTCTCTTTTTGCATTCCTTGTTTTGTACAAGAGGAAGTGTACCATGTTCAGCCTGAAAAATCAATCAGATACTGGACCTTTCCCCTTCCCTGCTCCTTCCAGCCTATGCAGGGGCGGGGCCCGGCGGTCTCACTGCGGCAGCAAAAAGCCCCCGGCGCGCTGGCGCCGGGGGCCCGGGGGTCATTTGCCTTTTGGTTCTGTCAGCCCATCAGGTGGCGCTCTTGGTCTCCAGGGTCACCAGAATGCCCACCAGCCAGACGGTTTTCTCGCTGGCGCCGGTGCCCACGGTCACCTTATAGCTCTCCAGAGCAGACTTGGTGACGTTGAAGCCATCGGTGATGGATGCCGCCAGGTTCAGGTTATTGGCCACGGCGGTGGCCACTGCATCGCCGCTCATGCCGCCGTCAAACCAGATGCCGCAGACGTAGGTGCCTGCTGCATCGGGGGCCGACTGCATCCACTTGGCGCCGGTGACATAGGTCAGGGCAGCCTGTGCATTGCCGGTGAGATAAGCGCCGCCGGACAGATTGCTCACGTCGCTCAGGGTTGCGCTGTTGGCCACGATGGCCAGCTGGGATGCAAAGTCGCTGTCCGATGCGAACTTCACATTCAGATCATCCAGCTTGCTGTTCACCGAACCGATCACCGCGCTGGTGGCCGGTTTGACGTTGTCGTTGGTGACGCTGCCAGCTGCGCCGCCGCAGCCTGCCAGCATGCTGACGGCCAGGATGCCCGACAGGGCCAGAGCCAAAATCTTCTTGAGTTTCATCGTGATGTGCCTCCTCTTTTCCAGAAGCCCTTGTTTTTGGGCTTCTTGCTGCATATTTTAACAGATTTTCTGCCATTGTCAATGCAAAACGTCCAAATTTCGGAGTTTTTCACAGTTTAAAATTTCGTCCTGCAATATTTTCACCCCGGGCAGGACGCCTCTTCAGGGGCGTCCAAAGGGCGCAAAAAAGCCCCCGACGTCGCACCGTCGGGGGCTTTCTCCTCACGAAAAGGAACTAGGGTCTTTCAGGGTTTAAGCTTTGGTGACAGTCTGCGTGACGGCCACACCAATCACCCAAACGGTAACGGCGTTATCGTCCTTACCGATGGTCTTCTCGTAAGCAGCAACGCTGCCTGCGTAAGAATTGGTGACCTTATCGCCCTTGGTGGCAGTTTCCTTATCCAGACCCATGACCTCCAGCTTCTTGGCGAGATCACTTGCCACTTCAGCCGTGCTGTCATAAGCCTTGTCGTCTACATTGTAAATGAAGACCTTGACGTAGGTTTTGCTGCCTACTTCGGTTGCTGCCTTCCAAGGATCGCCATCCTTCAAGTACAGATCACCGTAGCCGGTCAGCTGCTGAACGGTAGTAGCAACACTGCCGTCCACAGCACCGTTGGCAATCTGAACAGGGGTGATGGTTTCAGCAACCTTGGAGACTGCATCTGCCAGCTTACTGTCATTGCTCTTGTAGCTCAGCATAGTCTGTGCGCTGTTGAGAGCGCCGCGAACCGTAGCAGTACGGTTGCTCAGCAGATTGCTGATGCTGCTGCCGCCGCCGCAGGCCGTCAGCATGCTGATGGCCAGGACACCGGACAGTGCCAGGGAAAGGATGCGCTTCAGTTTCATTGGACGTTTTACCTCCTTGAGAAGTAAATTTTGCTAGGGGTAACCTGTTTTGAGTTTTGGACCTACGGAATGGGGACGGCCCCCACCCCGTCTAGTCATATAATAGTACATCTTCCACGATTTGTCAATCATACCATTTTTCACTAATTCTGCGGGCGGAAAATTTACATTTTATAAAAGAAAGCGCCCCCGCCTTTCGGCAGGGGTGCTGCAAAAGTTAAATTCTTTTATTTCCAAAGTTTAGTCAATTTTTAAAGATTTCTGGAAATGAATCTTTTGTCACAGTTGCGGTACTTTTTTTGTGTGAATTTTTTTCCAGATCAGGTTTTGTGCTCTTCTTTGGCGGTCTGATTGATCCCGACGCCCACCACCCAGGCCGACGCCTGGTCGCTGTAGGCCTGGCGCACGCTCACCGAGTAGGTGTATGTATAAACCACATAGCTGTCGGTGGTGATCTGCCGGTCACGGTTGTTGGCGGGCAGCTCCGTTTCCATATCCTCCAGCACGGTCGTCACAGCCCGGGCCACCTCGTCCTTGTTCCAGTCCCCCGGGTAGAGGAACAGCCGGGTCATCCGGGTCAGGCCGCTGGCAGTGGGGGCGCTGCGGGGGTTATAATGCTCGGCGTCTGCGGCGTCCTGCAAAGCCTGGGCCAGGGGGCCGGTTTCCTCACCGGTCACCAAAGTGCTGCGGCTCTTGAGCAGATGGGTGGCGGCAGCAGCGGTGCCGCTCTCCAGCAGGGAGTTGGAGGTGTTGACCTCCTGGTCCGCAATCTGGGCGATGAGATCCGCTGCGCCGGGGACGCTGCGCGTCCCGACCTCTTTGGTCTGGGAACAGCCGGTCATCACCAACAGCACCAGCCCTGCCACCAGCAGAGCCAACCATGAATGCATCCTGCGCAACGCGCATACCCCCTTTCCGAATTCATATCGGCATATAAACCCATTGTGTTTTTATTTTACACCCCTCAGGCAGGTTTTGTCAACAGCCTTCCCCGGGGCTTGATTTTAGGTGCCATTCCGGGTAATATGGAAGCATCATTTTTCGCGTGCCGCCGTGCGGCAGGCCCAAATCAAAGGAGGAATCACCATGAAAACAATTGGCTTTATTGGATGCGGCAACATGGGCGGCGCCCTGGCCCGGGCGGTCTGCCGCACCGCGGCGCCCTCGGATGTACTGCTGGCAAATCGCACCCCCGCCAAGGCCCTGGCCCTGGCCGCCCAGCTGGGCTGCCGCACCGGTTCCAACCAGGAGGCCGCCGGCTGTGACGTGGTGTTCCTGGGGGTCAAGCCCCAGATGATGGCCGGGATGCTGGCCTCCCTGCAGCCGGTGTTCGCCGCCCGGAAGGACCGCTTCATCCTCTGCACCATGGCGGCGGGCCTGTCCATGGCCCAGATCCAGCAGATGGCCGGGGGGGATTACCCGGTGGTTCGGATCAACCCCAACATGCCCGCCGGCGTGGGGGAAGGGATGATCCCCTACTGCACCACCGGCCTCACTGCAGAAGAAGAGGCAGACTTCTGCCGGCTGATGGCCGGGGCCGGCCGGATGGACCCCCTGGCCGAGAATTTGATGGATGCCTCCTGCTGCGTGTCGGGCTGCGGCCCGGCCTGGGTGTGCCAGTTTGTGGAGGCCCTGGCCGACGGCGGCGTGGCCTGCGGGCTGCCCCGGGCCAAGGCCCAGCAGTATGCGGCCCAGATGATGCTGGGCACCGCCAAAATGCTGCTGGACAGCGGCATCCACCCCGGCGCCCTGAAGGACGCCGTCTGCAGCCCCGCCGGCACCACCATCCAGGGGGTCCGGCTGCTGGAAGAGCGGGGGTTCCGGGGGGCTGTGACCGATGCCGTCATCGCCGCCTACGACAAGACCCTCAAGATGCGGGAGGGCTGACGGGATGCGTATTGTGGTCAAGGTGGGCACTTCCACCCTCACTTATCCCACCGGCCGGCTGAACATCCGCCGCACCGAAGAGCTGGTGAAGGTGCTGAGCGACCTGAAAAATGCGGGGCACGAGATGATCCTGGTGTCCTCGGGCGCCATCGGCATGGGGGTGGGCAAGCTGTCTCTCCCCCGCCGCCCCGACGACATGGCGGGCAAACAGGCCTGCGCCGCGGTGGGCCAGTGTGAACTGATGTACACCTACGACCGGCTGTTCGCCGACTACAACCACACGGTGGCCCAGATCCTGCTCACCGGTGTGGATGTGGAGCACAGCGACCGCCGCCAGAATTTCGAGAACACCCTCTACCGGCTGCTGGAGCTGGGGGCCCTGCCCATTATTAATGAAAACGATACCGTGTCCACCACCGAGATTTCCTCCATCGGTGACAATGACACCCTGGCGGCCATTGTGGCCTGCTGTTCCCGGGCGGACCTGCTGGTGCTGCTCAGCGACATCGACGGGCTGTACACCGCCAACCCCCGGACCCATCCCGACGCCCGGCTGATCCCCCTGGTGGAGCAGATCACCCCCCAGATCCTCAGCCTGTCGGACGGGGCCGGCTCGGCCCTGGGCACCGGCGGCATGGCCACCAAGCTGCGGGCCGCCCAGATGGTCACCGCCGACGGGGTGGAGATGGTGATCGCCAACGGCTGCCACCCCGAACTGCTGTACAAAATTGCCCAGGGCCAGCCCGCAGGCACCCGCTTTGCGGCCCGGCCCCGGAGCCACTGAAAAAAGGAGGCTGACCCCATGACCACACAGGAAATTCTCACCGCTGCCCGTCAGGCCAAAGGCGCCCTGGCCCTGGCCGGCACCCAGCAGCGGAACCGCGCCCTGCTGGGGATGGCCCAGGCCCTGGAGGACCCCCGCTGGCGGGACACCATTCTGGCCGCCAACGCCGCCGACCTGGAAGCAGCCCGGGGCAGCATCTCGGATGTCATGCTGGACCGGCTGGCCCTCAACGGCCAGCGGCTGGACGGGATGGCCCAGGGCATCCGGGAGGTGGCCGCCCTGCCCGACCCGGTGGGGGCGGTGCTGCGGCGGGTGGAGCGGCCCAACGGCCTGGTGATTGAAAAGACCGCCGTCCCCATGGGGGTGGTGGCCATCATCTACGAGAGCCGCCCCAACGTCACCAGCGACGCCGCCGCCCTGGCCCTCAAGAGCGGCAACGTCTGCGTCCTCCGCTGCGGCAAGGAGGCATGGCGGTCCAGCAAGGCCATTGTGGACGCCCTGCGCCAGGGGGTGAAAGGGGCGGGCCTCCCCGAGACCGCCGTCAGCCTGGTGGAGGACACCACCCACGCCTCGGCCAACGCCCTGATGACGGCGGTGGGCTATGTGGATTTGCTGATCCCCCGGGGCGGCGCCGGGCTGATCCGGGCCTGCGTGGAGAACGCCAAGGTCCCCTGCATCCAGACCGGCACCGGCATCTGCCACATCTATGTGGACGACTCCGCCGATCAGGCCAAGGCCCTGGACATCATCGAAAACGCCAAGGCCAGCCGCCCCAGCGTCTGCAACGCCGAGGAGGTCTGCCTGGTTCACAAGGACATTGCCGCCGAATTCCTGCCCAAGCTGGCCCGGAGGCTGGGCCCCGACCGCATTGCCAAGGGCCTCCACCCGGTGGAGCTGCGGCTGGACGCCCGGGCCGCTCAAATCATCCCCGGCACCCCCGCCGGCCCCCGAGATTTTGACACCGAGTTCCTGGACTACATCCTGGCGGTAGGGGTGGTGGAGGATGTCCAGCAGGCCATCGGCCACATTGCCCTCCACTCCACCGGCCACAGCGAGGCCATCCTGAGCCAGACCCCTGCCCACATTGACCTGTTCACCGCAGCGGTGGACAGCGCGGCGGTCTATGTCAACTGCTCCACCCGGTTCACCGACGGCGGGGAGTTCGGCCTGGGCTGCGAGATGGGCATCTCCACCCAGAAGCTCCACGCCCGGGGCCCCATGGGCCTGGCCGAGCTGTGCAGCTACAAGTACATCATCCACGGGGACGGCCAGATCCGCTGACCGTTTTCCCCCTCTTATACAGCAAAAGGACCGCAGAGCTTTCGCTCCGCGGTCCTCTTTATGCCTTTATGGAATCAGTTTCAGGCCAAAGCGGGGATCAGGCCTCGTCCAGGCCGGCCATCTGCTTGATGGCCTTCATGGCGAAGGTCACAGTACGGCCCATGGCCACACCTGCCATCAGGCAGGGGTAGTTGTTGGCAAAGAAGCTGCCGGACATATCGCCGGTGATGTACAGGCCCTCCATGGGCTCGTTGTTGGTGTCCAGAGCCTGGCCCTTCTCGTTGATGGCAATGCCCTGCTCGGTGGTCAGCAGCGAAGCGCCCAGCCAGCAGCCGTAGAAGGGAGCCTTGCGGATGGCGCTCAGACGGTAAGGGGGCTTGCCAAAGTCCTCGTCGTTCTGCTGGTCATACAGCTCGTTGTAGCGCTCGACAGTGGCCAGGAAGGTCTCCTTGTCGGTGCCGGTGAAGCCCAGCTTGTCGGCCAGCTCATCCAGGGTGTCGGCCTTGAAGAAGTAGCCTGCTGCCTCGGCCTCCTCCATCTTGGGCAGGACGTAGTCGGGCCCGCCGTTGCGGGTCTGGGCCGAGCAGCCGATGGTGTGGAAGCGCTGCACGTCCTCATACCAGTTGTCGTCGTGGATCTGGGCATAGACGCGGCCCGGCTGATGGGCAGCAGCGTAGACGATGTCGTTGTAGGGGCAGCTCTCGTTGGCGAACCGCTCGCCGTGGCGGTTGACCTTCAGGAAGGGCTGGGTGCCGGGGTTGTACTGCTTGATGGTGCCGGGGAAAGCCTTGCCGCCGAAGGCAGTGGAGCTTTCCACATAGCCTGCATCCTGGCCCGGGGCGATGGCGCCGCGGTCGAACAGCATGGGGGCTGCCTCCTTGTCCAGGTTGGCGCCGGCCCAGATGGCAGCACGGATGCCGTAGCCCTTGTCAGCGGGAGAGTAGGAGCAGGCGGTGGTGACGCTGGTGCCCAGGGGGTCCAGCTGCTCCATCATGTAGGGGTTGCCGGGGTAGCCGCCGCAGGCCAGCAGCACGCCCTTGGCTGCGTTGATGCGGATGAAGTGGCCGTCGTCGTTGCTCTGGGCGATGATGCCGGTGATGCGGCCGGTGTCGTCCTTCTCCAGCTTGGCCAGGGCGGTGTTGAAGTCGATGGAGTAGCCCAGATTCTCGATGTACTCCTCAAACAGCTTGTTGCGCTCTGCACCAGTGCTGCGGTCGTAGGTATACTCGATCTCGGGGTACAGATAGTCGGTGTTGTACTCTGCATTCTCTGCAGGCCAGCGGGCCTCTTCCCCATAGGTGTAGGTCATCTGGACGCCGAACTCATCCTCCAGAATCTCGCGGATGAAGCCGATGGCCTCGGCAGACTCATTCAGCCAGGTCTTGACAACCCGCTGGTCGCACTTGCCGGAAGCGTAGCGGGAAATCTCGCTCAGCAGCTTGCCCTTATCGGTGACAACGCCGTGCTCCTGGGCACCGAAGCCGTCCACAGCGCCCACCCAGTGACGGGTATCCTGCACCACGCTGTTCTGCTCGATGATGCGGAAGTTCAGGCCGTTCTTGGCTGCATAGGCAGCAGCCATCATGCCGCCGTTGCCGGCGCCCACGATCAGGATGTCGGTGTCCCAGGTGTCGGTGATGGAAGTCTCATCGATGGTGGGCTCGGTGCCCAGCCAATCGTTCTCATCGCCGGAGGGCAGGTTGACCACTTCGATGCTGGCCACGCCCTTGGCCTGGTCGATACACTTCTGGGCAGCCTTGATGACGCCGTCCGAGGTGATGGTGGCGCCAGAGACGGGCTGGATGTCAGCGCCCTGGGCCTCCATCAGTGCATTCTTCAGGTCCTCGGCAGCAGCGCCGCCGATGGAGGGGGTCTCGCCCGAGACGTCCAGCACCACATCGGTGATGGCGTTCTCGGAGAAGGTCATGGTGACCTTCACGTCGCCGTTGATGCCGGCGGCAGTGGCCTCATAGGTGCCGGGGATGTAGGTGGCGCCTGCAGCCACCGAGCCGGCGCCCGAAGCAGCCGACACAGCCGAGCTGGCCGACTCACAGGCGGCCAGCGCACCGGCCGTCACACCGCTCATGGCGGCGGCAGCGGCAATCTTCAGGAATCCTTTACGGGAAATCTTTTTCATTTTTGGAACCGTTCCTTTCTTCTTGTCCTGAGCTTTAAACAAGGCCGGGCTCCCTGCTTGTCCGGGCGCCGGCCTTTCCTTCCAGGGGCTGCGGCTGATCCTTCCATTCAGCCCGCAGCCCTCTGTCTTGTCTATTAGAATATCACACATAAATCCATTTGTCCATCGGCTTTTTTGAAAAACAAATTCGCCTTCTGTTATCTTTTTTTACCTTCAAAAGCCATCCGCTTGCGACGAAAACTGTTCTCTCCTCTTGCGCCGGGGCAAATCTTTTCTATAATAAGGTAGAGCCCTTTTTTACTTGATTTACAAAAAGGAATGTATCTATGAATCACAACATAATGGAGATTTCTTCCCCCTCCCGTCTCCCCGCCGGGTTCGATGAACTTTTGTGCAAAGTGCACCATCTTCTGGACCAGAAGGGCCATCTGGTGCTGGCCATCGACGGCCGGTGCGGCAGCGGCAAAACCACCGCCGCTGCCCTGCTGGCGGACCGGCTGGACTGCACCGTCCTCCACGCCGACGACTTTTTCCTTCGGCCGGAGCAGCGCACCGCCCAGCGTCTGGCCCAGCCCGGGGGCAACTTTGACCGGGAGCGCTTTCTCTCCGAGGCTCTTTCCCCCCTGCTGGACCACCGGGACACCTGCTACCGGCCCTACGACTGCCACGCCGGCCGGCTGGCGGCCCCGGTCACCGCTCCCTGGAAGCCGGTGATTGTGGCGGAAGGCTCCTACACCTGCCACCCCGACCTGTGGCCCTTCTATGACCTCCACGTCTTTGTCACCGCCGGCCTGGACACCCGTCTGGCCCGGATTGCCCGGCGGCCGGGGGTCAACCTGGACAACTTCCGCAGCCGGTGGATTCCCCTGGAGGAGGCCTACTTCTCGGCCTTCGGCCTGGAGCACCGGTGCGAGATCATCCTGCACACCTAAAAGAAAGGCGGCGCTTTTGGGGTGGTAACCCCGGCTTTTTCCCGTTTGTTGTAAAAACAACAGACTTTTTCCCAGCGATATACTATACTATCTTCAGAACCCCAACCCAAGGAGGACACAACTTATGATTCGACAGATCATTCATATAGACCAGGAAAAATGCAACGGCTGCGGCCTGTGTGCCACCGCCTGCCACGAAGGCGCCATCGAGATTGTGAACGGCAAGGCCAAGCTGGTGCGGGAGCACTTCTGCGACGGCCTGGGGGACTGCCTGCCCGGCTGCCCCACCGGCGCCATCACCTTTGAGCAGCGGGAGGCCCCCGCCTACGACGAAGCCGCTGTCCAGCAGGCCAAGGCCGAAAAGCAGGCGGCCCAGCCCCACGGCCACCCCGCCGGGGGCTGCCCCGGCTCCCGGATGATGCAGTTCAGCTGCGCCGACCAGGCCCCCGCCCCCGCTGCTGCCCCTGCTGTCGGCATCAAGCCGGTGTCCCGTCTGGGGCAGTGGCCGGTGCAGATCAAGCTGGCCCCGGTGCAGGCCCCCTTCTTCCAGGGCGCCAGGCTGCTGGTGGCTGCCGACTGCGCCGCCTATGCCTACGCCTCCTTCCATGAGGACTTTATGCGGGGCAAGGTGACCCTCATCGGCTGCCCCAAGCTGGACGGGGTGGACTACGCTGAAAAGCTCACCGACATCATCCGTCTCAATGACGTCCAGAGCGTCACCATCGTGCGGATGGATGTTCCCTGCTGCGGCGGGCTCCAGTCCGCCGTCCAGCGTGCCCTCCAGGCCAGCGGCAAGTTTATCCCCTGGCAGGTTGTCACCCTCTCCCGGGATGGGCGTATTTTAGACTGACTTTCTACACAAAGTAATAGAAAAACCCAAGGAGGTACACTATGAGCATCCTGAATACACGCAAACTGGCCGTCATCGGCTGCGGCTTTGTGGGGTCGGCTTCGGCCTTTGCCCTGATGCAGAGCGGCCTGTTCTCCGAGATGGTCCTGATCGACGCCAACCGGGCCCGGGCCGAGGGCGAAGCTTTGGACATCAGCCACGGCCTGCCCTTCGCCAAGCCCATGAAGATTTACGCCGGCGACTACCCCGACCTGGCGGATGCATCCCTGATTGTGGTCACCGCCGGCGCCGGCCAGAAGCCGGGGGAAACCCGTCTGGACCTGGTCAAGAAAAACGTATCCATCTTCCGCTCCATCATCCCCTCCATCACCCAGTATAATAAAGAAGCCATCCTGCTGATTGTGGCCAACCCGGTGGACATCCTGACCTATGCCGCCGCCAAGCTCAGCGGCTTCCCCGAGAACCGGGTCTTCGGCACCGGCACGGTGCTGGACACCGCCCGCCTGAAGTACCTGCTGGGCGAGCACCTGCAGGTGGACAGCCGGGCCGTCCACGCCTTCATCCTGGGCGAGCACGGGGACAGCGAGATCGTGGCCTGGAGCAGCGCCAACGTCTCGGGCCTGCCCCTCCACAACTTCTGCGAGATGCGGGGCTACTTTGACCACGATGCCGCCATGGAAACCCTGGCCGCCGGGGTCAAGAACAGCGCCTATGAGATCATCGACAAGAAGGGCGCCACCTACTACGGCATCGCCATGTCGGTGCGCCGGGTCTGCGAGGCCATCGTCCGGGATGAAAAGTCCATCCTGCCGGTGTCCTCGGTGCAGCACGGCAGCTACGGCATCCAGGATGTGGCCCTGAGCCTGCCCGCCGTGGTGGGCAAGGACGGCGTGGAGACCATCGTTCCCATCGCCCTCAGCGACGAGGAGATCGCCGCCCTGCAGGCCTCTGCCCAGACCCTGAAGGACGTGCTCAACGCCCAGGACCTGTAACTTTATCTTAAAACCGGCCTGCTCCGGCAGGCTGCCCAAAGACGGCGCAGGAATCCCCTGCGCTGAGCGTGTCGAAAAACGACACGCTTTAGAGCACCTAACAAAACCTGACAAATAGAGGAATAAGCAGTAAAATACCAGTGGGGGTGAAGCAAATGCCCAGGA
>CALWZK010000049.1 GCA_944386015.1 uncultured Faecalibacterium sp.
GGCCAGTCTTTGATTCGCTTGTTCTACCCCTTGCAGGCCTCTTTTTTGTACTGTCCGCACAATATGGGGCGGTTCATTTTAAACGGCAGGTCTTTTTTGGTTCACTGGAAATAGGCCACAGCCCGGCGGGCTGCATCCTGGATGCATTCCCGCAGCTGGTCCAGCGTATCGAATTTTTTGCTGGGGCTCAGGTAGGTGAAGAATTCCACCACCGGGTCCTCCCCGTAGAGGTTCCCCGAGAAGCCGGGGATGAAGGTTTCGCAGGTCACCTTTTCGGGGTCATTGTTGACGGTGGGGCGGCTGCCCAGACCAGTGGCCGAAGGGTATGCCCTGCCCCCGATCCAGGTGCGGGTGATGTAGATGCCGTACCGGGGCAGCTGGAAGCCTTCGGGGTAGATCTGGTTGATGGTGGGCACCCCCAGGGTGTGGCCCAGGCCCTTGCCGTGGCGCACCGGGAACCGGATGGCGTAAGGCGCCCCCAGCATCCCGTTGGCGGCGGGGATGTCGCCCCCCTCCAGGGCCGCACGGATGCGGCTGGAGGAAACCGGCTTGCCCTCATACTGGGCCATGGGCAGCACATGGACTTCCACCCCCAGGGGCCTGCACAGCTCCTGGAGCAGGGCGGGGTTCCCCGCCGCCCTGGCCCCGAAGGTGAAGTTTTCCCCGCAGAAGAAAGCCCGGGCGTGGCAGTCGATCACCAGGCCCCGGACAAACTGGTCGGGGGTCATGGCCTGGATGTCCTCAAAGGCGGGCACCAGATAGTGCTCCACCCCCAGCTGGGCCACCAGGCGGTGCTTGTCCTCGGCGGAGAAGAGGCGGCGGCCCTTCATCTTGCTGCCCACCGGCAGCTTGAAGGTGAAGACCGCCGGGGCGGCGCCATGGGCTTTGGCCCATTTCACAGCCCCGCCGATCACCGACCGGTGACCGATGTGGATGCCGTCAAAATAGCCCAGGGCCACGGCGCTGCCCTGCTTGTTCCCCAGATCCAGGGGGGACATGGTTGGATAAATCTGCATAGTCGTTTTGATTCCCAAAATCTTGAGGGGGAGCTTGTGGGGGTCATCCCCGCTCCACAAAGAGTTTTTCCACCCGCAGCACGCCGCCGGTGATTTTGGCCAGCCCCAGGAACTGCCCTTCCCTGTTCCGCACCCGGTAGCGGCCATCCGCCGCCGGGTAATGGCTGGTGGGGCACCCGTTGAACAGATGCAGGGCGGTGCCGTCGTCCACTTCCAGCAGGGGCAGGGGCTCAAACACCCGCTCCACCGGCAGCAGCAGCCCTTCCAGGGCTGCAGGCCCCGCCTCTTTGGCGGCCAGGATTTCCTCCAGGGTGTGGGCGTCGGCCTCCGAGAAGAGGCCCGCCCGGGTCCGGCGCAGGGCGCTCATGGTGCCCAGCTGGCCCATCCCTGCGGCAATGTCCTCCAGCAGGGTGCGGATATAAGTGCCCCTGGAGCACTGGACGGCGAGGGTGTACTCCCCCGGCACCGGGCTGCCCTCATAGGCGATGCTGTAGATCTCAATGGGGCGGGCCTTCCGCTCCACCGTCAGGCCCTGGCGGGCCGCCTTGTAGAGAGGCTGGCCGTTGACCTTGACCGCCGAGTACATGGGGGGCACCTGCATCTGGGGCCCCACAAACCGGGGCAGGATCTCTTTCAGCTCTGCCTCTCCGGCGGTGACGGGGCGGCTCTCCAAAACGGTGCCGGTACTATCCCCGGTGTCGGTCCGGCTGCCCAGCCGGAGGGTGGCGCGGTAGGTCTTGTCGTGGTTCAGCTGCAGATCCACCGCCTTGCTGGCCCCGCCGCAGAACACCGGCAGCACGCCGGTGGCCATGGGGTCCAGGGTGCCGCTGTGGCCCAGCTTCCGGGTGCCCAGCACCCCCCGCATCTTGGCGATGACGTCAAAGCTGGTCCAGCCGGCAGGCTTATCCACAATCAGGATTCCCTGCATACGGCTTCCTCCGGGGCATCCAGCACCGCCTGGACCTCGGTCACGACGGCGCTCTTGACATTGTCCAGGGTGCCCAGCAGTTCGCAGCCGGCCGCCCGCAGGTGGCCGCCGCCGCCCAGGCGCCGGGCCACTGCCACGGCGTCCACGCCTTTGGCGGTGCGGATGCTGATCCGCCAGCTGCCGCTGGGCTGCTGCCGGAAGGTGAGGCCCACCTTGACCCCCTCGATGCCGATGGGCAGAGCGGTCAGCTCTTCCAGATCAGCGGGGTCTGCGTGGCTGTTCTCGATTTCATCCTGGCTCAGCCAGATCAGGGCGCACCGGCCCTCCAGGGCGTACTCCAGATGGCTCTGGGCCATCCGTTCCGCCTCGATCTGGCCCCGGGTCTTGGTGGAGAACAGCAGGGTGTTCAGCTCCTCCACCCGGGCCCCCGCCTCGATCAGGCGGGCGGCCGCCCGGTGGGTCTTGGCTGTGGTGTTGGCAAAGCGGAAGCAGCCGGTGTCGGTGGCCAGGCCGGTGTACAGGCAGTCGGCCATCTGGGCATCCAGCTGGACCCCCATGGCCTCGATCACATCGCACAGCAGCTCAGCGGTGGCGGCAGCAGCATCATCCAGCAGGGTGTACTGAGCGTAGCCGTTGTTGCCCGCGTGGTGGTCGATGCACAGGTCCACCCGGCGGCTGTAAGCCGGCATCAGGCCGGTGTCGCCGAACAGCTGCACCCCGGCCACATCCACAGCCACCACCAGCTGGGGCTCAAACTCCCCCCGGAACAGCCGGGGTTTGGCAAAGCTGAGGCGGCGGGGCACAGGGTCCGCGCACAGGACCGCAGCGGTCTTGCCCAGGGCCGTCAGGGCGTAGTACAGGGCGCTGCCGCAGCCGATGGTATCGCCGTCGGGGTTTTTGTGGCAGAGGATCAGCACAGGGTCGGCTTCCCGCAGCCGGGCGGCTGTCTGTTCCACATTCAGTGGTTCCGTCATAAGGTTGTTCGTCCTTTCCCGGGGGAGGCGTTATTCGCCGTCGGTCTCGCCGGCGGCGGGCTCCTCCCCGCTGTCCACCTTCAGTTCCTTCAGCAGCTCATTGATGTGGGCTGCATAGGCTGCCCCATCGTCCTCCACAAAGACCATGCGGGGGGCTTTGCGGATGTGCATCTTGCGGCTGATCTCGGTCCGCACATGGCCCGAGGCACGGTTCAACGCCTCGATGACCGGCGCCGGGCCGTCGGGGTTGCCCAGAACGCTGACATATACTTTCGCCACATCCAGGTCGGGGGTAACGTCCAGCCGGGTGACGGTCAGCAGGCCGCCGGCCAGGCGCGGGTCCTTCAGGCGGGAAATGATTGCGATGATCTCCCGCTTCATATCCTGGGCCAGACGGCCCATGTTTTTCTCAGACATGGTGTACTCCTTTCTCACAGAACGTGAAAAAAGCGTGGTTTTACTTTCCCTTGCGGGGCAGAATTACTCGCGGTACTCTTCCATCCGGAAGGCCTCGTACACGTCGCCCTCCTTGACGTCGGCAAACTTGGCCAGGGTGACGCCGCACTCGTAGCCTTCGGCCACTTCCTTGACGTCGTCCTTGAAGCGGCGCAGGGATGCGATCTCGTCCTCAGCGATGACGATGCCGTCACGGACCACACGGATCTGGCTGTCACGGGTGATCTTGCCCGAGGTGACACGGCAGCCGGCGACGGTGCCCACGCTGCTGATCTTGTAGACCTGGCGGACCTGCAGCTCGCCCAGGGAAACCTCGCGGAACTTGGGTGCCAGCATGCCCTTCATAGCGTCGGACACATCGTTGATGGCGTCGTAGATGACGCGGTACATCCGCATTTCCACCTTGGTGGCTGCGGCTTCTTCCTTGGCGATGTTGTCGGGGCGGACGTTGAAGCCGATGATGATGGCATTGGAAGCATCGGCCAGGTCCACATCCGACTTGCTGATGGCACCGACACCGGCATGGATGACCCGGACCCGGACCTCGTCGTTGGACAGCTTCTCCAGAGACTGCTTGACAGCCTCGGCAGAGCCCTGGACGTCGGCCTTGACCACGATGGCCAGCTCCTTCATGTCGTTCTGGGCCATCTGGGTGAACAGGTTATCCAGGGTCACCTTCTGGAAGGCGGAGAACTGCTTCTCACGGGCGGCGGCTGCGCGCTTCTCGGCCAGCTCACGGGCCAGGCGCTCGTCCTCGACGGCCTCGAACAGGTCGCCTGCCTCAGGCACAGCGGTCAGACCGGTGATCTCCACAGGGGTGGAGGGGCCGGCAGTGGTGATGGAACGGCCCTTGTCGTCCCGCATGGTGCGGACACGGCCCACGGCGGTGCCTGCAATCAGCACGTCGCCTGCGTGCAGGGTGCCGTTCTGGACCAGCAGGGTGGCGATGGGGCCCTGGCCCTTGTCCAGGCGGGCCTCCACCACAGCGCCCTTGGCACGGCGGTTGGGGTTGGCCTTCAGCTCCATCACCTCAGCCTCCAGGACGATCCGCTCCAGCAGATCGCTGATGCCCTGGCCGGTGAGGGCGGACACGGGGATGCAGGCGGTGTCGCCGCCCCACTCCTCGGCGATCAGGCCGTACTTGGTCAGATCTTCCTTGACCCGCTCGGGGTTGGCGGTGGGTTTATCCATCTTGTTGATGGCCACGATCACCTTGACGTTGGCGGCCTTGGCGTGGTTGATGGACTCGATGGTCTGGGGCATGATGCCGTCATCGGCAGCCACCACCAGGACGGCGATATCGGTCATGTTGGCGCCGCGGGCACGCATGGAGGTGAAAGCCTCGTGGCCCGGGGTATCCAGGAAGGTGATCAGGTCGTCGCCCACCTTGACCTGGTAAGCGCCGATGGCCTGGGTGATGCCGCCGGCCTCACCGGCGGTGACATTGGTCTTGCGGATGGCGTCCAGGATGCTGGTCTTGCCGTGGTCAACGTGGCCCATGACGCAGACAACCGGCGGACGTGCCACCAGATCGGCCTCATTGTCCTCTTCCTGGACAAACAGGCGCTCCTCGATGGTGACGTGGACCTCGTGCTCCACCTTGGCGTGGAACTCCTCGGCAATCAGAGAGGCGGTATCGAAATCGATGACGTCATTGATGGCGTGCATCTCGCCCATCTGCATGCACTTGGCAATGACCTTGCTGGCCTGCTGCTTGAGGCGGGCAGCCAGCTCGGCGATGGTGATCTCATCGGGGATGGACACCTTCAGCTGGGCGTTGCGGGCCTTCTCCAGCTGGATGCGCTGCATCCGCTCGGCCTCGGTCTCCCGCTTGCCCTTCTGGAACTGCTGGCGCTGCCGCTGGGTCCGCTGGGAGAACTTCTGCTTGTTGCCCTGGGGGGTGGGCTTGCGGCGGTTCTCGGTGTTCTTGGTGGAGGCCAGGTCGTCATAGCGGGCATCGAAGCGGTCCACGTTGACGTCCACGGTGCGGGTGTCCACCGTCACCTGGTGGCTCTCCCGCTTGACCTCCACAGCCTCCCCTGCGGCGGCCTTGGTGCCGGTCTCCCGGGCCAGCTCGCTGAAGGAGACGGTCTTTTCGTCCCGCTTCTTGTGGGGCTGGTTCTGGTTTTTCCGGCTGTTATTGCCGTTATTGTTATTGTTGTTGCTGCTGCCGTTGTTCTTGGCGGCTGCCTGGGGGGCCTGCTTGGCGGCGCTGTCGCCGTTCTTTGCGGCCTTGGGCTGCTGGGCAGCAGGCTGCTTGGCGGCCTTGGGGGCCTCCTTCTCCTTGACGGGCTCAGCCTTGCCGCTGTTCAGGAAAGCGGACAGGTCGGCCTCGCTGTTGTCCCGGCTCAGCCGGTCCAGCAGGGCGTTCAGATCCTTTTCCTCCAGGGTGGAGCTGTTCTTCTTGCCCTCGATGCCGATGGCAGCCAGCGTATCGAGGATCTTCCTGACGGGCAGCCCGGTGTCCTTTGCAAAATCGGTCACTTTATATTTTACGATCATTCAGTCATTTCCTCCTCGTGTTTGATGGTGCCGCAGGCATCCAGGCGGTCGTAGCACAGCCGGCCCAGGTTGCGGTCGGTCACGGCAAAGACGGCCACCGGACGGCGGCCCAGGGGGGCCAGACGGTCCATCGTCAGCGGGGTGGGCAGTACGTCCACCAGGTCGCCGACATTGCGGGTGATGCGCTGCACGGTTTTGGGGCTGGCATCTGCGGCGGTGAGGACCAGCCAGGCAGTGCCCTTGACGGCGGCTTCTTCCACCGCGTCAAAACCCATCACCAGTTTGCCGGCCTTGCGGCAGAGGCTCAGGGCCTGAAACAGACCGTCCTCGGGAGGCAGCGCCGGCTTTTTGGGGGCGTTGTCATGCTTTGCCATTGGTTTCCTCCTCCCTGACGGCGGCCAGCTGGGCGGCCAGCGCCTCATAAACTTCAGCGGGCACCGGCTGCTCAAAGCTGCGCTCCAGCGCCTTCTTTTTCTGGGCTTTGGCCAGGCAGGCGGGGTCGGGGCACAGATAGGCGCCGCGGCCCGGCTTTTTGCCTACCGTATCAATGCTGATGGTCCCGTCGGGGCCACGCACCACCCGCACCAGTTCCTTTTTGGGGCGGCTGGTCTGGCAGCCGATGCACTGGCGCATGGGAATTTTCTTTTGCGGCATCCCTGTTCCTCCCCTGCTTATTCAGCAGCCTCATCCGGCTGGGCAGCATCCTCGGCTGCCGGGGCCTCGGCGGGCTTGTCTTCCTCCTCGCCGTAGTAGCCGCTCTCGGGCCGGATGTCGATGTTGTAGCCGGTCAGGCGGGCGCACAGGCGGGCGTTCTGGCCCTTGTTGCCGATGGCCAGGCTCAGCTGGCCGTCGGGCACCGTCACACGGCAGGAGCGGGTCTCGCCGGGCAGCAGCTCCACTTTCAGGACCTTGGCCGGGCTGAGGGCCGACGCGATGAAGGCGGCGGGGTCCTCGCTCCACTGGACGATGTCGATCTTCTCGCCGTGCAGGTGCTCCACCACAGCGGCCACACGGTCGCCGCGGGGGCCGATGCAGGCCGACACGGGGTTGACGTTGGGGTCGCGGGAGGCAACCGCCATCTTGGTGCGGGTGCCTGCCTCGCGGCTGATGGCCTTGACTTCCACGGTGCCGTCGAAGATCTCGGGCACTTCCAGCTCAAACAGCCGCTTGACCAGGCCGGGGTGGGTCCGGCTGATCATGACGCGGGGGCCGCGCTCGGTGCTGACCACGTCGATGATATACACCTGCAGCTGCTGGCCCTCAGTGTAGGTCTCGCCGGGCACCTGCTCGCTGCGGGGCAGGATGGCCTCGCCGCCCTTGCCCATATCCACAGCCACAATGCCCCGCTCGTGGTCCACACGGGTGACAGTGGCCATCACGATGTCGTGGCTCTTGGACTGGATCTCGCTGAGCTGCTGGCTCCGCTCGGCCTCCCGGATGCCCTGACGGATCACGTGCTTGGCGGTCTGGGCGGCAATACGGCCGAACTCCTTGGTCTTGAGGGCGGTGATCACACGGTCGCCGGGCTGGTAGGTGCTGCGCAGGGTCTTGGCCTTGCTGAGGGGGATCTGGGTGTGCTCATTCTCCCAGTCCTCATCGGCCACCACTTCCTGGATCAGGGCCACATTGAACTTGCCCGTGGCGGGGTCGATCTCCACCGAGACGTTGTCGTCCTCCACATCATAATTTTTCTTGACCGCGATGACGATTGCCGCACGGATCTTTTCAATCAGGTATTCAGCGGTAATGCCGCGCTCGTGTTCCAGCATGGTAAGCGCTTCAAAAAATTCGTTGTTGCCTGCCATTTTTTGTCTTCCTCCCGGTATGTTCTCATTCAATCAGGCTTTGTGGTTCAGAACAGGTCCTCGTCGTCGCACAGACGGGCCGTGCTGACGGTGTTGAGGGCCAGCTGCACCGGGCCTGCGTCGGTTGCAAGGGTAATCAGATCGCCGTCCCGCGCCGTCAAAACGCCGGACAGGTCCCGCCGGCCAGCCGCATCGGGGCGGTACAGCCGCACCCGGATTTTCTGGCCCATGAGGGCGTCGTAGTGCTCGGGGCGGGTCAGGCGGCGGCCCAGTCCCGGAGAGCCCACCTCCAGATAATAGCTCTGGGGGATGGGGTCTGCCTCATCCAGAATGGGGTCCAGCGCATGGGAAACATCTGCGCAGGTATCGGTATCCATGGTGCCGTCCCGGTCGATCAGGACGCGCAGATACCAGTCGGGGCCTTCCTTCTCAAAGACAACATCCCACAGACGCAGGCCCATGCCTTCCACCACCGGGCGCACCAGGGCCTCCACCCGCCGGGCGGTGTTGCCGCCAGCTTGCTTTGCCATGCATAAACCTCCATATCAAACAAGAAAAGCGGACCTTGCGGCCCACTTTCCATTCAATCCAGTATTCGTACTATCAGAATATACCACACATCGGCGGAATATGCAAGTATTTTGAAAGAAAAGAAGCGTTCACCTGCCAAAACCGCCTGTCCCCGGCATTAAGCCAGGACCCATTCGCCACCCTCAAACAGGGGGACGGTGCGGCCATCTTTGGTCAGGCCGGTGATGCGTGTGTCGGCGGCGCCGATCATCACATCCTCGTGGATCAGGGACTGGTTCATCCCCCGGGCCGACAGCTCTGCCTCGGACAGGCTGTTGCCCCCCTTGGTGGTGCCGGGATAGCTGGCGCCGAAGGCGATGTGGCAGGATGCGTTCTCGTCAAACAGGGTGTTGTAGAAGATGACGCCGCTGCGGTTGATGGGGCTGGAGGCGGGCACCAGGGCCACCTCGCCGATGTGGCGGGCCCCTTCGTCGGTGTCCAGAATCTCGCCCAGCAGGGCCTCGTTTTCCTCGGCGCCGTACTCCACGATTTTGCCGTCCTTAAAGGTCACATGGAAGCCCTTGATGGCCTGGCCGCCGTGGATGTAGGGCTTGGTGCCGTAGACAATGCCGTTGACCTTGTCCTTGTGGGGCGCGGTGAAAATCTCCTCGGTGGGGATGTTGGGCAGGAAGACATAGCCCTTTTCGCTGACGCTGGAAGCGCTCTCCCAGACGGCGCCGTCGGCCAGGCCCACCGTCAGATCGGTGCCGTTGGCGCTTTCAAAGTGGACCGACTCCAGGTCCAGGGCGTTCATCTTGCCCTGGAGGGTCTTGAGGCGGTCCAGATGGGCCTGCCATGCGTGGACCGGGTCCCCGCCAGTGACCCGGCAGGTGTCAAAGATCAGCTGCCAGAGCTTGTCCACCGCCTCGGCCTCGGGCAGGTCGGGGAACAGCTTTTTGGCCCAGGCCGGGGAGGGCATGGCCGCAATGGACCACTGGACCCGGTCGTTCATGGTGTATTCCCGCCAGGGGCGCAGGGCCTTGCGGCGGGCCGCCGACACCCGGCTGACCTTGCCCGCATCCAGGCCGGCCAGGGCCTCGGGGTCATTGGCCAGCAGGCTCAGCACGCAGACGCTGCCCTCGCTCTCGGCGTAGTCCAGATAGCTGCGCAGCACATAGGGCTTGACGTCGCACAGGGCCTCCTCGCTGCCCAGCTCCATCCGGGTGCGGGTGACCTCGTCGTCGCTCCAGTCCACCCGGACATCCCGGGCGCCGGCCTCAAAGGCGCTGCGGACGCACAGGCGGGCCAGGGGGGCCGCCGCCAGGGGGGCGCTGATGATGAGGGTCTGGCCCGGCTGGACGTTGCAGCCCACCCGGACGATGAATTCGGCGTATTGCTTGAGCAGATATGCAAAGTTTTCCATAAATCTTGGTTCCTTTCCCGGCGCAGCCGGCTTGTAGTGTCTGGTACCAGTATAACCCAACCGGCGGCCCTTGTCCACCGCCGGGGCCAAAAGCCGGCCGGGGCCTTGTCATTTTCATCGGAACATGGTAAAGTAAAGAGGTACTGTGCCCGGGGCTGGCCCGGGCCGAGGCAACGACACGGCAAACCAGCCGCGGACGGAAAGGATGTATTGTTTATGGAACACAGCGAAAAGACCCTTGATATGATTGTCGCCCTGTGCAAGAACCGCGGGTATGTCTTCCCCGGCTCCGAGATTTACGGCGGCCTGGCCAACAGCTGGGACTACGGCCCCCTGGGCGTGGAATTTAAGAACAACGTCAAAAAGGCATGGCTGAAGAAGTTTGTCCAGGAGAGCCCCTACAACGTGGGCCTGGACGCCGCCATCCTGATGAACCCCCAGACCTGGGTCACCACCGGCCATGTGGCCAGCTTCTCGGACCCCTTGCTGGACTGCCGGGCCTGCAAGGCCCGCCACCGCGCCGACAAGCTGATTGCCGACGAGTTCCCCGATGTCAACGTGGACGCCATGAGCTTTGACGAGATGGACCAGTTCATCGCCGAGCACGAGCAGGTGGTCTGCCCCGTCTGCGGCAAGCACGACTTCACCCCCATCCGCAAGTTCAACCTGATGTTCAAGACCGCCATCGGCGTCACCGAGGACAGCTCCTCGGTGTGCTACCTGCGGCCCGAGACCGCCCAGGGCATCTTTGTCAACTTCGCCAACATCCAGCGCACCACCCGCCGCAAGCTGCCCTTCGGCGTCTGCCAGGTGGGCAAGGCTTTCCGCAACGAGATCACCCCGGGCAACTTCACCTTCCGCACCCGCGAGTTCGAGCAGATGGAGTGCGAGTTCTTCTGCAAGCCGGACACCGACCTGGAGTGGTTCGCCTACTGGAAGGAGTTCTGCAAGAACTGGCTGCTGAGCCTGGGCATCAAGGAAGAGCACCTGCGCCTGCGCGACCACGAGCCCGCCGAGCTGGCCTTCTACAGCCGCGCCACCACCGACATCGAGTACGCCTTCCCCTTCACCGACTGGGGCGAGCTGTGGGGCATTGCCGACCGCACCGACTACGACCTGAAGCGCCACCAGGAAGCTTCGGGCAAGAGCCTGGAGTACTTCGACTCCGAGAGCGGCGAGCACTATATCCCCTACGTCATCGAGCCCTCCCTGGGCTGTGACCGTGTGGCCCTGGCCTTCCTGTGCGAGGCCTACGACGAGGAGCACCTGACCGACGCCAAGGGCAAGGAGGATGTCCGCACCGTCCTGCACCTGCACCCGGCTCTGGCCCCCTTCAAGTGCGCCGTCCTGCCCCTGAGCAAAAAGCTGGGCCCCAAGGCCATGGAGATCCGCAACGAGCTGTCCAAGTACTTCATGGTGGACTACGACGAGACCGGTTCCATCGGCAAGCGGTACCGCCGCGAGGACGAGATCGGCACCCCCTACTGCATCACCGTGGACTTTGACACGGTGGGCGACGAGGCCAAGGGTATTGCCGCCGACAACTGCGTCACCGTCCGTGACCGCGACACCATGGAGCAGGTCCGGATGCCCATCTCCGAGCTGCGCAGCTGGTTGGAGGAGAAGGTCGCCTTCTAATCCATCCTGACCCTGTAAAACAGCGCGCCCCTGTCTTTCCCGTTTTGAACCGCCCCATATTGTGCGGACAGTACAAAAAAGAGGCCTGCAAGGGGTAGAAGTAAACGAATCAAAGACTGGC
>CALWZK010000050.1 GCA_944386015.1 uncultured Faecalibacterium sp.
GAACACCCCCTGTATAGGTTTATTTTCCTACACAGGGGGCGTTTTGTCTATTGTCCGTTTTTACTGGTTCGGTTCAGAAAGCCGGGGGGTTGTTTTGCAGATCAAAAGGGTTCAGTGCAGGCCGTTGCGGCGGACCAGGTCTTTGGTATAGAGGGCCCGGGTGGCGTTGAGCACTGCCAGCACCATGACCCCCACGTCGGCAAAGATGGCCAGCCACATCCCCGCCAGGCCCAGGGCGCCCAGCAGCAGGCAGGCGGCCTTGACCACCAGGGCAAAGACAATGTTCTGGTAGACAATCCGGATGGTGCGGCGGGAGATGTCCATGGCCAGGGCAATCCGGGCGGGGTCGTCGTCCATCAGGACGATGTCGGCGGCCTCGATGGCGGCGTCAGAGCCCAGGGCGCCCATGGCGATGCCCAGGTCAGCCCGGGACAGCACCGGGGCGTCGTTGATGCCGTCCCCCACAAAGGCCAGATTTTCCCGGGGGAGCTTTTCGGCCAGCAGGGCCTCCACCTGGGTGACCTTGTCCTCGGGCAGCAGGCCGGCCCGGTATTCGCTGATGCCCAGCTGGTTTGCCACCGACCGGGCCACCGCCTCGGTGTCGCCGGTGAGCATGACGGTGCGGCGGACCCCCGCCCGCTTGAGGCCCGCAATGGCCTTGGCGGCGGTGGGTTTGACCACGTCCGAAATCACAATGGCGCCGGCGTATACGCCGTCCCGGGCCACATGGATGATGGTGCCGATCTGGTCAGGGGCAGCAGGGGAGAGGCCCAGTTTGGCCATCAGCCGGGCATTGCCCACCGCCACAGCCTGGCCGTCCACCCGGGCGGTGATGCCGTAGCCCCCCAGCTCTTCCACATCCGCCACCCGGGCGGGGTCCAGCTCTTTGCCCCAGGCCTGTTTCAGGCTCTGGGAGATGGGGTGTTTGGAGTAGCTCTCGGCCAGGGCCGCCGTCTCCAGCAGGCTGTCCCGGTCGGTGCCGGCGGCAGGGTAGATGCCGGTGACCTCAAAGACGCCCCGGGTCAGGGTGCCGGTCTTGTCAAAGACCACCGTCCCGGTGCGGGACAGCTCTTCCAGATAGGTGGAGCCCTTCACCAGAATGCCGCAGGTGCTGGCGCCGCCGATGCCCCCGAAGAAGCTCAGGGGGATCGAGATCACCAGCGCGCAGGGGCAGGAGATGACCAGGAAGGTGAGGGCCCGGTAAATCCAGTCCCCCACCCGGGCGGGCTGGCCCATCAAAGCCAGCACCAGGGGGGGCAGCACCGCCAGGGCCAGGGCCCCATAGCACACCGCCGGGGTGTACACCCGGGCAAAGCGGGTGATGAAGTTCTCGGTCCGGGCCTTTTTCATGCTGGAATTTTCCACCAGGTCCAGGATCCGGGAGACGGTGGATTCGCCGAATTCCCGGCTGGTCTTGACCCGCAGCACGCCGCTGAGGTTGACGCAGCCGCTGATGATGTCATCCCCGGCTTTGACCTCCCGGGGCAGGCTCTCGCCGGTGAGGGCGGCGGTGTTGAGGGTGGAGCTGCCCTCCACCACCACGCCGTCGATGGGCACCCGCTCGCCGGGCTGCACCACAATCACCGACCCCACTTCCACCTCGTCGGGGTCCACCTGTTCCAGGCTGCCGTCAGGCTGCTCCAGGTTGGCGTAGTCGGGGCGGATGTCCATCAGGGCCGCAATGCTCCGGCGGCTCTTGCCCACCGCCACGCTCTGGAACAGCTCGCCCACCTGGTAGAAGATCATGACGGCGCAGCCCTCCACGTATTCGCCCAGGGCAAAGGCGCCCACGGTGGCCACCGCCATCAGGAAGCACTCGTCAAAGGGCTGCCGGTTCTGAATGCCCTTCACGGCTTTCCGCAGCACATCCCAGCCCGCCACCAGATAGGGCACCAGGTACACAAGGCCCAGCCACCCGTCCAGGGGCAGAAAGTGGAACACCACAATCAGCACCGCCGCCGCAAGGATGCGGTACAGCATCTTCTTCTGCTTGGGATTCATACAAAAATGCCTCCTTTGACAGTCCCCCGGCCGGCGCCTTTTCCACACTTTTTAGACAGGCGCCAGCCTTTCTCCACAGATTCCACCGGTTTTCCCCAAATGATCCGGGACAAAAAGGACTTTTTCTCGTGCTTTTTGGAGTTTTCCAGAAAATCCGTGGAAAAGTCGGTGGAAAAAGTTGAAAACTGGGGGTTTTCCCCCTCTTTTCTTGTGGAAAAGTCTCAGACCCCGAAGATCTCGCAGTCGCTCTCCACCTTCTTGCAGTTGGCCAGCACCTGGGGCATCACAGCCTTGGGGTCCTGGCCCTCCTCAAACTCCACACTCATCTTGAGGGTCATGAAGTTGACGGTGGCGTTCTTGACGCCGGGGGTCTTCTGGGCGGCCAGCTCCATCTTGTTGGCGCAGTTGGCGCAGTCCACGTCGATCTTGTAAGTCTTTTTCATATGGTACCAGTCCTTTCCATCTGCCTGTTATTCTTCGATATGCTCCATCCCCAGGGAGAGGATGCTCCGCACATGGTCGTCGTCCAGGGCGTAATAGACGGTTTTGCCCTCCCGGCGAAAGCGCACCAGCTTGGAGTCCTTCAGCACCCGCAGCTGGTGGCTCACCGCCGACTGGCTCAGGGCCACCGCCCCGGCAATGTCCTGGACGCACAGCTCCTGGTCGTGGAGGGCGTACAGAATCTTGATCCGGGTGGAATCACCGAACACCCGGAACAGATCTGCCAGCTCATAGAGAATCTCGTCGTCCGGCATTTCCCCGGCGGTGGGTTTTTCCTGCTGTTCCATCCTGCATCCTCCTTCTCGGCTGATATATGAGCATCTGTTCATACGTTCATTATAGCACCAGCCAAAGGGATGTCAAGGGGGAAGGGGAGCAAAATTTCACAAAAGACCGGGCATACAAAAAGCGCCCCGGTTTTCCGCGGAAAGGGGCGAAAAACAGGTGCGCTTTGGAAGAAAATGTGGTATGATGGGATCAAGCCAAAAACAGGGGCCCAAAGGGCCCCTTCAAGGAGGAAACATCTATGCTGGAAGCTGGAATCTGCGGCCACGAAACGGTGGCCGTCACCCCCGAAAACACCGCCCGCGCCATGGGCAGCGGGACGCTGGAGGTCTTCGCCACCCCCGCCCTGGCGGCCCTGGCCGAAAAGACCTGCTGGGAGAGCGTGGCCCCGGCCCTGGAGCCGGGCACCGGCACGGTGGGCACCGAGCTGTCCCTGGAGCACACCGCCCCCACCCCGGTGGGGATGCACGTCACCTGTGACAGCGAGCTGATCGCGGTGGAGGGCCGGAAGCTGACCTTCACGGTGACCATGCGGGACGAAAAGGGCCCGGTGGGCAGCGGGATGCACCAGCGTTTTGTGATTGACGAGGGCAAATTCTTTTCCAAGGCCCAGTCCAAGCTGGGCTGACCCTCAGCAGGGGGGCCCGCCCTGGCGGTTGGGCGGCTGGGGAGGCAGCTCCACCGGCGGCAGATCCTCCGCCAGATAGGCCTCCTCGGCCCTGGCCTGGGCCTGCTGCAGCAGCCGGATGGCTGCTTCGCTGGCCCGGAACATCTCAAAGTAAAGTTCTCTGTAATCCGGCACGGCGAACGCCCCCTTTCGTTGGACTGGGGTTAGTCTGCCCCCGGCCCCGCCCCTTCATGCGAGGGGGAAGGGTTTTCCAACGGGGCGGGTGGGGTTTTTCTCCGCTTTCGGGGGCAGGGGGCTTTCCCTTCCGTCAAAAATGTGTTATACTATGGATTAGATACCTCAGAAAGGGGGCCAACCCATGCTGGAGGACGCGTTCCAGGCCGTATACACCAAATTCAAACTCCACTTTTACCAGAAGGTTTTTCATCGGTTTGCCACGCGGGAAGCGACGCTCACCACCGTCGAGTCCTTCTGCATGGAGGGCATCATGGCCATGGGAGAACCGACCATTGCGGAGTTTTCCCGGATGATGCAGATTTCCACCCCCAACGCCGCCTATAAGATCGGCAGCCTGGTCCGCAAGGGGTACGTGGAGAAGATCCAGTCCACCACCGACCGGCGGGAGTATCATCTGCGCCCCACCCAAAAGTATATCGACTATTACAGCATCAGCTATGCCTACCTGCACACCGTCATCGAGCGGGTGCGGGAGCGGTTTTCCCCCGAGGACGTGTCCAAGCTGGAAGAAATGCTGACCGTCATCAGCGATGAGCTGATGCCGGAGCTCCAGCTGCCCGCCACCCGGGCCGCTGTGGGCGATATGCCTTCGGAGCCGGACGCAAAGGCTTAACCAACCCCACCCAAAACAGTACGACTGCCCCTGCTGCGCTTGGCAGCAGGGGCAGTTTGTTTTTTGTATTCTGTTACAGGACCATGTAGAGGGTGCCGGCGGTGATCAGCACGCAGCCCACCAGGGATTTGACGGTGAAAGGCTCGCGGAGAAAGACAAAGGCCAGCACCAGGGTGATGACCACGCTGAGTTTATCCACCGGCACCACCATGGAGGCGTCGCCGATCTGCAGCGCGTGGTAATAGCACAGCCAGGAGGCGCCGGTGGCCAGGCCCGACAAGATCAAAAACAGCCAGCTCTTGGTGCCGATGTCCCGGATGCCCCCCTGGGTGTTGGTGATGAACACCATCCCCCAGGACATCACCAGCACCACCGCGGTGCGGATGGCGGTGGCCAGGGTGGAGTTCACCCCTTCAATGCCCACCTTGGCCAGGATGGAGGTCAGGGCCGCAAAGACGGCCGACCCCAGCGCAAACACAAACCACACAAAAAACACCTTCTTTCCCCCCATTATAGTCAGGGCGGAAACAAGGTGCAAGACGTTATAGGCGGCAAACCGCCCTTATTTTTGATCGTCAAAGGTGGGGATGGCGTTCCACCGGCGGCGCAGGGTGTGGGCTGCCAGCTTGGGCCGGCGGTCCCGCGTCAGCAGGCCCTTCCGGTTGCCTCCCACCCGCATGGGCCCCTGGATGGTGGCAAAATCGGCGAAGTTCCAGGGCATCTCCCCGATCAGGAAGGAGCGCCCATCCAGCACAGCCCCCATCCGCTCATAGTATTCGGCCTGGAATTCCTCGCTGAACATCCCGCCGCAGGGGTCGTGGAGGCCGTTGACGGTGTCGGCGCCGTACTCGGTGATGACCACCGGCCTGCCCATGGTTTCCCAGAAGTCCAGCTCCTCGTCAAAGGCGGCGCAGGCTGCGTCCAGGTCCCCCGACAGGTTGTACCAGCCATAGTACCGGTTGAGGCAGACCACATCCATAGTGCGGGTGGTGATGTCTTTGGTGTAGTCGTTCTGGCAGCACACCAGGGTGACAGGCCGCTGGATGCCGGCGTTGTCCGACCCGAAGAAGGCGATTTCTCCCGGCTCATTGCCCACCGGCAGGGTGCTGTGGCTCACCCGGTTGTCGGCGGCCACCGTCAGCAGGGCGGTGGCCCCGGGGGCCAGCCGGCCGGTGAGGTCGGCCTCAAAGGGGAGAAATCCACCCTGGTGCCGGGCAATCAGCACCCCGTCCAGCCAGACCATGGCCTGGTGGGTCACCGACCCGAACCGCAGCACCACCCGCTGGCCGGCGCAGCTCCGGGGCAGGGTTACCTTCCGCTGGTAAAACACCCAGCCGTAGTGATCCCGCCAGGCCCGGTCGGGGTTCTGGTCGTTGAAGCTGGCGGGCACCGCCGCCCGCTCTGCCCCCGGCAGGGGGGCAGCAGAGTCCCCCTAATCCAGGGCAAAGTCCCAGATGCCGTCCAGGCTGATGGTCAGACGGGCGGCGTTCTGCCGGGGATACAGCATGGTCATTCCTCCTCAAAATGCATTATGATTCTCTGGTCAGGCAGCGGGCCGACACCCACCCCGCGGCGGCCAGCAGCAGCCCCACCACCCCGAAGCAGGCGGCGGGCCCGGCGGCAGCCACCGCCGAAGACCCCACCAGAAAGATGACTTCCAGCACGCTGCCGCTCATGTTGAACACCGACAGGGCCTCGGCCCGGCGGTCCTCCTGGCCGGCGGCATCCACCAGGTCGTTCTGGACTTTGCCCAGCACGCAGCCGGGCAGCCGCAGCAGCAAAGGCAGCACCAGCATCAGCGCCAGGGCAGGGAGCAGCCGGCTGGCAAAGCCCAGGGCAGCCATCCCGGCCCCGGCCAGCAGGCACAAGCCCCCCAGGGCCTTCACCGCCCGGCGGGTGCCCAGCCGGGCCAGCACCGGCCCCGCCAGCATCTGCAAAGCCGAATAGGCCAGGATGATGGGGGTGAGCCAGCCGGCGTCCGCCCCGCAGTCCTGGAGCTTTTGGGCGTAGAAAAAGTTTACCAGGATCTGGCCCAGGCTCAAAGCCGCCAGGGCCCCGATCACCGCCAGGGCCCGCCGGGTCAGCAGCAGGCCGGAAAGCCCCGGCCGGGCTTTTTCGGCCCGGGGCCGGGTGCGGGTGACGGCGGGCAGGGCAAAGGAGGCCCCAAAGGCCAGCAGGCTGGCCGCCGCAGTGGCCATCAGCAGCCCGGGGATGCCCCCCAAAGCATACAGCACCCCGTAGCACAGGACGCTGGACAGATAGCCGGCGGTCTCCCAGTTGCCGGCCAGGGCGCTGCCGGCAAGATAGTCCTCGGGGGGCAGCACCCCATAGAGATAGGCGCTGAGGGTCCCCGACTCAAAGCTGATGGCAATGCCCTCCACCACCGCCTCCAGGAAAAACAGGGGGAGGGAATGGGTCAAAAAGGCCGCCAGCAGCAGCACCCGGGCCGCCCAGAACAGCCCCTCGCAGAGGATCAGCGCCCACCGGCAGCCGATCCGGTCGGTGAGGCGCCCCGAGGGCACCTCACCCAGCAGCACCGCCAGGGACAGCACCGCCTGCAGCAGGAAAAACTGGCTGACGGTGACCCCTGCCGTGGTGCGGACCAGCAGGGAAACAGGCGAAAAAAAGACCAGTCCGTTCAAAAAGGACATGGCGGCAAGGCCGTCGGGCAGACGGCCTGCAAAGGCAAAACGTTTCATCTCGATACCTCACAAAGCGCAGCGCAAAGCAGGCGCACCCTCTTGGGGGCCCGCCGGACCAGGCTTTGTCGGTTAAGGACGATCAAAACGCTTCATCTTGCAGCAGTTCCTTTCTCAGGCTGGTGAATCTGCAGCCAGTATAGCACAACCGGCCGGAAGATACAAGCAGGGCCGGGTTTTCCACAGGCTTTGTTTTCTGCGGTGGAAAACCTTTCCGCCAGAACCAAAAAGCCCCCGCATCCGGCAGGATACAGGGGCGAAGTTTGGTTTTACATCATGTTGTGGAACACCCGCATGGCGATCTGGAAATACAGGATCAGGCTGCAGGCATCCACGATGGTGGTGATGAAGGGGGTGGCCATGATGGCGGGGTCGAAGCCCAGCTTCTTGGCCCCCAGGGGCAGGATGCCGCCCACCAGCTTGGCCAGGATGACGCTGAGGAACAGGGACAGGCTGACCACCAGCACATAGCCGGGGACGTTCTGGTAGGTGCCGGCATAGATCACGCCGTACATGATCCAGATCCGCAGGCCGTTGACCAGGCCCAGCACCGCGCCCACGATGACGGCGATCCGCAGTTCCTTCAGCATGACCTTGAGGAAATCCCCAGGGCTCACCTCGTCCAGGGCCAGGCCGCGGACCATCAGGGTGCTGACCTGGTTGCCGCAGTTGCCGGCGGTATCCATCAGCATGGGCATGAAGGACACCAGCAGGGGCAGGGCCACAAAGGCCTCCTCGTAGTGGGTAGTGACCATGCCGGTGAAGGTGGCGGACAGCATCAGGATCAGCAGCCAGGGGATACGCTGTTTGGCGTGGGTCCAGACGCTGGTGCCGAAATAGGTGGTGGCCTCGTCGTCGGGCAGAATGGCGGCCATCTTCTGCATATCTTCGGTGGATTCCTCGGTCAGGACATCGATTGCATCGTCGATGGTGATGATGCCCACGAACATCCCCTCGTTGTCCAGCACCGGCATGGCGGTGAAGTCGTACCGCTGCATCTCACGGGAGACGTATTCCTGGTCATCGGTGACCTTGACGGCGATGACGTTGTCGTCCATGATCTCGGTGATGGGGGTGTCCAGGTCGGCCAGCAGCAGGCTGCGGACCGACACAACGCCCAGCAGCCGGTTTTTCTCCACCACATAGCAGGTGTAGAGGGTCTCGGCCTGGTCGCCCTGCTGGCGGATGGCGGCAAAGGCGTCCCGGACGTTCATTTCCTTCCGCAGCCGGACATACTCCAGGGTCATCAGGCTGCCGGCGGAATTTTCGGGGTAGTTCAGCAGCTTGTTCAGGCTCTCACGGGTCTGGGGGGAAGACTTTTCCAGCACCCGCTTGACCACGCTGGCGGGCATATCCTCCAGCAGGTCGGCGGCGTCGTCCAGGCTCATTTCCTCGATGGCGTTGATCAGCTCCACATCCGAGAACGCCTCCACCAGGTCATCCCGGGCGTCGTCCGACATATAGGTGAAGGCCTCGGCGGCCACCTCTTTTTTCAGCAGCCGGAACACCACCAGACGGTTGTTCTCGTCCAGTTCTTCCAGCAGCTCGGCCAGGTCGGCGGGCTGCATATCCTCGGTGGCTTCCCGCAGTTTCACATACTGTTTTTTCACCAGCAGCTTGAGCAGCCGGCCTTTGGTCAGCTGGTTGGGTGCAGCGGGGGCCTCTTTGGCCTCCTCTTTTTCTGCATCCCGGGCATCCTGCCGCAGGTCCTCTGCGGCCTCCGCATCGTTCAGATCCCGGGCCAGCTTTTCACGGACCTCCGCGGGAATATCGTCGGGCAGTTCCTGCGCCGGCATCTGTTCCAGGTGGTCCAGGTTCTGGTGGTCCAGAGATTCCTTCTCTTTTTTATCCATAGGTTTTGCCTCCTCCAATCACGATACTACAGGAGGGTACAGTCCATCGGGATATAAAAAATGCGCAGCTCACAGCGGCAGGACCACAATCCTGCCGCGGATGCCGCGCAGCCGCACAGGGAGTGCCTCAACACTCCCTTTTCTATCACGGGAAACAGAGCCCCGGGCTCTCAGCCCCGGGCTCTCAGCCCCGGACTTTTCTTCCGTCACCCTGCAAAGCGAACGCAGCTTTTTCATTTTCCGATGCGCTGTACCGCTCGGATCTACTATGATCCGGGTCCATCTTTCTGCGTTCACCTCCCAAATTTTTGCTCAGTCTTGATTATAACGCGCCTTTTGGGGCCGGTCAACCCCCAACAAAAATTTTACCTCCCTCCTACTTTTTCTTGCAAGAAAAAGTAGGCAAAAGGCAGCGGCGGCGACTGCGTCCGTTGGACGAAACAAGGCGCCGCCGCTGGCGCCGCGCTCCGATTTTTGCAAGTGCCCTCTGTGGCACGCCGCAAAAATCGGCTAAGCGCAAGAGGTTTTACTGGGTACCGGGTCACTCTGACCGCACTCACGTTACACCGAACCGGCGGCAAAGCCCTGCATCTTAGTCTGCGTTTGTGCCTGCGGCACGATACGACACAGGGCTTCTGATCTTCTGTTTTCCTTTGACTTTAGTCTTAGCTTATTTTCGATCTTTTATCTAAGTCCACCGGGTTGCGGTGTCTTCTGGCCAAGGTGGGGCTTGGTGATTTTATTTTTGATCTATACCCGCCCACCACCCATAGCGGAACCCCCCGGCCTGCGGCCGCGCCCCTGCCGGGGCTCTAAACCACAAACTGCTCATCCTAGGTTCAGGCCGCGCAGCAGACGCAAAGCTCTGCCTAACAGTTCCGGCAAAGATGCAGGGGAAAGGAGCAGCCAAAGGCACAGAGCCCCCGTATGGGGCAGCTGAGCCGAGCGCTGCCTGCGGCAGAAACAGCGAGGCGAAGCTGGCGCAGCGCTCCGGTTTTTGCAAGCGGGCACCGCCCCGCGCCGCAAAAATCGGCTAAGCGCAAGAGGACCGGCGGCGCAGCCGCGGGGGAACATTAAAAGGGCGGCGGGCTGCGCAGCTGAGGCGCTGCCTGCGGCAGAAACAGCCGAAGCGGAGCAGGGGCAGCGGTCTGCTTTTTGCAAGCGGGCCCCGCCCCGCGCCGCAAAAACAGGGCACCGCAACCCGGAGGGTATAGATCAAAAATAAAACAATACAGCACAAAGCACCTGGGGCGCATCAAAAACAAAAAATAAAAAGGCACCCCGCCTGCCTTTTCAGACAAACGGGGTGCCTTGTTCAGCTTTTGGTCAGCTCAGCTCGCGCAGAGCCTTTCCCAGGGTTGGCTGACAATTACTTGTACAGCTCCACCAGACGGGTCAGGTGCTCGTAGCGATCCTCGGCGGCCTTCTGGTTCTCCTCGAACAGCTTCTTGGCGCGGTCGGGGAAGGCGCGGCTCAGACGGCTGTAACGAGTCTCGGTGGCCAGCAGGTTCTGGTACTTCTCGCCATCCACAGCCTTGGAGGTCAGGGTGAAGGGGTTCTTGCCCTGGGCCTTCAGTGCGGGGTTGAAGGTGAACAGGTTCCAGTAGCCGGACTCCACTGCCTTCTTCATCTCGTTCTGGCAGTTGGTCATGCCGCCCTTGATGCCGTGCAGCTCGCAGGGAGCGTAGCCGATGATCAGGGACGGGCCGGGGTAAGCCTCAGCCTCAGCAATGGCCTTGACAGCCTGGTTCATGTTGGCGCCCAGAGCGATCTGAGCAACATAAATGTAGCCGTAGGTCATGCAGATCTCAGACAGGCTCTTCTTGCTGACTTCCTTGCCGGCGGCTGCGAACTGGCAGACCTCACCGATGTTGGAAGCCTTGGAAGCCTGTCCGCCGGTGTTGGAGTACATCTCGGTGTCGAAGACCATGACGTTGACGTCCTCGCCCGAAGCCAGGACGTGGTCCAGTCCGCCGTAACCGATGTCGTATGCCCAGCCGTCACCGCCGAAGATCCAGACGGACTTCTTGGCGATGTACTGCTTGCTCTTCAGCACCTCAGCAGACTTCTCGCAGCCTGCTGCAGCAGCCTTCTCCAGCTCAGCGATCAGGGCCTTTGCGGGCTCGTCGTTGGCGCGGGTGTTGTTCTTGGTCTCGATGAACTTGGCGTAAGCAGCCTTCAG
>CALWZK010000051.1 GCA_944386015.1 uncultured Faecalibacterium sp.
TCATCTCCACATTTATCATACCACTGCTGTACAGTGCGGCGGTGACTTCACTCTATTTTCTGGGTTTGCTCTAGATGTTCCCCGGGCCCTGCGGGCCCGCCCCCATACGGGGGCTCTGAGACATTCACTGTTCCCTTGCCCGGCGGCTTTGCCGGAACTGTTAGGCAGAACTTTGCGGCTGCTGCGCAGCCTGCCCCCAGAAGAAGCAGTTTGTGGTTCAGAGCCCCGGCAGGGGCGGCGGCGCAGCCGCGGGGGCACCGCTATGGGCGGCGGGCGGGATTCGATGACAGATCAAAAGAAAGGCAGTTTGTGTCGTACCGGGCGCAGCTACTCTTGCGCTTAGCCGATTTTTGCGGCGCGCCGCGGCGGGCGCTTGCAAAAACCGGAGCGCTGCTCCGGGTTGCCGTTAGCCAAATATACGGCGCGGGTCGCGGCCCGCTTGTATATTTGGACGGCTGCCCCTGCTCCGCTTCGGCTGTTTCTGCCGCAGGCAGCGCCTCAGCTGCGCAGCCAGCTTCGCCTCGCTGTATCTGCCGCAGGCAGCGCTCGGCTCAGCTGCAAACGCAGACTAAGATGCAGGGGTTTGCCGCCGGCTAGGTGTAAGGTGAGTGCGGCCAGAGTTGCGCGGTACACAGAAAAAACTTTTTGCATACTTTTTCATGAAAAAGTATGGTATACTGGAGGGGCAAATCATAGAGCGCGCCGGGGTGCCGGTGCGGAGAGGAGTTTGTATGCTGATAGAAATCATCAAGGCTTTGCTGATGGGCATTGTGGAGGGCATCACCGAATGGCTGCCCATCTCCTCCACCGGCCAC
This sequence comes from uncultured Faecalibacterium sp., assembly GCA_944386015.1. Lineage (GTDB taxonomy): Bacteria > Bacillota > Clostridia > Oscillospirales > Ruminococcaceae > Faecalibacterium. The sequence continues at coordinate 816 of CALWZK010000051.1, forward strand.
ATGATCCTGGTGGAACAGCTGATCCAGTTCAATGCCACCGACGCCTTCATCTCGATGTTCCGGGTGGTGATCCAGCTGGGCGCCATCATGGCAGTGGTGGTGCTGTTCTGGGGCAAACTGTGGCCCTTCGGCCTCCGCCACGGCAGAATCGTCTCCAAGGCTTCGGTGTGGAGCCTGTGGTTCAAGGTGGTGGTGGCCACCCTGCCGGTGCTGGTCATCAGCCCGCTGGATGACTGGATGGAAGAAAAATTCTACAACTACATCACGGTGGCCGCCATGCTGATCCTCTACGGCATCCTGTTCATCCTGGTGGAAAACCGGGGCGCCGCCGCCAAGGTCACCCGGCTGGAACAGATCAGCTACCGGGAAGCTTTCATCATCGGCGTGTGGCAGATGCTGGCCATCATCCCCGGCACCTCCCGCAGCGGCGCCACCATCGTGGGCGGCCTGCTGCTGGGCCTGTCCCGGGCCGCTGTGGCTGAGTTCACCTTCTTTTTGGCCATCCCGGTGATGGCCGGCGCATCCCTGCTGAAGGTGGTCAAGTTTGTGCTGGAAGGGGAAACCATGACCGGCACCGAGATCGCCATCCTGGTCACCGGCTGCGTGTCCGCCTTTGTGGTCAGCATGGCCGCCATCCGGTTCCTGATGGCCTACGTCAAGAGCCACGACTTCAAGTTCTTCGGCATTTACCGGATCGCGCTGGGCCTGATTGTGCTGGGTGTGGCCGCAGTGGCAGCCTTTGTCTGAGGCGGGCCGTCTTTCCAGATGAAAAGGATTGTGGTATAATTTTCCTGTCAGAGAGTTGCAAGCTGGGCGGCTGCCCCGCCCAAAGGAGGACGAATACATGGAAGGTTCCGCTGTCTATTTTACCGATTTCCGGTGCCCGGTGGGCACCAGCCTGACCCAAAAGCTCCGCCGCCTGTGCCTGGCGGCCGGCATCAAGAACATTGATATGACCGGCCGCTTTGTGGCCATCAAGATGCACTTCGGCGAGCTGGGCAACCTGGCATTCCTGCGTCCCAACTACGCCAAGGTGGTGGCCGACCTGTGCAAGGAGCAGGGGGGCATGCCCTTCCTGACCGACTGCAACACCCTGTATCCGGGCAGCCGCAAGAACGCCCTGGAGCACCTGACCTGCGCCCAGACCAACGGCTTCTGGCCCATGACCACCGGCTGCCAGATCCTGATCGGCGACGGCCTGCGGGGCACCGACGAGGTGGAAGTGCCTGTGCCCAACGGCGAGTTCTGCAAGACCGCCAAGATCGGCCGGGCCATCATGGACGCCGACGTCTTCATCAGCCTGACCCACTTCAAGGGCCACGAGTCCACCGGCTTCGGCGGCGCCATCAAGAACATCGGCATGGGCTGCGGCAGCCGTGCCGGCAAGATGGAGCAGCATTCCTCCGGCGCCCCGGCGGTCCAGCGTGACCTGTGCCGCGGCTGCCACCGCTGCGCCAAGGAGTGCGGCTCGGACGCCATCCACTACGATGCAGAGAACAAGGCCGTCATCGACTACGATCTGTGCAAGGGCTGCGGCCGCTGCATCGGCGCCTGCAGCTTCGACGCCATCTACTCCCTGGACAACAGCGCCAACGAGGAGCTGGACCGCAAGATGGCCGAGTATGCCGCCGCCGTCTGCGCCGGCCGTCCCTGCTTCCACATCAGCCTGGTGCAGGACATCAGCCCCAACTGCGACTGCCACGGCGAGAACGACGCCCCCATCCTGCCGGATATCGGCATGTTCGCATCCTTTGACCCGGTGGCCCTGGACCAGGCCTGTGCCGACGCCTGCCTGGCAGCAACCCCCATTGCCAACAGCCAGCTGGGCCAGAACCTGGCCAAACCCGGCTGGAACTGCTACCACGACAACTTCAAGGATTCCAACCCCAACATCGAGTGGAAGGCAACCCTGGAGCAGGCCGAGAAGATCGGCCTGGGCCAGCGCGCCTATGTCCTGAAGAAGGTCTGATTCTTCCCCAAACCAAAAAGAGCCGCAGCCCAAAAGGCTGCGGCTTTTTGCGTATCCGGTTTACTGCTGGGGTTCGGGGACAATGGCGTTGAGGGCGCCGGCCAGAGCCGACCAGTCCTCTGCCGAGCAGGTGGGGGCCTCCTGGATCCCGGCGTCCTCCAGACGGGGAAGGACCGTGTCGGGATCATCCAGGATTTCCTGGGCGGTCTCCTGGATCAGGGGCCAGGCCTCGGCAAAGTTTTCCTGGTCGAAGGTGTCCAGGGAGTCAAACCACTGGGACAGGGTATCGCTGAGGGCATCGCTGCTGCGGTTGGCGGCGCCGTTTTCCTGGGCCCAGTCCATCATGGAAGCGGCAGCGGCTGCCGATTTCAGAGAGGTGCCGGCGGTGCCGGGGCCCCAGCCCAGGCAGCCTGTGAAAGCGCCGGCGGGGTCGGTGATGCCGTTGAAGCTGTTTTCCGAGCCGTCCACCTCTGCGTTGGGGGCGGGGGTGGTGTCATCCTCGCCGGAGGGCACAGCTTCTGAGGCGGGGGCCTCGCTCAGTGCCTGGGAGGAGGGGGCGGATGAATCGGTGCCGGGGGTGGAGGCTGCATTGCTGCAGCCGGCCAGCACCAGGGAGACAAGCAGAGCCGCGCAGCAGCCAGCAGCGCGGAAGCGATTCCAACCATTGCGTTTCATATCGAAAGACCTCCTTTGTGCGCCGGGTGGCGGCGGCAGTCCTGATTCTTTCAGGGATTCAATACCAGTATACTTTCCCGCCTGCCCGTTGTCAACGCCCCCACTTTTCTGGAAGAAAAGTGGGCAAAAGGCAGCGGCGGCGACCGCGTCCAGTGGACGAAACAGGGAGCCGCCGCTGGCGCCGCGCTCCGGTTTTTGCAAGCGCCCGCCGCGGCGCGCCGCAAAAATCGGCTAAGCGCAAGAGGTTTCACTGGGTACCGCGCAACTCTGGCCGCACTCACGTTGCGTCTCACCGGCGGTCTTGCTCCGTGCATCTTAGTCGGCGTTTGCAGCTGAGCCAAGCGCTGCCTGCGGCAGAAACAGCCGAAGCGGAGCAGGGGCAAACACAGCGACCGCATCCTGTGGATGAAACAGGGAGCTGTGTTTGGCGCAGCGCTCCGGTTTTCGCAAGCGGGCACCGCCCCGCGCCGCGAAAATCGGCCAAGCGCAAGAGGAACGCGGTCTGCTTTTTACAAGCGGGCCGCGACCCGCGCCGTATATTTGGCTAACGGCAACCCGGAGCAGCGCGCCGGTTTTTGCAAGCGCCCGCCGCCCTTTATATGTTCCCCCGGCCCTGCGGGCCCGCCCCCGTGGGGCTTGCTGCCCATGACTTCTTCCTCCTCCTGTTGGCTGTGCCGAGACTATGAGGCAGGCTGCAGCCTGACCCTGGAAGGAACAGTTTCTGGTCCAGAGCCCCGGCAGGGGCGGCGGCGCAGCCGCGGGGGTTCCGCTATGGGCGGCGGGCGGGTATAGATCATCAATCAAAATAGCTGCATCCCTCCGGGAAAATAAAAATATTCCTCTAAAACTGGGCGTGCATAAAGTGCAAACATATTGCACTTTATGCAATTTGTTGGCGATTGACAACCCCCCAAACCCCTTTGTATAATGGGCTCAAACCTGGTCTTTGGGATTTTGAGAGAAGGGGAGATCATCGGGATGAAGCCAAAAGAGAACGTTGTGTCTGCGCTGGAGAAGTTCTCCACCGCCATGCTGGCGTCCCTCAGCTGCCTGCCGGTGGCAGGCCTGCTGCTGGCCCTGGGTGCCCTGCTGGCGTCGGCCGGGCTGGGGACCTTTGTCCCAATCCTCCGGTGGCAGCCTCTGGCCCTGCTGGGGAATCTGATCTACGATGGCATGATGGCCATCATCCAGAACCTGGGGGTTGTGTTTTGTGTGGGGGTGGCGGCTTTTCTGGCCCGGAGCGACAAGCACCAGGCTGCGCTGATTGCCTTCCTTTCCTATCTGGTCTTTTTGACGGCGGGCCACACCACCCTGGAACAGCTGGGCCTTCTGGCCGCCGATGATCCCTCCTTTGGCCTGTACGGCACCGGCCAGGCCTCTGTGCTGGGGATCCAGACGGTGGACATGGGGGTCACCGGCGGGATTCTGCTGGGCTTTGTCACCGGCTGGGTGTACAATCGCACCTGCGGCGTGACCTTCCGGCCTGCGCCCCTGCGGATTTACGGCGGGGCCCGGCTCTCCTTTTTGTGCATGGCGGGGCTGGCCCTGGGGCTGGGGGTGGCCTCCTGCTTTGTCTGGCCCCCGGTGCAGCAGGTGGTGAACGGCATCACCGGCTGGATCGCCTCTGCCGGCGATGCCGGTCTGTTCCTCTACGGCTTTTTGGAGCGGGTGCTGATCCCCACCGGCCTCCATCATCTGGTGTATATGCCATTCCAGTTTACCTCTCTGGGGGGCACCCTGATGGTGGGGGATCAGGTGTACGCCGGGGCCTACCCGGTGGTGATGGCCCAGTACAGCCTGGGCCTGCCCCTTTCGGACAGCATCCGCTGGATGTACACCGGCTTCACCAAGACCTTCGGGTATTTCGGGATTGCCGCCGCCATGATTTTCTGCGCCTGCCCCGAAAACCGCCGCCGCACCGCCGCCATGCTGGTGCCCCTGGTGCTGACTGCCTCCCTGGCTCTGGCCACCGAGCCGATGGATTTTCTGTTCTGCTTTTTGTCCCCGGTGCTCTGGCTGGCCCACGGGGCGATTGCAGGGCTGTTCATGGTGCTGCTGGACTGGTTCGGGGTCACCGCCTTCACCGGCGGGCTGTTCACCTCCCTGGCCATGAACCTCTCCGCCGGCCCTGAACGGACCAACTATCCGGTTCTGTATCTGCTGGCCGGGGCGGAAATCCTGGTCTACTTCGGGGTGTTCACCCTGCTGATCCGGGGGCTGAACCTCCGCACCCCCGGCCGGGAGGCCCACGTCACCACCGCCCCTGTCAACTGGGAGGCCGGCTTCCCGTACCAGGCCCTGCTGGCCGCCCTGGGGGGCCGGGACAACATCCTCCGGCTGAACAACTGCTTCACCCGTCTGCGGATCTGGGTGAAGGATGTGGATCTGCTGGACCAGCAGCTTCTGCGGGATCTGGCCCCCGACGGGATGTACTGCCAGAGCAGGGAAGTGCAGCTGGTGTTCGGCCTGGACGCCGTCCAGGTCCGCCGCCAGCTGGAGGAACTGATGGGGCAGAATGCACTGTCCACCTCTTAGAAATCCGAGACGTTGCCGCGGCGGGCCCAGGGCCTGGCCGCGGCTTTTTGGTGCCGGTTGACCGGTGGTGTCAAACGCGCTATAATCGGGATGCCGGAACAACCGATCGGAGGGACAGGACAACCGCCCTGCCTCTCCCTTTTTTGGAGGACAAACATGGAAAAGCGTTATACCGATGAGCAGACCCTGCTGGAGGGCCTGTTTGGATTTTTGGACAAGAGCGTCAGCCCCTTCCACTCGGCGGCTGCAGCCTGTGAGATTCTGGAGCAGGAGGGCTACACCCTCTGCCCCGAAGGCCAGCCCTGGAAGCTGGAGGCCGGCGGCCGCTACTACACCACCCGCAACGGCACTGCGGTGCTGGCCTGGCGGATGCCCCAGGGCAAGCTGACCGGCTGGCACGTCACCGCCAGCCACGGGGATTCTCCCACCTGGCGGATCAAAGTCCCCGACATCAAGGACGGGGGCTACCTGAAGGCTGAGACCGAGGGCTACGGCGGCATGATCGCCCCCACCTGGCTGGACCGTCCCCTCGGGGTGGCAGGCCGCCTGCTGGTCAAGACCGCCCAGGGCGTAGAGACCCGGCTGGTGGCCCCCGACCGGGCCCTGCTGTGCATCCCCAACGTCTGCATCCACTTTGACCGGGACGCCAACACCGGCAAGAACTGGAACTACCAGGTGGACCTGCAGCCCATCTGCGGCCTGGAGGGCGGCAGCTCCCTGATGGACATCCTGGCCGCCGAGGCCGGGGTGGCCGCCGGGGACATCCTGTCCCATGACCTGGTGCTCTGCACCCGCCAGAAAGCCGAGCGTGTGGGCGTGGACGGGGAACTGTTCATGTCCGGCCGCATCGACGACCTGGAGTGCGCCTACACCACCCTCTGCGGCTTCCTGGCCGGCGAGGGCAAGGAGGCAGGCCGGGCCGACGTCTGGTGCATGTTTGACAACGAGGAAGTGGGTTCTTCCTCCCGTCAGGGCGCCCAGGGCACCCTGATGGCCGACACCATGGCCCGGATCGAGGAGGCCATGGGGGTCACCCGGGAAGAGAGCGTCTGCGCCCGCACCAACAGCCTGCTGCTCAGCGCCGACAACGGCCACGCCACCCATCCCAACCACCCCGAGAAGAGCGATCCCCGCAGCCCGGTCCGTCTGGGCGGCGGCATCCTGCTGAAGTACAACGCCAGCCAGACCTACACCACCAGCGGCTTCACCGCCGCTGCCTTCCAGCAGATCTGCGGCAAGGCCGGGGTGCCGGTCCAGATCTTTGCCAACCGGGCCGACGTCCGGGGCGGCTCCACCCTGGGCAACCTGCTGGGCCACCAGATCGCCATCCCCATGGTGGACATCGGCCTGTCCCAGCTGGCCATGCACTCGGCTGTGGAAACCGCCAGCTGCGCAGACGTGGCCTACATGGTCCGGGCCTGCGAGACCTTCTACAACACCCCCATCTTCCAGCCCGCTGACGGGGTTTGGAAGCTGGAACTGTGACCGGCCCCGTCGGGCGGTTTGCCCCCAGCCCCAGCGGCCGGCTCCACCTGGGCAACCTGGCCTGCAGTCTGCTGGCCTGGCTGTCCGCCAAAAGCCAGGGGGGAAAAATTGTCCTCCGGATTGAGGACCTGGATGCCGCCCGCTGCCCCCGCATCTATGCCGACCAGCTGGAGGAGGACCTCCGGTGGCTGGGCCTGGTGTGGGATGAAGGGGGCTCGGACGGGGGCCCCCACGGCCCTTACTACCAGAGCGAGTGCGCCGGCATCTATACGGAGAGTTACCGCAAGTTGGAGGAGATGGGGCTGGTGTACCCCTGCTTTTGCTCCCGGGCCCAGCTCCACGCTGCCAGCGCCCCCCACACTTCCGACGGGAATGTGGTGTACCCCGGCACCTGCCGGAACTTAACCCCCGCCCAGATCGCGGAAAAGAGCCGCACCAAAGCCCCCGCCTGGCGGATCAAGGTGCCCGATGAGGAGATCGCCTTCACCGACCTGTGCATGGGGGAACACCGGGAAAACCTCCTCACCGGCTGCGGGGATTTCTATCTCCGGCGGGCCGACGGGGTGTTTGCCTACCAGCTGGCGGTGGTGGTGGATGACGCCCGGATGGGGGTCACCCAGGTGGTGCGGGGGGCAGACCTGCTGTCCTCCACCGCCCGGCAGATTTATCTTTACCGGCTGCTGGGCCTGACCCCGCCGGCCTTTGCCCACTGCCCGCTGCTGCTGGACGCCCAGGGGCGGCGGCTGTCCAAGCGGGACGGGGACCAGAGCCTGGAACACCTCCGGGACAGGTACACCGCCCCCGAGATCATCGGCAAACTGGCCTACCTCTACGGCCTCCAGGCCCGCCCCGACCCCCGGACCCCCGACAGCCTGCTGGCCGATTTTGACTGGGCCAAAGTCCCCAAACAGGATGTATGCCTGGAAGAGGGGCTGTTCTGAACCGAAAAAATGTTCCACGTGGAACAGTGAAAAAAGCCGCAGCGGCCCGCCCGCTGCGGCTTTTGCTATGCGGCCGGGGGCCGGTTTGGCCGGCAGAATCTGCCTGTGTTTTTCGCTGGGCAGCTATTTACCCCCGGGGCCGGATATGCTACAATAAAAGATAACAGAAGGAACTACCATCCCCGGAGCCTTTGCAGGGGGACCGGGGCTGAGACCATAGCAACGGAGGTAAATGAACCTATGCCCAATGAAGCCCATAAAGTCGTGGTCATCGGCCACCGCAATCCGGACACCGACTCCATCTGTTCTGCCATTGCCTATGCGGCCCTCAAGAACAAGACCAGCGATCTGGTGTACGAGCCCCGCCGGGCCGGCAAGATGAACCAGGAGACCGAGTTTGTCCTCAAAAAGTTCGGGGTGGAGCCGCCCCGGATGTGCACCGACGTCAACCCCAAAATCCGGGATGTGGATTACCGCGAGATGGAGGGCATTGACGGCTCCACCAGCCTGCGCCGGGCCTGGCAGATCATGCGGGACCGGGACATCGACACCCTGCCGGTGGTGAGCCCCGACAATGACCTGCTGGGCGTCATCACGGTGAAAGACATCGCCACCGCCAACATGGACGTCTTTGATACCGCTGTGCTGGCCAAGACCCACACCACCTACAAGAATATCCTGGAGACCCTGGGAGGCGAGATGGTGGTGGGCAGCGAGGAGGGCATCTGCACCGCCGGCAATGTCCACATCGGCACCGCCACCCCCGAAATGCTGGAAAACGCGGTGGAGAAGGGGGATGTGGTGATCCTCACCAACCGCTACGAGAGCCAGCTGTGCGCCATCGAGCAGGAGGCCTCGCTGCTGATCATCTGCAACGATTCCAAGGTGGGCAAGACCATCAGCCGCATCGCCCAGGAGACCGGCGTCAACATCATGACGGTGCCCTTTGACACCTACGCCGCCGGCAAGCTGATCAGCCAGTGCGCCCCCATCTCTTACTACATGACCACCGAGAACATCCTCAAGTTCACCCGTGTGACCCCGGTGGCGGATGTGACCCGGGTGATGGCCAAGTACCGTCACCGCTACTTCCCGATTCTGGACGAGAACGGCAAGTACTGCGGCATGGTCAGCCGCCGGAACATCATCAACCTGAGCAAGCGCCGGATCATCCTGGTGGACCACAACGAGGCCACCCAGGCGGTGGAGGGCTTTGACCAGGCCGAGATCCTGGAGATCATCGACCACCACCGGATCGGCAGCCTGGAGACCAGCGGCCCGGTGTATTTCCGCAACCAGCCGGTGGGCTGCACCTGCACCATCGTCACCCAGATGTACGACGAGCAGGGGGTGGAGATCCCGCCCCAGATCGCCGGCCTGATGATGGCGGCCATCCTGTCCGACACCCTGATGTTCCGCAGCCCCACCTGCACCCCCCTGGATGAGGCCACCGCCCGGCGGCTGTCCACCATTGCCGGGGTGGACCTGGAGGAGTTTGCCAACGAGATGTTTGAGGCCGGCGAAAAGCTGGACGGCAAGACCCCCGAGGAAGTGTTCCTCCAGGACTTCAAGGTCTTTATGTGCGGCGACCTGCGGTTTGGCGTGGCCCAGGGCAGCTATATGACCCACAGCAACCTCCAGGCGGCCCAGAACCTGCTGATGCCCTACCTGGAAGAAGCCCGCCGGAAGCAGAACGTGGAAGACCTGTATATGATGCTCACCGAGGTGCCCAAGAAGGCCAGCGTGGTGATCTGCACCGGCCGCCACGCCCCCGATATGCTGCGGGCCGCCTTTGACCAGGAGCCCCAGGAGGACGGCAGCTGGGTGCTGCCCGATGTGGTGAGCCGCAAAAAGCAGTTCATCCCCGCCATGATGGACGCTTACCAGGAGCTGTAACATGGCCATGTTTGATTTTCTGAAACAGAAGGAGAAGGACCGCACCCCGCCGTCCCTGCCTGAAGGGACGGTGCGCCGCCGCTACAGCGTCACCGGCCGGGTCCAGGGGGTGGGGTTCCGCTACCGGGCCCGGTATGCCGCCGGCCAGCTGGGCCTCACCGGCTGGGTGGAAAACGAGGACGACGGCAGCGTCACCCTGGAAGTCCAGGGGGACCCCGACCTCTTTGCCCGCCTCTTTGATATGATCGCCGCCGGCGGTTATGTCCAGATCACCGGCATCCAGTCCAAGGAAATCCCCCTCAACCCCTGGGACCGGGGCTTCTCGGTCCGGGGCTACTGAGGCTGTTGCAAAAGAAAGCTCCTCCATCTGAACCGCCCCATATTGTGCGGACAGTACAAAAAAGAGGCCTGCAAGGGGTAGAAGTAAACGAATCAAAGACTGGC
>CALWZK010000052.1 GCA_944386015.1 uncultured Faecalibacterium sp.
TCCGCCACTCCTGCTGAATCCTAATATCCTACACTTGGGGCTTTTTTGTACTGTCCGCACAATTTGGATCAGTTCACTTGGCAGAGGGCTTTTCTGTTTGTCTTATGCTTTTTGCAGCAGGAACCGCAAGGCGCCGATGAGGTTGGCGTCGTTGCCGTAGCGGCAGCGGACAATCTCGGGCTTGCCAAAGGCAGTGAAGGGGATGGCGGCGTAAATCTCATCCAGCTTGATGCGGACGATGTCGGTGACCTCGGGGCGGGCGCTGATGCCGCCGCCGATGGCGTAGCGGCCCAGGTCCAGCACCGACTGGACCGAGTAAATCCCCGCCGCCGTCATCTCGCCAAAGTCGGCCAGGGCCGCGGCAGCCTCCGGCTCGCCGGCGTCATAGGCGGCAAAAAACTGCAGGCCGTCCAGACCTTCCGCCGGGATGCCCTTGCGGGCGGCGTAGGCGCGGAGCAGGCCGGTGGCCGAGGCGTGGTTGGCCCAGAGGGCCTCAAACCCATCCCGGGCGTTCTCGCTGAAGGACTGGGATATCCCCTTGTACCGGGTCAGCAGGAAGGACAGCTCCCCTGCGGCAAAGGTGTTGCCCATCCAGATCTGATGGTTCAGGACGATGGCGCCGCCGGTGCCGGTGCCCAGCACCAGGACAGCACCGTTGGCCACATCCGCCAGGGCGCCGGTCCAGGCCTCGGCGTTGGCGGCGCACTTGGCGTCGTTGGCCACCCTCACCGGCTTGCCCAGCCGCTGCTCCAGCATCTGCCCCACAGGGGCTTCCTTGATGTAGATCAGGGCGCCGCCGGTGTGGGCAATGCCTGCAGCGGTGTCAACCCGCCCCGGCATGGACACCGCCACCCCGTCATACTGCCCCGCATACTGCCGGCCGATCTGTTCCAGGTCCCCCAGCAGGTGCTCCATGGTGTCGGCGGGGGTGGGGACTTTGCCGCTTTCCAAAAAGCTGCCGTCCTCCCCCATCAGGGCATATTTGATGAAGGTGCCCCCGATGTCAAAGGCCAGATACTGTTTCATGGGACATTCCTTTCTCTGCCGTCAAAACCGGAGCACTTCGGGCTGGTGGGTGAAGGAGCTGATGGTGGCTTCCCCGCTCTTGAAGTAGAACACCTGGGTGTTGCCGTCATCTTCATCGTACATCTTCCGGAGAGAGGGGTAGGCGTCCAGCATGGACTGCCGGGCTTCCCGCCGGTCATCCTCGGCCAGCTCCCCTGCCACACGAATCCACTCCCCGTTCATAAAGGCGCAGAGTTCCACCTTGGGGTTGGCCAGAATCTGATGGGACACCGGCTTGACCTTGCCGGTCTGGATATACAGCTTTCCCTCAAACAGATGGGCCGTCCCAAAGGGGCGCACCCGGGGCTGATCCCCCTCGGTCGTCGCCAGGTAATAGGTGCCGGCCTCCTGCAAAAAACGGGCCACCCGTTCCACATTCTGTTCCATCCTGAAAACCTTCTTTGGTCTGTTTGGATTCATTATAACACAATCCCGGTGCGGGTGCACCTGCTTTTCAGGGCCACCCGAAGAGGGAATCCGGTCCCTGCAGCGCCCCGATCTGGGCCAGCTCCTCCCCGGTGAGGGTGAAGTCAAACACTGCAAAATTCTCCTCCATCCGCGCCCGGCGGACCGACTTGGGGATGACGGCAATGCCGTTCTGGATCAGATACCGCAGGGCCACCTGGGCCGCGCTCTTGCGGTGGGCCCGGCCGATTTCCAGCAGCACCGGCTCATGGAACAGGTCCCGCCGGCCCTCGGTGAAGGGCGCCCAGGACTGCATCCGGGTGCCCTGGGCTGCCATGGCCTTCTGCAGGGCCAGCCGGGGATAATAGATGTGGGACTCCACCTGGTTCACCGCCGGGCGGATTTCGCACTGTTTTACCAAGGTGTTATATTCCTCTTCGTTGAAATTCGACACCCCGATGGCCCGGGCCTTGCCGGCCCGGCAGGCCTCTTCCATGGCCCGGTACATCCCGGCCGATTCCGGGTAGGGCTCGTGGAGCAAAAGCAGATCCACATAGTCGGTGCCCAGGGCCTGGAGGGAGCGGTCGATGTCGGCTTTGGCCTTCTGGTAGCTGTTGCTGGGCTGCCACAGCTTGGTGGTCAGAAACACCTCCTGCCGGGGCAGGCCGCTGTCCTTCACCGCCTGGCCCACCGCCTCCTCGTTTTCATACATCCGGGCGGTATCCAGCAGCCGGTACCCCACCGCCAGGGCCTGGCGGATGCACTCCCGGCCCTGCTGACCCCGGAGGGTCCAGGTGCCAAAGCCCAGCGCCGGCATCTGCACGCCATTCCACAGGGTAAAATATTCCACGTTTTTTCCTCCTCGTTGCAAAAACCGCCCTGCGGTGCAGCCGCAAAGCGGTGGGTGGTTCAAGTCTAGGGTTCGTTTTCTGTTTCAGAATCCCCTGTTTTTTCGGGGTCTGTATCCTCTGTTGTCTGGGAGCTCGCCCCCTCATCCTCCGACCCGGTGCCTGTTTCGTCCACCGGATAGTGGACCAGCACCAGCCAGAGCGACTTTCCTGCCTGCTCGCCGTAGACAACGGCAATGCTCTCCAAGTTTTTATACTTCAGGTAGTGGTCTGAAGCCAGTTCTTTCAGCTTATCCAGAACCTTCTTCCCCACCTGTACAGCCGACAGCTCTCCGTCGTACACAAAGGCATAGTTATCTTTGTCCGTCAGCATCCCACCCAGATTGGTGGGGTTCTGCATATTGGACAGATCGATGTTCGGGTCCTGGAGCAGATAGTCCAGGAAAAAGCTGGCGGCCTGCTCCAGGGCAGCGTCAGAAGTCATCCGCTTATCCAGCGGTCGCTTTACATTCAAAACGGCCACAATCTGCTTTTGCAGCTCCTGGGCCATGGTTTCCTCTTCGGCTTCCCCCTCAAGGATCTGAATGGAGCTGGCCGGCAGGCCGCCCCCTGTGGAACCGCAGCCGCCCAGCAGGGCCGCAGCCAGCATTCCCATGGCCAAAATGCGTCTTGTCCGTCCCATCCAGTGCACCATACCCCGGCTCCTTTCTGGATCAAGGGCCGGAGACACGCCCCAGCGGACAGCCCCGGCCTTTTCCTGTCACACGCGGTTTGTGCCGGCTCCATCCGCCGGCACAAACCTCTATTTACAAGGGTATCATACCATGTTTGGGACAGTCGAATCAAGGAACAAACGGTCGATTTTACTCAAAAGATCAAACTTTTGTGTTCTTCACAAATTCGGCGCTCCAAATCTGTGAATTCAGCACAGTGCCGCGGCACTGCAGCACCACAGTAAAGTCAAAACACCCCCGGGCCAGCGGTCCGGGGGTGTCCTTTTTCAGCGGTAATCTTCGTTCAGGAACATGGGTTTGATGGTGACCACTTCATCGTATTCTTCCTGGTCCACCTCCACATCCGAGTTCAGGGCTTTCAGCTCCTGTTTGACAGCTTCCAGGGCCTCGGCCTGGGTGACGGCCCGGCCCTCCTCCACCGCCCGGATCATCCGTCGCAGCACCACAGGGTGGGCGTACCGGGCCGGCACCGGGAAAGCAGGGTAGCTGCGCAGATATTGCTCCATGGCCTGGAGGGCCCGGTCTGCCCGGCCCATCACCACCTTTTTGTTGTTCTGGGCGGTGGGCAGCACGCTGGCCCCCGAGAACATAAAGATGGCGGCCAGGCCAAACAGGGCGAAATACACCCCGAAGCTGCCCCGGCCCTGGAGCAGCGTGGCGACGCCGAATACCAGGGCAATCAGCCCCAGCACCGTGATGGCCAGAGCCACCCAGCGGTAGCTGGGCTTGCTGCAGTGGTAGGCCCGTTTGCGCTTGGCTGCCTGGCTCAGCTCGGTGGACAGCTCCGACTTTTGCTCCAGGTAATCCGAGGCCTCCTGCAGGGTGCGGATGGTCTTCTGTGCCTGGGGAGAGAGGTCGGGCTTTTTGCGGGCGGCCCGCTCCTGTTCCCGCTGGGCCAGCCGCTGCTCGGCGGCGGCGCTCACCCGCTTGATCTCGGGGTGCTCCTTTGCCAGGCAGTCCAGGATCTGGTCCACCTGCTCCTCATACTTGAAGTTGCACTGTTTCTCCCTGCCCCCGTCGTACTGCACCACCAGGTAAGGGATGGAGGCAAACATCCCCTTGCGGGAGAAGCCGCCCTGGCTCATGGCCACCCGCTTGAACACCCGGGTGATGGCGGGGTAGGTGATGTAATACCGGCGGTCCAGATAGAAGCTGTTGAGGTAAAGGGCCTTCTGGCCCACCCCGCAGGGACCGATGCGGCGGCATCCTTTTTTGTCTGCGGCCAGGGTATCGGGGTCCAGGGCTTCACCGCCCAGCCGCGCTGGTTTGAAGATCATAAACTTGCATCCTCCAGACGCCCGGGGGCGCCGTTTTGTTTGATAAAAAACCTGCCAGCCGCTGTTGACAGGCAGCGGCTGGCAGGAAGTTCTTTTGGAAATGCCAGACCGGGCAGGCGAGTTTATTTCTTGGCAGGCTGCTTCTTGGTGGCACGGATGAAGATGGCCAGCAGAAGGATTGCGAAGATGATACCCACGGGGTAAGCCACGGCGGTGTTGTAGATGGTGGCACCGGAAGCGTCCTTGGTGTTCAGGAACTGGCCCAGGCACTCATCACCCAGCATGAAGTAAGTAGCGGAAACTGCGCTCATGAAAGTAGCGGGGACAGCGGTGATCCAGTAGTTCTTCTTCTGCTGGAACAGGTACATGCTGGCGGCCCACAGAACGATCATGGCCAGGGTCTGGTTGGTCCAGCTGAAGTAGCGCCACACGATGGCGTAGTCCAGGTGGCCGACGAAAGCGCCCACCAGCAGCAGAGGCACACAGAAGATCAGGCGGTTCTTGTAGCTCTCCTGGTCCACCTTGAACCAGTCGGACAGGGTCAGACGAGCGCTGCGGAATGCGGTATCGCCCGAAGTGATGGGGCAGGCGATGACGCCCAGCATAGCCAGGGCCACGCCGATGCCGCCCATGGTCTTGGAGCAGACGTCGTAGATGGCGGCGGACTGGCCGTTGGCCAGAACAGCCTGCAGGCCGGTGCTCAGGCCGCCGGTGACCTCGTAGATGGAGCAGCCGGCAGCGGCCCAGATCAGAGCGATGATGCCCTCACAGACCATTGCGCCGTAGAACACCAGATGGCCCTGACGCTCGGACTTCATGCAGCGGGCCATCAGAGGAGACTGGGTGGCGTGGAAGCCGGAGATAGCGCCGCAGGCCACCGTGATGAACATGAAGCTCCAGATGGGCTTGCCGGTGGGCTCCATGTTGTAGAAGTTGGTCCACAGCTCAGGAATCACATAGTTGGGGTTGGTGAAGATGCCGATGGCCACGCCCAGAGCCATGATGATCAGGCAGATGCCAAAGATGGGGTAGATCTTGCCGATGATCTTGTCGATGGAAAGGAAGGTGGCGAGGAAGTAGTAGGCCAGGATGATCCACAGCCAAATCTCGGTGCTGGTGACAGCGCCGGTGAAGCCGCTGTTCTTGAACAGGGTGACGATCAGGCCGGCGGGGCCGACAGCAAACACGGTGCCCACCATGACCAGCAGCACCACGCTGAAGATACGCATCACGGTCTTCATGCCGTTGCCCAGATAGATGCCGCAGATCTCGGAGACGGAAGCGCCGTCATTGCGCTCGGACAGCATACCCGAGAAATAGTCGTGGACGCCGCCGGCAAAGATGGTGCCGAAGGTGATCCACAGGAAGACTGCGGGGCCCCACAGGGCACCCTGCATTGCGCCGAAGATGGGGCCCAGGCCCGCAATATTCAGCAGCTGGACCAGGAACAGCTTCCACTGAGGCATGACAACGTAGTCAACGCCATCGTTGATGCGAACAGCAGGAGTTTCCCGGTCATCCGGCCCAAAGGTGTTGTCAACGACTTTACCGTAAGTCAGGTAGCCGATGATCAGCAGAGCCAGGCAGAGCAGAAAACTTACCATAAATGATTCCTCCTATTGTCGATTTTTGGGGCTGGATGCCTGCCGCAATCCAGCCGCTCTACCCTCATTTTAGTCCATTTTTTCAAAAATGCAATAGGTTGGTTCATACTTTCTTCATGTTTTATTCAAAATTTACCTAGCACCGCAGTGTCCTTGTTCAAATATATTAGTTATACTTTTTGTTTGATTTTTCAGTCTGAAAGTTCCTGGATTTCCCGCCGGATCAGGGTGCCCGCAGCCCCCGCCAGCTGGTCCATGGTGCGGATGCGGGCCATGCTGCGGCCATAGATGGCGGCGGCATTCCCGGCGCTGCTGTCCTCCCCCATGAACACTGCCGCCACCCGGATGCCTTTCTGCTGCAGAGCCCGCACCTCCCGGGCCGCGTCCTCCACCGCCGGCTGGTCGGCGTAGTCCCGCCCCAGAGGATAGGGCCCGCCCGGGGGAATCCGGTGGCTGTCATTGGGGCTGGCATCGGTCAAAAGCAGCAGCAGGTGCCGGGGGGCGGGTGCCGAGCGGATCAGCTCCCCTGCTGCCCGCAGGGCCAGGCCGTCCCGGTTCCAGCCCGAGGCAAAGTAATCGAAGATTTTGCGGCTGCCGCCTTTATCCCCGAAGCCCTGCAGCACCCGCAGGACGGTGTAGCCCCGCAGGCTGCAGAAGCTGCTGACCCGCACCGGCACCCCGCACCGGTGGAGGCTCTCGGACAGGATGTACCCCTGGGCGGCGATGACCTCCTGGCAGTGCATCCGGGAGGAGGAGGCGTCCAGGATCAGGTCCACCGAAAAGCCGGGGCGGCTGGTATCGGACTGCCGCAGAAAGACCCGGCTGTCCCCCAGCACCGCCGCCCGCCAGACCCGGGGGCTGTCCAGCCAGCCGCTGCGGGCCGTCTCGGTCTCCATCTGGCTGTGGACCTGTATGCAGTTGCGGATCTGCTCGGTGAGCCGCAGGATGGCGTTCTGGTAGAGGCTGCTGTCCCGGGTATAGGCGTCCCGGTTCCGCCGGGCCTGGAGGGCCGCCTCCTGAGTCAGCCGCCGGGCGTCGGCGGTGGGGGCCTGGTCGGGGTCGGGCACCCCGGCGGTGAACCACAGATGGCACCCGCCGTGGATGCCGGTGCACAGCTGCTGCTCGATGGCTGCCAGGGTCTCGGGGGGATAGAGGGACCGGCCGAAGCAGCTCTCGATGTAGTCCCGGTCGGCGGCGGCGTTCTCGTTCAGCTTGAACCGGGCCCGGGCCAGATCCAGCAGCTTGCCCCCGCCCGAACCGGCGGCGGTGCTGCGGCCCGCCGACAGCACATCGGTGTGGACGATTTCGGTGGGCATCAACCTGGTGAGGGCCGAGGCCCACTTGCCGTCAAAGTGGAGCCGGAGAGGCGCATGGATTTGGGCGGTGCCGCTGAACAGCCCTGCTCTGGCAAAGGCCTGGCGGATGGCCCCGGCCAGGGCGTCGCCGTCGGTGATGCCGCCGCAGTCCAGGGCTTTGGAAAGGCTCGCCTCCCAGGGGGTCATCACCGGGGGGCGGCGGCCCAGTACCTGCCGCCACCGGGCCGACTGGATGGTGTAGACCAGCTGGTTTTTGGCCATCCACTCCTGGCGGGACAGCTTGTACTCCTGGCCGAAGAAATCCCGGGCGTGGTCCCGGCGCAGCTCGTCCAGGGCCGGGCGCTGGGGGCTTTCCAGCTGGAATACGGCGCTTTCCAGGGCCAGCCAGGCCAGATCGTCCAGCATGGCCTGCCGCCGGTCCTCCGCCCAGGCCCCGAACAGGGCCCGGGGCATCTCCTCCCCGAACCACTTGCGGACGCAGCCCACAATGCAGTTCATATAGAGGTCGGGGCTGCCGTCCTGCTTCAGGGCCAGGAACAGAGGGTCAAAGCCGTATTCCCCGGCGGCGTTCCAGATCTGGTTCAATGCCCGGCGCTGCTGGGCACTGTAGTGCTGGGTCAGCATGGCGCTCACCCCTCAAACAGGTCGGCGGCGGACAGTTTCCGGGGAATCCGCTGGGCCATCACGTCCCGGATCAGCCCCTGCTCGTAGCTGTCAAAAGCCTTGTTGGTGATGCCCATGTCCAGGGCCGCCCCCACCGGCACCCCCTTGGCCATCAGGTCCAGGGCATCCAGCAGGCCCCGCAGGTCCAGGGCCTTGCTGGAAATCTCAGCGCTGGCGCACTTTTTCTGCAGCTCAAAGAACAGCTGGCCAAACTGGCCCCGGTATTTCTTTTTCAGCTGGGGGAAGTGGCGGGCCAGCAGACGGTCCAGGTTTTCGGGGGAGATGGTGGGCATCTGGATCACCGCAAAGCGGGAGGTCAGGGCCTCGTTCAGCTCCCGGGTGCCGGCGTAGCCATAGTTCATGGTGGCGATGAACCGGGTTTCCTCTGCCATGGGCACCCGGTCATACCCCGGCACGTCGATGGCCCGGCGAAAGTCCAGGGCCGCATGGAGGACGGCCAGGGCCTCGTTTTTGGCCATGTTGATCTCGTCCAGGATGCCGAAGCCCCCGAACTTGGCGCACTGGTACACCGGCCCCGGCCGGAACTGCACCTGCCCTGCGGCAAAGGTGTCCATTCCGATGAGGCTGGCCGCGTCCATGTTCACATGAAAGGAGACGTTCCAGGCGGGGCGGCCAAAAGCTGCCGCCAGGTTTTCGGCCAGCACGTTTTTGCCGGTGGCCTTGCCCCCTGCCAGCAGCAGGTTTTTGCCGCACAGCAAAGCGGCCAGGGCCTCCTCCCAGATCTCGGTGCCATAATAGTGGTATTTGGGCTGGGGAATCCGATCCCCAGTGCCGGCGGGGGCGGGGTGCTGCTCCCGGAAGGCCCGCACCTCCTCCACCAGGGCCGAACGGACCCCTTCCTGCTCCAAAAATTCCAGCATTGTTTTGATTCCTCCTTGCCTTCCATTCCAAAAAAGGGCGGGGAACCGCACCGCCGCGATCTCCCCGCCCTTTCGGCGTGCGTTCTGCCGCCAGTATAGCACAGACCGGAAAAAATAAAAAGTGTCCCCGCCCCGTTCCGCCGACGGGAAGTTTATGGTACAATGGCTTCCAGGAAAGGAGGCGTCCCCATGCCCATCTGGAACCCCTGGCACGGCTGCCGCAAGATCAGCCCCGGCTGCCAGCACTGCTATGTCTACCGGCGGGACGCCTCGGTGGGGCGGGACGCCAGCGTTGTGGCCAAAACCGGCGATTTTGACCTGCCCCTCCGGCGGGACCGGCACCGGGATTATAAGCTCCAGCCCGGCGCCGGCACCGTCTTCACCTGCATGACCTCCGACTTTTTCCTGGAGGAGGCGGACGGCTGGCGGCCCGCCTGCTGGGAGATGATCCGGCAGCGGCCCGACCTGGAATTCGCCATCATCACCAAGCGAATCCACCGGTTTTGGGACTGCATTCCCCCTGACTGGGGGAATGGCTATCCCAATGTCTCCCTCTACTGCACCGCCGAAAACCAGGAGATGGCCGACGCCCGGCTCCCCTTTTACATCACCCTGCCCATCCGTCACAAGCACATCTGCCATGAGCCCATGCTGGGGCCCATCAACATCGAGCCCTACCTGGCCTCGGGCCAGATCGAGTATGTGCTGTGCGGCGGCGAGTCGGGCCCCGATGCCCGGCCCTGCCGCTATGAGTGGGTGCTGGCCACCCGGGACCAGTGCGTCCGGTACGGGGTGGCCTTTCATTTCAAGCAGACGGGGGCGGTGTTCATCAAGGACGGCCGGACCTATCACATCCCCCGCAGGCTCCAGCACAGCCAGGCCGCCCGGGCCGGCATCGACTATTCCCCCTCCTTATAAACAAAACGTCCCCGGACCATCAGACAGGTTGAACCGCCCCATATTGTGCGGACAATACAAAAAAGAGGCCTGCAAGGGGTAGAACAAGCGAATCAAAGACTGGCC
>CALWZK010000053.1 GCA_944386015.1 uncultured Faecalibacterium sp.
GCTGCGCTATGTGTTCGACATTTCGGACACCGGAACCCGTGAGCATTCCCGCACCCCCTGGCTGTGGCAGCTGGAGGAACAGCACAAAGGACCGGTATCCGCCATGCTGGAGCGCAGCTATGGAGCATCTGGAGACGATCTTCCCCAGCAGATCATCGACGTGGCCGGAAAGCTGGCCGGGGCATATTGGGAGGATCATCGGCGGGACTTCTTCCACATCGTTGACGATTCGTTCCTGGAGGAGTACGATGATTATAACATCGAGATGCAATTCAAGGCAGCTGCCACCGTCAGCATCTCCTACGCCCTGATGTCCCGCTGTAGCCTGGAACCGGAACGCTACTTTGACCGCGAAGATTTCATCACAATCTCCGACTTCAACACTCCGGCCACCATTGGTGCCCTGGGAGAGGCGGTCAGCCAGACCAGCGAGCAGGTGCTGCGGCAGATTGGCGTCACCATCCGAAACTATGAGCGAGAGCATACCGCAGAAAGGAGCATGAATTATGGAGAACAATCTGACTTACACCCGGAATGGCGATTGCCTGATCCCGAACCTGGCCCTGAGCGAGCAGCCGTCGAAGCCCCTGGGCAAGTACGGTCGGATGCGGAAAGCGTACCTGAAGGAGCACCGGCCCCTGATTTACAATCAGCTGCTGATGAGCGAGAAGCTGTACCTGCACCTGCTGGAGATCGACGAGACGGCGAACAGCCGTCTGGAACAGATGATGCCCCGGCTGGCGAAGGAAGCAGGAGCGACGGAGGAGCTGAAAGCCCGCGACCCGATGAAATGGGTGGGCCTGATGAACACCTGCAAGGCGCAGGCCGAGGAAATCCTGATGGCAGAACTCATCAACAGCTGAGTTTCTTCCTCACCGAGTCGGAGCAAATCGAACAGATCGACCGACGAGCGGAGACCGAAAAAGTCTCCGCTTTTTCTTTTTCTGGTGAAGATATCGCTTTGGCCCTGGCCAGCGGCAGCGGCTTTGCCCAGGGCAAAGAGCGGATTGCGGCCTTCTTCCAGGAGAACCACACCCCCAAAGAACGGGCTGAGTTTTTGAAAAACGAGTACGGCATCGGGGGCCGGAGCTGGACGTTCCAGGACGGGAGAGACGGCTTCCTCGAATACAATGCCCAGGGTTTCAGCCTGCGATCTTATCCCGAAGGGCAGGAACAAAGGCTGAAATGGCCCGAAGTGGAAAAGCGCATCCTCATTCTGATTGCCGCCGGCAAGTATCTGGACGAGCCGAGCGAGGAAGAACCCATTTGGGAGTACAACGGCGTCAAGGAGCGCCACCCGGATAACCTCGTCCTTTACCAGATGGGGGACTTCTACGAGCTGTATGGTGAAGATGCTCGCACCGCCGCTGCCGAGCTGAACCTGAACCTTTTCAGCCGCTCCATTCCGGGCGGAGGTCGGGTGGAGATGTGCGGATTTCCAGCGACCCAGCTGGAACAGACTGTGGAACAGTTGCGCGACAAGCACGATGTGACGGTTTCCGCCCAGCAGAAGGGCAGCGCTCAGCGCCGGGAATATACCGTCCTCTCCATCGACCACGAAGCAGAGCAGGCCATTGATGCCCACGAGGCTGAGTTTGGCGCAGATGGATTCCGGGCGTTCCCGGATGAGGAAGCAATTCAAAATGCCACCATCCGGGAATTACACGAGCGATACAAGCCCATTGTGCTGGAGGCGGTCGCCCGGGATGCCAGATACGGGAATGTTTGCAGCGACGGCGACCGAGAACGCGCGGTGATTGAAGGCCGGGCGGCCATCCAGCGGGCTGTTTTGTCATCTGGCAACCGGGAACTGCTTCATCTCTATTCCCATATCCCTGAGTTCCGGCAGCGCCTGACCCGAGAAGTCGTTGATGAGACCTATCCCAAGCTCTATGAGCTGCTGCACCCCCTCTCGGATACAGACATCGACAAGGCCATCCAGAACTGGAATGGCAAAATCGAGAGTAAGCACGCTGTTGTCCGCTATATGAAAAACCATGCACGCGAAAAAGACACCGCTGCATGGCTGGCCCATGAGTATGACGGCAGTGATGGTAAAACCCCGTTTACAGTCCGTCCCGGAAGTCCGGTCAGGACAGAGCTGCCCTGGCCCAAAGTTCAGCGGCGGATTGCCCAGCTCATCAAAGAGGACCGTTTTTACACCCAAGTCGAGCGGGATAACCTGGATGATGTGGACCCTGTTTCGATCCGGGAAACCCTGGCTGATCGAGGTATCGTAAACGGCCAGGTGGTGGAACCTGAAAAGCTGGACAATGATCCCTTTATTCGGCAGGTGGTGTCGGACGCCGAGCAGGCAGCCGTAGAACCTGTCGTTGATGCACCGGAGGAGCCGGAACCGGAAGCCCTGTCCGATGCAGAGTATGCCAGACGGAGTCTGATCCCGGGTGAAACCGCCTTTGACCTGGATGACCGCCGGTTCGTGGTGGACCAGGTGGACCTGGAGTCAGAGCGGGTCAGCCTGCGGGATGTGACCTTTGCCGAGGCCACCGGTTTCCCCATCTTCCGCTCGGAGCCGATTTGGGTGATTCGGCAGTATCTGGAACAGGAAACGGCTCCGGCCAAACCTGAGAAGCCCCTGACGGCGGAGGACGTGACCGACATCCAGGTGGAAAGCAGCAGCTATTCCGCGATCTCTCGGGAAAAAGAGTATCACCTGTCCTGCAAGATCAACGGGGTGCCGGATACGCTGGTCTACACTGTATCCCAGCACGACGATGGGGAAGGCTTTACCATCCAAAGCGGCCAGCGCAAGGAAGATGACATCTGGCACAAGATGTCCCAGCCGGAGCTGGAAAAACTGGAAGGTATTTTGGCCCAGACGGTGGAGTTTGACTACTGGAGCAAATCCATCGAACACGCAGCGGATGCAGACGCCCTTGAAGTGGTGGCTCTGGACTACCGCTGGGCAGAAGACCTGAATCTGAGCGATGAGCAGCAGGACGCACTTTGGAGCCAGATTGAGACCCGCAGGGCGCAGCTGACCGCCCATCCCACCTTTGCGACGGAACCGGTGGCAGCCTACCCGGCAGAGGAAACGCACCTGCCCTATGATGTAGTGGTCGAAAAACTCCACATCGAGCCACCCGAACGGGAAACTTCTGCGCCTCCCGCCCGGAACTTCCACATCTCCGACAGCCACCTGGGCGAGGGCGGTCCCAAACAGAAGTTTGCCCGCAATGTGGAGGCCATCCGCACCCTGCAAATTCTGGAGAACGAAGACCGGAGCGCCACCCCGGACGAACAGAAAATCCTTTCCCAGTACGTTGGCTGGGGCGGCCTGGCAGATGCCTTTGACCCGGACAAGGACAGCTGGGCCAAGGAATATACCCAGCTGAAGGAACTGCTCTCTCCCGAGGAATACGCCGCCGCCCGGGCCAGCACTCTGAATGCCCACTACACCAGCCCCACCGTCATTCACGCCATCTATGACGCAGTGGAGAAGATGGGCTTTCGGAGCGGCAACATCCTGGAACCCTCCTGTGGCGTGGGCAACTTCTTCGGGATGCTCCCCGAGAATATGGCGGGAAGCAAGCTGTACGGCGTGGAGCTGGACAGCATTTCGGGCCGTATCGCCCAAAAGCTCTACCCGGAGGCAAACATCACGGTGGCAGGCTTTGAGACCACCAAGCAGCAGGACTTCTACGATCTTGCCATCGGCAATGTGCCCTTCGGCAACTACAAGGTCAACGACAAAGCCTACAACAACCTCGGTTTCTCCATCCACAACTATTTCTTTGCCAAAGCTCTTGACCAGGTGAGGCCGGGCGGCGTGGTGGCCTTTGTCACCAGCCGATACACGATGGATTCCAAGGATTCCACCGCCCGCAAGTATTTGGCCGAGCGGGCCGACCTGTTGGGAGCCATCCGGCTGCCCAACAATGCGTTCCGCGCCAATGCCGGCACCGATGTGGTGTCCGATATCATCTTCCTCCAAAAGCGTGACCGGCCCATCGACCGGGAACCTGACTGGGTACAGCTGGGCCAGACCAAGAGAGGCATCTCCATCAACCAGTATTTTGTGGACCATCCTGAGATGGTTCTGGGAGAACTGACCACCGAGAGCACCCAATATGGCCGGGAAGAAAGTACCGTGCTGCCTCTGGAAGGTGCAGACCTGGGCAAACAGCTGAAGGAGGCCGTGAATCAGATTCACGGCACCTACCAGGAGGCAGAGCTGCCGGACCTGGGAGAGGGAGAGGCCATTGAAACCTCTATCCCGGCTGACCCCAACGTGAAAAACTACTCCTATGCGGTGGTGGACGGAACGGTCTATTTCCGGGAGAACAGCCGGATGGTGCGCCCGGAGCTGAACGCCACCGCTGAGGCCCGTGTGAAGGGGATGGTCGGCCTGCGGGGTTGTGTTCAGGAGCTGATCGAACTGCAGATGGATGCCGCTGTACCGGACAGCGACATTCAGGAAAAGCAAGCAGAGCTGAACCGGCTCTACGATGACTTCTCTGCCAAGTACGGTCTAATCAATGACCGGGCAAACCGGCTGGCCTTTGCCGATGATTCCAGCTACTACCTGCTCTGCGCACTGGAAGTGATCGACGAGAACGGCAAGCTGAAAAGCAAGGCCGATATGTTCTCCAAGCGTACCATCAAGCCCCACAAGGCTGTGACATCTGTGGACACGGCCAGCGAGGCGCTGGCCGTATCCATTTCCGAAAAAGCCTGTGTGGATATGGAGTATATGGAGCAGCTCACCGGCAAGCCGCGTGAGGAGCTGGCTGAGGAGCTGAAAGGCGTGATCTTCCGTCTGCCCGAGCCGGTGCCGGAGGGAGAACAGCCCCGCTATGTGACCGCTGACGAGTATCTGTCCGGCAATGTGCGCAAGAAACTGCGGCAGGCGCAGCTGGCAGCACAGCAGGACCCGTCCTTTGCCATCAACGTGGAAGCCCTGGCCGCTGCCCAGCCCAAGGACCTGGATGCCTCGGAGATCGAGGTGCGCCTGGGCGCTACCTGGATTGACAAAAAGTATATCCAGCAGTTCATGTACGAGACGTTTGACACACCGTTTTATATGCGGCACGGTAGTATTCAGGTGAACTATTCTTCGTACACCGCAGAGTGGCAGATCACGGGGAAAACCTACCTGTCCAAGAATGACGTGGCAGCCTACACCACCTACGGCACCGACCGGGCCAATGCTTATCGGCTGCTGGAGGATGCGCTGAATCTGCGGGACATCCGTATCTATGACACCATTGAGGATGTGGACGGCAGAGAGAAACGTGTGCTGAATGCCAAGGAAACCACCCTGGCCGCGCAAAAGCAGCAGGCCATCCGGGATGCCTTCAAGGACTGGATTTGGCAGGACCCGACCCGCCGCCAGACCCTGGTGCGGCAGTACAACGAGGAGATGAACGCCACCCGTCCCCGTGAATATGACGGCTCCCATATCACTTTCGGCGGCATGAACCCGGCCATCACCCTGCGGGAACACCAGCTGGGGGCGATTGCCCATGTGCTGTACGGCGGGAATACCCTGCTGGCCCACGAAGTGGGTGCGGGCAAGACCTTCGAGATGGTGGCCGCCGCCATGGAGAGTAAGCGCCTGGGCTTGTGTCAGAAATCCCTCTTTGTGGTGCCCAACCACCTGACAGAACAGTGGGCTTCCGAGTTCCTGCGGCTCTATCCCTCGGCAAAGATTCTGGTGACAACCAAGAAGGATTTTGAATCCCACAACCGGAAAAAGTTTTGCAGCCGGATTGCCACCGGCGACTATGATGCCGTCATCATCGGCCACAGCCAGTTTGAGCGTATCCCCATCAGCCAGGAACGGCAGGAGCGGCTGCTTCAGGAGCAGATTGATGAGATCACCGAGGGCATCGCAGAGGTGAAGTCCAACGGCGGCGAGCGTTTCACCATCAAGCAGCTGGAACGTACCAGAAAATCTCTGGAAGCCCGGCTGGAAAAACTCCAGGCCGAGGGCCGCAAGGATGATGTGGTGACCTTTGAACAGCTGGGCGTGGACCGCTTATTTGTCGATGAGGCGCATAATTATAAGAACCTCTTTTTATACACGAAAATGCGGAACGTGGCCGGCCTTTCCACCAGTGACGCCCAGAAATCCAGCGATATGTTTGCCAAATGCCGCTATATGGATGAGATCACTGGGAGCCGGGGCGTGGTTTTTGCCACCGGCACCCCTGTGTCCAACAGCATGACGGAGCTCTACACCATGCAGCGGTATCTCCAGTATGACCGCCTGCAGGAGCTGAACATGACCCACTTCGACTGTTGGGCCAGCCGGTTCGGGGAGACTGTCACGGCTTTGGAGCTTGCCCCTGAAGGAACTGGATACCGAGCGAGAACAAGGTTCAGCAAGTTCTTCAATCTTCCCGAGCTGATGAACCTGTTCCGGGAAGTTGCCGACATCAAGACCGCCGATCAGCTCCATCTGCCCACGCCGGAAGTGGAGTACCACAACGTGGTGGCCCAGCCCACTGAGCAGCAGCAGGAAATGGTGAAGGCACTCTCTGAACGTGCCTCTCTGGTTCACAGCGGCACGGTGGACCCCTCCCAGGACAATATGCTCAAGATCACCAGCGATGGCCGCAAGCTGGGACTGGACCAGCGGATCATCAACCAGCTGCTGCCGGACGAACCCGGCACCAAGGTCAACCAGTGCGTGGACAACATCATGCAGATCTGGCAGGATGGCCAGGCCGACAAGCTGACCCAGCTGGTGTTCTGCGATATCTCGACGCCCCAGGCAGCCCCGTCCAAAAAGGCAGCCAAGGCGGTGGACAATCCTGTCCTTCACTCGCTGGAGCAGGCAGTGCCGCTGACTGATGCTAAGCCGGCCTTCACGGTCTATGAGGATATCCGGCAAAAGCTGATCGCCCGCGGGATGCCCGCTGAACAGATTGCCTTTATTCATGACGCCAATACCGAGGTGCGGAAAAAGGAACTATTCGCCAAGGTGCGCACCGGGCAGGTGCGTGTCCTGCTGGGCAGTACCGCCAAGATGGGAGCCGGAACCAACGTACAGGACCGGCTGGTGGCTCTGCATGACCTGGATTGCCCGTGGCGTCCGGGAGACCTTGCCCAGCGCAAGGGCCGTATCGAACGTCAGGGCAACAAGAATCCGCTTGTCCATGTGTACCGCTATGTGACAGAGGGAACCTTTGACGCTTACCTCTGGCAGACGGTGGAGAACAAGCAGAAGTTCATCAGCCAGATCATGAGCAGTAAAAGTCCGGTGCGTTCCTGCGATGATGTGGATGAAACGGCGCTCTCCTTTGCGGAAATCAAGGCCCTGTGTGCCGGCGATCCCCGAATCAAAGAACGGATGGACCTGGATGTGGAGGTCTCCAAGCTCAAGCTGATGAAGGCCGATCACA
This sequence comes from uncultured Faecalibacterium sp., assembly GCA_944386015.1. Lineage (GTDB taxonomy): Bacteria > Bacillota > Clostridia > Oscillospirales > Ruminococcaceae > Faecalibacterium. The sequence continues at coordinate 7,371 of CALWZK010000053.1, forward strand.
AGAGCAAGCAGTATCGGCTGGAGGATCAGCTGCTGAAATTCTATCCCCAGGAGATTGAAAAGCACAAGGGATTCATCCAGGGGTTTGAGGCAGATATGGAAACGCTGGCGGCTCACCCTCACCCGAAGGATGGGTTTGCCGGTATGGAAATTCGGGGCACTGTGCTGGATGACAAGGAGAAGGCGGGCGCTGCTCTGCTGGATTTCTGCAAGGAGCTGAAGGGCACCGACCCGGTCCAGCTCGGCAGCTACCGGGGCTTTGCCATGTCGGCAGCGTTTGATGCGTGGAAGCAGGAAGTTACCCTGATGCTGAAAGGCCAAATGACCCATCGGGTAAGCCTTGGCACCGATCCCCGCGGCAATCTTACCCGTATCGAGAACGCACTTGCCCAGATGCCCCATCGTCTGGAAGCGACCAAAGCGAAGCTGGACAATCTGTATCAGCAGGAGGCCGCAGCCAAGGAGGAAGCGGGAAAGGTTTTCCCCTATGAGGATGACCTGCGGGTCAAATCGGCCCGTCTCGTGGAACTGGATACCGCCCTGAATCTGGACGGCAAGGGGCAGCCCCAGCCCGAACAGGTAATGGCCAAGAATGCCCGGCCTTCGGTGCTGGCCGAACTGAAAGCCGCGGTGCCTGACCGGACACCCCGGCCCAAAACCCGTGAAAAGGAGGCAGAAACTCGGTAATAAACCGTAGATAAAACCGAGTGTTTGCCCAAAACGACCAACTACCTTCAAATGATTGAATACAAGGCGGCTTTACCTTATACTGAGAGCGAAAGGAGGCACTGCAGATGCAGATTGAAATCAAAATAGATCCAGCTTATCAAGAGCCGAAGGTCATCGTGTGGACGGCTTCGATGACCGAAGAAGTCGAACAAATGGTTGGTCAGTTAAAGGGAGAGTCTGTACAGATCCTGACGGGGAGCCGGGAAGGATGGGTCGAAGTTCTTCCACCCGACCAAATTATCCGTATTTATGCGACTGGCGGAAAGATATATGCAGTCACCGAGCAGGGTGAATACCTGCTGCGGTTGCGCCTGTACGAATTGGAAAAACGATTGGACCCGCAGCGGTTCATTCGTATTTCACATTCAGAAATCGTCAATTTGGATCATGTGAAAGGCTTCGATCTCAACTTGGTGGGGACCATTTGTGTCCGCTTGGAAGGGGGAAATGTGACCTACGTTTCCCGCCGCTATATGTCTAAAATCAAACAAATTCTGGGGGTATAACAATGAAAAAGAAAATTTTGCAGCGTGTGCTGCTTGGTGCACCGGTTGGGCTGGCAATCAGCTACTTCATCACCATTGTAATCTCTCTGGGATGGGCCGACGGAACGTATCTTGCCTGTATGCCTGAACTGGTCGCTTGGGCTGGAAACGAGATCCGGGCAGTCGCTGTACAAGCCCTTGTATCCTGTCTGGTGGGAGCGGGATTTGGGGGCAGTTCGGTGGTCTGGGAGGTAGAACGTTGGGGGTTGGCTCAGCAGACTGGCGTTTACTTTTTCTTGATCTCGCTGTTCATGCTCCCGGCTGCCTATGCCATGCACTGGATGGAACACAGTCTGACGGGCTTTGTACAGTACTTTGGCTTGTTTGTGTTGCTTTTCATTCTGATGTGGCTGGTTGAACTTGCAATTGGACGCTATAACGTTCGCCGTCTCAATGCCCGACTGACAGAGCGGCAGTCATCGGCATCATCCAAACCGGAAAGTTGACTGTCCCTAATTGGAAACGGAACATCCAGCTCAACTTCCGAGTGACAGCCGAGGAGCTGAAACAGATCGAGGAAAAGATGGGGCAACTGGGTGTTTTCAACCGAGAAGCCTACCTGCGAAAGATGGCTTTGGACGGCTATGCCGTCAAACTCGATCTGCCGGAGCTGAAAGAACTGCTGTCTCTCCTGCGGCGCAGCAGCAACAACCTCAATCAGCTCGTCCGAAGGGTCAATTCCACCGGCCGCGTCTATCAGGAAGATTTAGCTGACATCTCCAGGCGTCAGGAGGAGATTTGGGAAGGAGTGCATACAATCCTGACACAGCTGGCAAATATCTCATAAAAATAGGGGAGAGGCGGTGCATCGGCATCGTCTCTCCCTGTTTTTTTATTGGTTGACATCCTTGCCTTTTGGGCAGGGATTTGAGATAATCAATACAGAAAACAACGAAGGAGGCCCTGAAAATGACTGCCCTGTTCTTGATCTTTAGAGCAATCCCATAAAATATCAACAATAGCCGGCACAAACAAACCAGTTACGACAGTCCGAAGAAGTAACGGCAGCAAACGCCTGGTATAAAGCAAGGTCCAAGTCCTCGAAGGTC
>CALWZK010000054.1 GCA_944386015.1 uncultured Faecalibacterium sp.
CCGTTACTTCTTCGGACTGTCGTAACTGGTTTGCTTGTGCCGGTTATTGTTGATATTTTATGGGGTTGCTCTAGATGTTCCCCCGGCCCTGCGGGCCCGCCCCCATACGGGGGCTCGGGGCCGTAGACTGCTCCTTCTGATTTTATGCCACAGATTGCCAACAGTTGCTGATAGATAGAGGGAACAGTGATAGGCAGCAAGCCCCTGTCAGGGGGCGCGGCCGCAGGCCGCAGGGGTTCATCTGTGGGCGGCGGGTGGGTTTAGATCAAAAATTTTAATATTTCAAGCAACAAAAAATCCCCGCTCTTCGAGAGCAGGGATTTTTCAGATACGCCCCCGAGGGGCTCTATTACAAAACAAGAGGGCAGATAATAGCGGTCAGAATGCCGGCAAACACCAGCGAAAGGCTGCTGACAGCCTCGGCGGTCTGGCTGATCTCGGCTGCCTTGGAGGTGCCGATCACGTGGGCCGAAGTGCCAAAGGCCACGCCCTGGGCTACAGGCCAGTGCAGACGCAGCACCTTGCACAGCCAGGGTCCAAAGATGCTGCCCAGGATGCCGGTCAAAATGATGGCGGCAGTGGTGACGGCGGGCTCGCCGCCGGTGGATTCACTCACCACAATGCCCATGGCGGTGGTGATGCTCTTGGGCAGCAGGGAGGCGGTCAGCACATCCCCCAGGTTGCACAGCCGGGCCATCACCCACACAAAGCCCATGCTCACAAAGGTGCCGGCAGTCACCCCCGCCAGGATGGCGGGCAGGTCGTGCCGCAGCCGGCTGAACTGGGCGTACAGCGGAATGGCCAGGCACACGGTGGCCGGGGTCAGCAGCCAGGAGAAAGCCTCACAGTTGCTCTGGTACACCTGGTTGGGCATTCCCACAGCCACCAGCACCACGCCGCACAGCACCGCTGCAATCAGGATCGGGTTCAGCGCGGGGACCCCTGTCTTTTTCTGGATCAGGCGGCCCACCTCGTAGGTGCCAAAGGTCAGCAGCATGGCGAACAGGGTCGACCCGGAAAAGAACTCAGTCATCGGAAACCTCCTCTGCCTGGCCCATCATGGGCTCCTCAGCATTTTCACGGGCGCTGACAAAATCCAGGATGCCCTGGGTCACCACGCCGCTCACCCCGAACACCACCACCGTGGACAGCACGATGATGGCCAGCACGGCGGGCCAGACGCTGGCCAGCACAGGCCAGCTGTCCATCAGGCCCACCGCCGGGGCAATGAACAGCACCGGCATAATCCCCAGCATGAACTGGCCGCAGTCCTCCACCGAGCTCAGCTCCAGCTTGCCGCTTTCCAGCGCGATGAACAGCAGCACCAGCCCCCACACAGCAGCCGGCACCGGCAGCGGCAGCAGAGCGTGCAGAGCCTCACCTGCCAGGGTGAAACCAATGATCCACAAAAATTGACGCAGATAGCGCACAACAATTCCCCTCTTTTACCCTTCAAAATTCCATATCAAAATGCTATACCCGCCGGTCTTCCGATCGACTTTTGCAGCGGTTATTGTACCACAAGCGCCCCCGCCGCACAATGTGCAAACCGCCTCATAATCTTCCCCCAAAAGGGTGGAAAAACAGTATTTTATAAACTTTGTACTACATCGGGGCCGTATTTGTTTTAATTTGCAGGGCGGCACTTGGTAAAACAAGCGCAAAAAAGGCGCCTGCTGCCACAGGCGCCCGGGCTTATGCAATGCTGTCAGGGCCGGTCCGGGTCCATGGGACGGCCGTTGAGGGCTGCTTCCACCAGGGTATCCCCCTGGTAGCACAGCTTCAGGGAGAAGAAGGGCACTTCCTCTGCCAGCAGGCGGAAGAAGATTTTGTCCCCCTCCCAGATGGGCAGCGACGGGACTTTCTCCCGGTCCACCCATTCCAGCACCCCTTCGGCGCTGTCCCCGCAGGCGGGCTCCCCCTCCCACTGGTCGGCGGTGAACAGGTGCATATACTCCCCCACCCCGTCCAGTACAAAGGTGATGATCCCCCGGTACCGCCACCGGGTCAGGGTGACCCCCGTTTCCTCTTTGACTTCCCGCAGCAGGCATTCCTCAGGGCTCTCGCAGGCCTCAAACTTGCCCCCCACCCCGATCCACTTGTCGTGGTTGCAGTCGTTCTTCTTTTTGATCCGGTGGAGCATCAGCCACGCCCCGTCCCGCTCCAGGTAGCACAGGGTTGTATTTTGCGCCAGTGACATACGGTTTTTCCCTCTCTTTGTGTTCGGATCTCATTGCCAAAAAGTGCCCCGCCGGGCCCGATTGCCTGGCGGGGCATCTGGATGCATGATGGATTTGTCAGGCCTTGCTGCCCTTCCGGCTGCGGCCCTTGCCCGACTGGTTCAGCTTCCGCACCAGATCATCCTGGTGCCGGCGCTGGCCCGGCGTGGGTCCGTGGGGATAAGGCGCGTCATCGGTCTGGGGCGCCGTCCGGGCGGTGATATCGTCCACCCGCTCCAGGTTCCACTCCTGGTTGCCCCCCTTGACCTCCAGCCAAATCTGGGCCTGGGCGCCGTTGGAGGTGTTCATCCCCACCAGGTCAATGTACTTGTTGGCCAGCACGCTGCGGATCCGGGTCCGGCCGTTGCGCAGCGGCTCCAGCGCCCAGCACTGGCTCAGCCCGCTGGTGCGGCTCCACTGGTGCAGCCAGGTACCTTCCACCACACCGTCCTGAACCAGGTCAATCATCTTGCCGGTGAACCGGTTCTGGATCCGCCAGTGCCCTTCGCCTGCGTCCACAAACCGCCACTGCTGCCACGGGTGCCCGGCGTAGTCCCACAGCTGAATGAACGCGCCGTTTGCCGTGCTGAAGTCCTTGACTTCCAGCACCTTCCCGTTGGGTGCTTTGATCAGGTAGTATTCGTTCTCTGATAAGACAACCTGCGATGCCCGTGCCATAAAATGACCTCTCCTTTCTGTGAGCATAATGCCAGCTGTGCTTCTATCATTATAATAGCACAGATCGTCTCAGTCAACAAGAACAATTTTTGTGATAATTCTCGATAACTTCTATACGCTTTGTTTGCAATTTCAAAAAACACCCGGCAGCCAGTGGGCCAGTTCCCACCCGGCCCCAAAGGAGAGGGCGTTGGCCGCCAGCGCATACAGCCAGGGATGAGGCTTTCTGTCCTCCCAGGGCAGCTTCCGGGCATAGATGGCTCCTTCTGCCAGGAACACCCCCAGCTCCAGCAGCACATACACCAGCCCTGTCAGCAGAGGGCCCCACAGATAGCCGCTGAGGTTCAGCAGCAGATTCAGCCCCAGCTGGGTCACCAGGTTCACCTTGAGGATCAGCGCCAGCTGGGCCCGCTGCCGCAGCCCAAACACCAGCCACCCCAGCCCCGCTTCCAGCAGGATGGTCAGGGCGGCCCGCACCGCCAGCCCCAGCGTCTCACCGGCGTAATCATAGCTGGGCCTGACCGTCAGGGTATTTCCCTCCACAGAGGCGGTAAACCGGCTGTCAAAGGCATAGCGGCTCACCGGCTGGCTGCTGCACAGGTAGCTGCCGGCGTCCGGCAGCCACACCAGCACATAGAAGGTCTCGGGGGGATAATAGCTCCAGAAAAACCGGCCCGTCTCGGTGCAGTCTGCATACTCCCCCAGGAAGTACCAGCCCGCCGGCGCCGGGTAGCTCGCAAAGGCCTCAAAGGCCGCCTGGTCCCCCATCCAGTCCTGATAGGCACTGTCCGCCGACCAGGGGCCATACTGGGTCCGGTCGGACAAGAGGGTCACCTGGTACCGCTCCCCTTCCAGCCCCCGGAACACCACTTCCACCGAAGGTTTGGGGCCCATATCCGCAGCAGCCGGCAGGGCCAGCCCGATGCACAGCATCAGCACTGCCCCCAAAAAGCAGAGTCTCCGGCTCCATCGCTTTGGTTTGTTCATGGTCTGCGCCTCCTTTTTGGCAGGATTTTCTATAGAGAACACGTTTCGGGACCGGCTTTCATTGCCCCCGGCCAAAATTTCGTACCCCCGGCCGGGTGTGTTCAGTTCACAATTTGTTCACAGGCTGCGCACAGAGCCCCCTGTTTTCGGCCCAAAGAGCCCCGGATGTCCTCGCTCTGCGCACAGTTTTGCGTCTTCGCTTTAGTGCAACAAAGTAAACCATTTTTCGGCAAAATGCTTTTCAGAATGTAATTCGGTTCACCTTGCTCCTTCAATTATTTCAGTATATCATCCCATTGACTTTACTGCTTGTTTGAGGTATAGTAGAGGTGCGGAAGGGCGCGAGCCCCTCTGCAGATGAAGAATCAGGGCGCGGGTTTTCCGCCCGGCCTGAAAATAAAAAGGCCCTTCGCGGCCGCAAAAATTTGTGGAGGTTTGCACATGTTGTACTGTTACATTCTGGGTTGTGGCATCGCCTGTCTGATCTTCACCGGCATCAGCAGCATGGACACTGTGGATGTCAAGCCGGTCGAGATCGCCATCAATACTCTGCTGTGGCCTGTGGCCCTGGTGCGCCGTCTGGTTCGCGCCGGCAGCCGCAATTCCATGCGGATGCACGCCGCACGCTGATCATCGCAGGATAGACGACCCAATATTCAAAGGGCCGCTGCTCCCGGGAAGTTCCCGCCGGAGCAGCGGCCCTTTTTTGATTCGATCCCCCAAAAACGTCTTAAAAAGCCTTCATTTTTCGGTGGAGTATGTTATACTGATAAAAAGATTGGCCCGGGCTTCCGGGCCGACAGAAAAGCGAGGTAAAGGATCATGAAGGAATATGCATTCGGCATCGACCTGGGCGGCACCACCGCCAAGGTCGGTCTGTTCACCACCGCAGGCGCCCTGCTGGAAAAGTGGGAAGTGCCCACCGACAGCTCTGAGAAGGGCATCCGCATCCTGCCCAACCTGGCTGCGGCCATCCTGGGCAAGATGGAGGAGAAAGGCCTCACCCCTGACCAGGTGGAGGGCGTGGGCATCGGCGTGCCGGGCCCTGTCCAGAAATCCAGCGTGGTGCCCATCGTCTGCGCCAACCTGGGGGGCTGGGGCCAGCAGGATGTGGCCGCCAACCTCTCGGGCCTGCTGAAGGGCCTGAAGGTCCTGGTGGGCAACGACGCCAACGTGGCGGCCCTGGGTGAGATCTGGATGGGCGCCGCCAAGGGCTGCCGCAGCGCCGTCATGGTGACCCTGGGCACCGGCGTGGGCGGCGGTGTGGTCGTGGACGGCAAGGTGGTGGAAGGCGCCCACGGCGCCGGCGGCGAGATCGGCCACATCACCGTCAACCGCCACGAGACCGCCACCTGCGGCTGCGGCAAGCGGGGCTGCCTGGAGCAGTATTCCAGCGCCACCGGCGTGGTCCGCTGCATGAAGCTGCTGCTGGAGGAGAATCCCAACACCCCCTGCATCCTGCGGGGCACCGACTTTGCCGCCAAGGATGTCTTTGATGCAGCCCGGGCCGGGGACGCCCTGGCCGCCAAAGAGGTGGACCAGATGACCGACCTGCTGGGCCTGGCGCTGGCCTCCATCGCTGCTACCACCGACCCTGAAGTCTTCCTGGTGGGCGGCGGCGTGTCCCGGGCCGGGGATGTGCTGTTCCAGCCCCTGGCTGCGCACTACAAGGAGTACGCCTTCAAATCCTGCCGGGAGATCCCCATCAAGCAGGCCAGCCTTGGCAACGACGCCGGCATCTACGGCGCAGTCCGGCTGATTGTGGGGGCCTGAGTTCGCCGTCCGTTTTTTCACACACTACCACAGAAAGGAGACCACCATGCTGAATCTTCTGAAAAAAGCCTTCTGGGTTCCCTATGAGCCCGCCGACGTCTACCCCACCGTGGAAAAAGCACACCAGGCCATCGCCCGCTACTGCCAGCAGAACGGGATGACCTGCAGCTTCCCCAGCGATGACGAAGTTCTCCTGGATGGGAAGCCCTATGAAATTTACCGCGGCTATGAAACCGGCAGCCGGGGCAACTACGGCGTCAAGTGCCGTGAAAAGTAACCATCTCTAAAACGCAAAACAGCCGCCGCCCTTCGGATGAAAGGCGGCGGCTGTTGTTTTTGGGTCTGAAATTACTTGGCGTATTCCACGGCGCGGCTCTCGCGGATGACATTGACCTTGATCTGGCCGGGGTAATCCAGGCTCTCCTCGATCTTGTGGGCAATGGTCCGGGCCAGCAGGATGACCTGATCGTCCCCGATGACATCGGGCTTGACCATGATCCGCACCTCGCGGCCTGCCTGGACGGCGAAGGCCTGCTCGACACCCTCGAAGCCGGAGGCAATCTCCTCCAGGTTCTCCAGACGGCGGACATAGCTCTCCACGTTCTCACGGCGGGCGCCGGGACGGGCAGCGCTGATGGCGTCGGCAGCCTGGACAATGAAGGCCAGGGGCGTCTTGGGCTCCACATCCCCGTGGTGGGCCTCCACAGCGTGGATGACCTGGGGATTCTCCTTGTACTTGCGGCAGATATCCACGCCGATCTGGACATGGCTGCCCTCGATCTCGTGGTCCAGGGCCTTGCCAATGTCATGCAGCAGGCCGGCGCGCCGGGCCATGGTGACATTGACGCCCAGCTCGCTGGCCAGCAGGCCGGCCAGCCAGGCCACTTCCATGCTGTGGGTCAGGGCGTTCTGGCCAAAGCTGGTGCGGTACTTCAGACGGCCGATCAGCTTGACCAGATCGGGGTGCAGGCCGTGGATGCCCAGCTCCATGACAGCCCGCTCGCCTTCCTTCTTCATCTGGATCTCCAGCTCGCGGCGGCACTTCTCCACCGTCTCCTCGATCCGGGCGGGATGGATGCGGCCATCGCCGATCAGGCGCTCCAGGGTCATGCGGGCCACTTCGCGGCGGGTCTGGTCGAAGGAGGACAGGGTGATGGCTTCGGGGGTATCGTCGATGATCAGATCCACGCCGGTGGCGGTCTCCAGGGCCCGGATGTTCCGGCCCTCACGGCCGATGATCCGGCCCTTCATCTCATCGCTGGGCAGGGGCACCACCGTGACGGTGGTCTCGCTGGAATGGTCGGCGGCGCACCGGCTGATGGCCTGGGCGATCATGTTCCGGGCGATGTTCTCGCAGTCGTCCTTCAGGTCGGACTCATAGGTGGCAACCCGCAGAGCCTTCTCGTGGGTCAGCTCCTCGTCCACCTTGTTCAGCAGCACTTCCCGGGCGTCGGCCTGGCTCAGGCCGGCCAGGGTTTCCAGCCGCTCCATCTGCTTGGCCCGCAGCTGGTCAGCCTCGGCCAGGTGTGCCTCGGCCTCGGCCATCCGCTTCTTGACCTCTTCTTCCCGCTTTTCCAGGGCCTCGGTCTTTTTGTCCAGAGCGGTTTCCTTCTGGTCGATCCGGTTCTCCTGCCGGCTGATCTCAGCCCGGCGCTGCTTGATCTCCCGGTCGGCCTCGGCCTTCTGGGCGTCCACGTCCGCCTTCATGCGGAACACTTCGTCCTTGGCTTCGAGAATGGCTTCTTTCTTTTTCTGGGTGGCGGTCTTGATCGCCTCGTTCACCAGCCGGGTTGCCTCGGCCTCTGCACTGCCGATCTGGGCCTCTGCGGTCTTTTTGCGGTAGTTGAAACCGCCAAAAAAGCCCGCGGCAGCGCCGACAGCAAGTGCAACGAGGGCGATCACGACGGTGATAACAATCGTGGTCGCTTCCATTGTTTCGTTCTCCTCAAATTCAAATGGTTTGTGGAGATGCTGCGGCAGAGCGCGGGCATAAACCTATTTTATGATCTATAAGTGAGCCTTTGATCCAAAAAGACAACAAAACCGCGTACAGGAATAGAACCGGCGCACGGATCGGCGGCTTCCAAATTACAGTTTCAAGCTTATAAATATAAAACGAGCGTCCATTGGCTCGGTTCGTCTGGGGGCAGTGGCCCTGCGAGCAGCATCTGGTAGGGCGCGCCGGGGCGCTGCGGCGCCGCAGGGCGGCGGCCGACGGGCTCCGGTGCAATCCCGGGACAGCTCCGCAGCCTCCCGCTCCATGGTCGGGCTCAGCTGCCATCTGTCCTTCCAAAGAGGCTGCCGGCTGTACATACAGTCAGGAAGCCCCATTGTTTCTACTGTTTATTAGTTTACGAAACATCGGTGCGATTGTCAAGTGGAAGGAGGCGAAACCCTGCAGGATTTTTTTGCCGCCGGAAAGACCGGCCGCAAAGCCGGCCCGGCCCCCCGGCCGCCGGTTGCAATCCGGCTGCGGAATGTGTATATTTATACCATCTGCACATTCCCCCATGCAGGATCCGTGAGGAGGTATTGGATCTATGGAAATTCGCACTGCCCGCCCCGATGATCTGGAAGCCGCGGCCGCCCTGGAGGCCGCCTGTTTTCCCCCCGCCGAAGCGGCCGGGCGGGAGAGCCTGGCCGGCCGGCTGGCCGTCTACCCCAACCACTTCTGGCTTCTCACCGACGGCAGCACCCTCATCAGCATGGTCAACGGGATGGTCACCGACCAGCCCGACCTCCAGGACGAGATGTACGACCGCCCCGATCTCCACTGCGAGACCGGTGCCTGGCAGATGATCTTTGGGGTGGACACCCTGCCGGCCTTCCGCCGCCAGGGCTGCGCCGCCCGGCTGCTGAACCATGTCATCGCCCAGGCCCGGGCCCAGGGCCGCAAAGGCCTGGTGCTGACCTGCAAGGACCGTCTGGTCCACTATTATGCCAAATTCGGTTTTGTCAGCGAGGGCATCTCCTCCTCCACCCACGGGGACGTCACCTGGTACCAGATGCGGCTCCGGTTCTGAAGCGGCCCTCCGGCGGCCTGTCTCCATCCAAACAAAACATACCGATGCAAAAAGCGAGATCCCTCCGGCCCGGGCAGCTTGGCTCTGCCCCAGTCGGAGGGATCTCTGTCAGAATGAGAAAAGCATCGGCCTCGGGCAGGCGAAGCCTCTGCAGGAAAATGGCGCCAGTTTCAGCGGCTCAAATTTTTCTCAAATTGTGCCGCTTTCTCTTCTCCATAGGCCGCATAGCTGCCGCCCAGCAGGGCGGGCAGGGCTTTGGCGGTGAATTCGGCCCAGCTGTCCGCCTCGTGGCGGGCCAGGATGGGATAGAACAGGACTCCGTTTTTGGCGGCGGCGGCCTGGTCACCGGGGGCATCCCCCACCATCAGGATGTGGGCGGGGTCATAGCCCTTGGCCTTCAGCTGGGCGATGCAGGCGGCTTTGGAGCCGCTGTCCTGGCAGCAGAGCACGTCCACCGAAGGCAGCAGGCCGCAGCGGGTCCACTCTTCCTCCACCGCTTCCCGGTTGGCGCTGGACACGATGGCCACGTCGGCTGCGTTGTGAGCGGCGGCCAGGGCTTCTGCCACCCCGGGGAACAGCTTCTTGTCGCTCTCGGGCAGGGCGTCAATGGCGGCGTTGACTTTTTTGGACCAGGACAGGGCCTTGGCCAGGGCGGGGCCTTTTGCAGTTTTGGCCGTCTCAGCGATGGCCTGGTTGGACAGCTCGGGGGCATGCTCAGCCCAGGCAGCCAGCTCGGCCACCCCTTCGATGGGACAATAGACCTTGTCGCTCTCGGGCAGGGCGTCAATGGCGGCGTTGACTTTTTTGGACCAGGACAGGGCCTTGGCCAGGGCGGGGT
>CALWZK010000055.1 GCA_944386015.1 uncultured Faecalibacterium sp.
CCTGTGCAATACAGGATTCAGACCGTTCACGTTGCTTGATGTTAAATTTTGTCTAACTTTTGGGGGTCATTTCAGTTTCAGGAGCGGGGATTTTTGTTTTGTGTTGTTTTTGATTTATGATCTAAACCCGCCCACCGCCCTTAGATGTGCCCCCTGCGGCCTGCGGCCGCGCCCCCCTGTGGGGGGGGCTCGCTTGCTGGCAGGTGTTCCTTCTTCTTTCTGGCTGTGCCGCCGCTTTCAGGCTGGCTCCTTGCGGCTGCTGCGCAGCCTGCAACTAGAAGGAGCAGTGATTGGTTTAGAGCCCCTGTCAAGGGGCGCGGCCGCAGGCCGGGGGTTACTTCTGTGGGCGGGTGGGTGGGTTCAAATGTTCCCCAGGCAGAGCGGCAAAGTTTGCGGCAAGCAATCCGCCGGGCAGCGCTGCGAGAAGGGGAGCGGTCTGTGGTACAGAGCCCCCGTGTGGGGGCGAGCCCGCAGGGCTGGGGGAACATCTGCGGGTGGATGGGCGGGATTAGATGAAAAATAAAGGAAAAGGCGAGGCGGCAAAGTCAGTGCTATCACAGCCCCCACCCCCGTTTGTTTATAAAGAAAAAGAAACCCCCGCTCCGGGATGGGAGCAGGGGAAGGGAATGCGGGGCCGCAGGCCGGGAGCCTGGGAAAGAGCGCAGGACTTCACCGCCGGCAGGGCCCTGAGAGGACTAGGCCGTCGGTGGTACCAGGTAAAAAGTCTTTTGCTTACTTTTCTTCAGAAAAGTAAGAGAACAAGAAAAAGGCTCCGCTTTTTCAAGCGAAGCCTTTTGGTTGGGGATGAGAGAATCGAACTCCCACAAATAGAGTCAGAGTCTACCGCACTACCACTATGCAAATCCCCAAGATTTTGCTTTGTCGTGGGCGTTCCGCCCGGCGACGTTGATTATTATACACACTTTGCCGGATTCTGTCAAGGGCCAATTTGAAAAAATCCGGCATATTTTTTCAGGGCCCCCGCGTACAATGAAAAAGACACCAAGGAACGCTGCTCCCGGCCCCCGGCCGGGCCGGCCTGCCGCCCAAAGGAGGAACCGCCATGAACCCGCTCACCGCCCGCAAACCCACATTGCTGTCCCCACGGGTGCAAAGGGACACCGAACACGAGCGCTACCACCCCGAACTGGAAGAGGAGATCAAGGAATGCCTTTGGTGTTTGCGCCGCAACGCCATGATGTTCGACCTGGAAGTGGACCCGGACCTGGTGGAACAGCGCATCTATGAGCGCCAGGCGCTGCTGTGCCGCTACCGGTATCTGATCCAAAAGGCCAGGGAACTGGGCCTGCATACCGTGCTGGCCGGGCTGCCCGCCTTCGGCGCTGCCAACCCTTGACAGGGCGGTCAAACCGTGTTATCATACAGTCAAGATACGATACCCTTATTCAGGGTGGAATTCATAGGATAGAGAGGTACATACCATGGAGAGAATCAAGACCATTGCAACCCGCGACCTGACCAAGAGCGTCCAGACCGGTGGCTGCGGCGAGTGCCAGACCTCCTGCCAGTCCGCCTGCAAGACTTCCTGCGGCGTGGCTAACCAGAAGTGCGAGAACACCAATAAGTAATCTTGGCCCCATCCGATGCCGCCTGTGCTGGGCGGCATTTTTTTGTGTTATACGGAGGAAAGAATGGTACATCAGTATAAGCTCAACGGGTACAACATCGTGCTGGATACCTGCAGCGGGTCGGTCCACCTGGTGGACGACGTGGCCTACGACGTCATCGCCCTGTATAAAGAGAAAAGCCGGGAGGAGATCGTCCAAGAGCTGCTGGCCAAATACGCTGACCGCCCCGACGTCACCGCCGCCGACCTGAACCAGTGCCTGGACGACGTGGCCTCCCTGGAGGCCGCCGGCAAACTGTGGACCCCCGACGTCTACGAGAACATGGCCTTCGATTTCAAGAACCGGAACCATGTCATCAAGGCCCTGTGCCTCCATGTGGCCCACACCTGCAACCTGAACTGCTCCTACTGCTTCGCGGCCCAGGGCCGCTACCAGGGCGAGCGCGCCCTCATGAGCCTGGATGTGGGCAAGCGGGCCATGGAGTTTTTGATCGAACACTCGGGCACCCGCCACAACCTGGAAGTGGACTTCTTCGGCGGCGAGCCCCTGATGAACTGGCAGATGGTGAAGGACCTGGTGGCCTACTGCCGCCAGCGGGAAAAGGAGACGGGCAAGAACTTCCGGTTCACCCTCACCACCAACGGCATGCTGATCGACGACGACGTCATCGACTTCTGCAACAAAGAGATGAGCAACGTGGTGCTGAGCCTGGACGGCCGCAAGGAAGTCCACGACCGGCTGCGGGTGGACTACGCCGGCAACGGCAGCTATGACCGGATTGTGCCCAAGTTCCAGAAGTTCGTCAAGGCCCGCGGGGACAAGAACTATTACATCCGGGGCACCTACACCCACGCCAACACCGATTTCACCAACGACATCTTCCACATGGCCGACCTGGGCTTCACCGAACTGAGCATGGAGCCTGTGGTGTCCAAGCCGGACGATCCCTGCGCCCTCACCAAGGAGGACCTGCCGGTGCTGCTGGACCAGTACGAGCTGCTGGCCAAGGAGATGCTGCGCCGGGACCGGGAGGGCCGGGGCTTCACCTTCTACCATTATATGATCGACCTGACCGGCGGCCCCTGCATTTACAAGCGGATTTCGGGCTGCGGCTCGGGCACCGAGTACATGGCGGTCACCCCCTGGGGCGACCTGTACCCCTGCCACCAGTTTGTGGGCGATCCCAAGTACCTGCTGGGCGACATCTGGAAGGGCGTCACCAACACCGCCGTCCAGGATGAGTTCCGCCACTGCAACGCCTATGCCCGTCCCGAGTGCAAGGACTGCTGGGCCAAGCTGTACTGCTCCGGCGGCTGCGCCGCCAACGCCTACCACGCCACCGGCAGCATCCGGGGCGTGTACGAGTACGGCTGCGAGCTGTTCAAGAAGCGGATCGAGTGCGCCATCATGATCAAGGTGGCCGAGAACCAGGACCGCGCCGCCAAAGGCGAGGAAGTGCCCATCCAGCTGGGCGGCACCTGCACCGCCTGCGCCGACGGCGAGGCCTGCGAATGAGCCTGACCCCCATCGCGGACTTTGTCCGGGATTACGCCGCCTCTGACACCTCCCGGCTCCACATGCCGGGCCACAAGGGCCGGGGCCCCCTGGGCTGCGAGGGGCTGGACATCACCGAGATTGCCGGGGCGGACGAGCTGTACGAGGCGGAAGGGATCATCGCCCGGAGCGAAGCCAACACCGCCCGGCTGTTCGGTTCCGCCGGCAGCTGGTACGGCACCGAGGGCTCTTCCCAGTGCATCCGGGCCATGGTGTTCCTGGCCCTCCAGGCGGCCCCCAAGGGGCAGGGGAGGCCGGTGCTGCTGGCCGCCCGCAACGCCCACAAGGCCCTGCTGTATGCGGCGGCCCTGCTGGATCTTGACGTGGAATGGCTGTGGCCCCCCGAGGGCCCCGACGCCAGCCTCTGCGCCTGCCCGGTGAGCCCGGCGGCCCTGACCGCCGCCCTGGACAAGTTGGAGCAGGCGGGCCGGCGGCCCTTTGGGGTCTACCTCACCAGCCCCGACTACCTGGGGGGCGTCCAGGACATTGCCGCCCTGGCGCCGGTGTGCCATGGCCGGGGCATCCCCCTGCTGGTGGACAACGCCCACGGGGCCTACCTGCGGTTTCTGCCGGGCGGCCGCCGCCACCCCCTGGATCTGGGGGCCGACCTCTGCTGTGATTCGGCCCACAAGACCCTCCCGGTCCTCACCGGCGGGGCCTATCTCCACGCCGGCCACGGGTTGCTGCGCCCCGACCCGGCGGCGGTGCGGGGGGCGCTGTGCCTCTTTGGCTCCACCAGCCCCTCTTATCTGATTTTGCAGTCCCTGGACCTCTGCGCCGGGGCCCTGGCAGGGGACTGGCCTGCCCGGCTGGCAGACTGCGTCGCCGGGCTGGACGCCCTGAAAGAGCGCCTTTCCAGTCTCTGCCCGGCGCTGGTGCGCCCCTGCGAGCCCCTGAAGCTGGTGCTGGACGGGGCAGCGGTGGGCCGCAGCGGCTCCGCCCTGGCCGACCTGTTCCGCACCCATCGGGTGGAGTGCGAGTACGCCGACACCCGGTATCTGGTGCTGATGTTCACCCCCGACAACCTGCCCCGGGATTTTGACCGTGTGGAGGCTGCCGCCCGGGAGGCCATCGCCCGTCCGGGCCGGGAGGCCGCCCCGGGGGTCCTGCCCGCCGGCGTCTGGGCAGACCTGGCCCGCCAGGCCAGGCCTGCCTGCACCATCCGCCAGGCGGTGTTCGGGCCCCAGGCCCGCATCCCTGCCCGGGAAGCGGAGGGCCGGGTCTGCGCCCTGCCCACGGTGGCCTGCCCCCCCGCCATCCCCATCGCGGTGAGCGGCGAGGTGATCGGCCCGGCCGCCGCCGCCCTGCTGGAAGCCTACGGGGTTGAGACGGTTTCTGTTCTTTTTTGAAAAAAAGAACCAAAAAACTTTTCACTGGGTACCGGGCAACTCTGGCCGCACTCACGTTACACCTGGCCGGCGGCCAGGCCCTGCATCTTCATTGGGCTTTTTGCCCCCCTGCGGCCTGTGGCCGCGCCCCCCTGTGGGGGCTCTAAATCGAAAACTGCTCCCTCACCCGTCAGGGTAGAGGGAGCTTTCTTTTGCCTTGAACTGCTGCGCTTTTGGTTGTTTATCGAATCCCACCCCCCGCCCATAGCGGTGCCCCTGCCGCCTGCGGCGGCGCCCCCAGCGGGGGGCTCTAAACCACAGACTTCTCCTTCTGAGTGGGGGAGCAGTGAAAAGTTCAGAGCCCCTGTCAAGGGGCGGCGGCGCAGCCGCGGGGTTACCTCTGTGGGCGGGTGGGTGGGTTCAAATAATCCCCCAGGCAGAGAGACAAACCTTCCGGCAGCGCATCCGCCGTGAGGGGTAAAGGCAACATAGAAGTCTGCCCAGACGTTAGAAGTCACGCGCCGGCGCACAGCTGGCGCTTTTCTACAATCGGAGCGGCGGTCAAAGACCGTTAAGAAAAATGCATCTGCCGCCGTTTTAGGATGTCTGCGGTTTGCACGGGCAGGCAGAGTGTCGCATTTTTTAGGCAAGCACGCCGAAGCGCGTCCTGCGGACGATGCAGCGAGGCGTGCTTGGCGCAGCGCTCCAATTTTCACAAGGGCGCTGTGCGGCCCGCAGGGAAAATTGGCTAAGCGCAAGAGGAGGGGAGGCAGGGGGCCCCCTCCCTCCGGGTTGCCGTTGCCCAAATATGCGGCGCGGGTCGCGGCCCGCTTGCATATTTGGACGGCTGCCCCTGCTCCGCCTCGCCTGTTTCTGCCGCAGGCAGCGGCTCGGCTGCGCAGCCCCCTCTGGGCCAGCGCAGCGTCCGTCGGGCCCAGCGGCCCGGTCAGCGCTATAGGCAAAAGCCTATAACTTTATTATTTATCTAAACCCGCCCGCCGCCCATAGATGAACCCCCCGGCCTGCGGCCGCGCCCCTGCCGGGGCTCTGAACCAAAGACTGCTCCTTCTGGGTGAAGGCAACGGCTCGGCTGCGCAGCGCCCGACGGGCCCGGCGGCCCGGTCAGCGCTACAGGAAAAACATGGAATCATAAAGGTGATATTTTTGCAAAACTTGTCGCAAACTCTCGCTGAACCGACAAAAATAAGGGAAAAGCAAAGAAATTGCAAAGAAATTGTAAACTGCCTTGCGGCCCGCCCCAAAACCTGCTACAATACCCCATAAGGACACGCCGGACCGGCAGGGCAGCTGTTTGCCCGCCGGTCTTTTGCTGCAAAGGGGAGGAACCGAATTCGGTCCAAGTTTGAAAAGCCTGTGAAAATTTGGCTTTTGCGGAAAGAATTTCCGCCCCCCGCTCGTTTTGGAGTACAAGAAAGCCAAACCACGGCAAAACGGCAAATCCTGCCACGGAGGTTATGAATCATGAAAATCCTGCTGACCACCGATTGGTGGACCCAGGCAGTGAACGGTGTGGTGCGGTCGGTGACCCTGCTGCGGCGAGAGCTGCTGGCCCAGGGCCACGATGTGCGGGTCCTGACCCTTTCCCCCACCAGTCATTCCTATATTCAGGGCGATATCTATTATCTGGGCAGCCTCAGCGCCCAGCGGGTGTACCCGGGGGCGCGGCTGCGGGTGGCGGCCTGGAGCCGGTGCCTGACGGCGCTGGCCCAGTGGAGCCCCGATATCATCCATTCCCAGTGCGAATTTTCCACCTTCCTGCCGGCGTGGCAGCTGGCCCGGCGGTGCCATTGCCCCCTGGTCCACACCTACCACACCGTGTATGAGGACTATACCCATTACATCATTCCCAACCAGTGGTGCGGCCGGCTGGCGGTGCGGGAGTTCAGCCGCCTGGTGCTGGACCGCTGCGACGCCGTCATCGCCCCCACCGGCAAGGTGACCGGCCTGCTGGCCAAATACGACCTGCACACCCCGGTGTACACCGTCCCCACCGGCATCGACCTGGGGGCCTTCTGCCCTCCGGCGCCGGGCACCCGCCCCGCCCTCCGGCAGGCCCTGGGCCTGCCCCAGGACCGGACGGTGCTGGTGTCCATCGGGCGGCTGGCGGCGGAAAAGAACCATTCCCAGCTGCTGGAACTGCTGGCGGGCCAGCCCGCCGACACCCGGCCCCTGCTGGTGTTTGTGGGGGATGGCCCCCACCGGGCCCATCTGGAACAGGAGACCGCCCAGCGCGGCCTCACCGATACGGTGCGGTTTGTGGGCATGGTGCCCCCCGACCAGGTCACCGGCTGGTATCAGGCGGGGGACGCCTTTGTGTCCGCCTCCCAGAGCGAGACCCAGGGCCTGACCTATTTCGAGGCCCTGGCCTGCGGGCTGCCGGTGCTGGTGCGGGCCGACCCCTGCCTGGACGGTGTGGTGGAGCAGGGGGTCAACGGCTGGCAGTGGACCGATGAGGCCACCTTCCGCCAGGCGCTGGATGCCCTGCAAAGCATGGACCAGGCCGGCCGGGACGCCCTGGAAGCGGGAGCCCTGGCCACCGCGGGGCGGTTTTCGGCCCAGCACTTTGCCCGTCAGGTGCTGGATGTGTATCAGGAGGCCCTGCGCCGGCGCTGCGAGAAAATGCCGGCGGCGGCAGGGCTGTGACCCAATCGGAAAAGGAACAGGAAAGAGAAACCGAAACGAAAGAGGGGCGTGGTTGAATGTCTGTCTGCATTTATCAGGGCGGGGCCGATGAGGTCTGGTCCAGCGGGGTGGGGCGTGCGCTGGAACACCAGGCTGCGGCCCTGAAAGAGGCCGGCCTGCCGCTGGTGGAGAAGATTCCGCCCGCGGGGCCGGAATCCCGGGCCTGCGTGGTGCATCTCAACACCACCCGCCCCGGGGCCCTGCTGGCTGCGGCCCGGGCCCATGCCCGGGGCTGCAAGGTAGTGTACTATGGCCACCGCACCGCCGAGACTGCCCGGTGGGGGTCCCGGCTGATGGCGCCGCTGGTGCGCCGGTGGCTGGCTCTGTGCTACCGCCAGGGGGACCTGGTGATCACCCCCAGCGTCTACGCCAGCCGGGTGCTGGCCGGGTATAAGATCGGCCGGCCCATCTACACCCTCTCCAACGGCATCGACACCGGGTTTTTCCGGCCCGACGCCGCCGCCGGGGCCCGGTTCCGGGAGCGGTACTGCCTGGCGGAAGGCCAGCAGTGCGTCATCTCGGTGGGGCACTGGTCGGCCCGCAAAGGTCTGCCCGAGTTTACCGAGCTGGCCCGGCGGATGCCGGAGGTGCGGTTTATCTGGTTTGGCCGGGCAGGGGAGGGCCGCCTCACCGACGCGGTGCGGGAGGCCATGGACGCCGCCCCAGGGAACGTGCTGTTTGCCGGCTACGTCCCGGCGGACGAGCTGCGGGACGCCTACTGCGGGGCAGACGCCTTTGTGTTCCTGAGCCATCAGGAGACCGAAGGCATCTCGGTGCTGGAGGCCCTGGCCTGCGGCACCCCCACCCTGGTGCGGGATATCCCGGTCTATGACAACTGGCTGGAGGAGGGCAAGTCGGTCTACAAGGCCGACAGCCTCACCGCCTTTGCCCGGAAACTGCAGGACATCCTGGACGGCCATCTGCCCAGCCTGCGGGAGGGGGGCCTGGCGGTGGCCCAGGCCCGGAGCCTGTACCAGATCGGCCAGGCCCTGTGCCGGATCTACGCATCCAGCGGGCTGCTGGAGGCCGCCAAGACCACCCCCGAGCAGGCCCGGGCGCTGCCCCGGCCCGCCTTCCGGCAAAAAGCGAGGATCCATCCATGAACCTTTTGTTTTCCATCAACCGGAAGTTTGTGCCCCTGTGGGCCCAGTGCATGGCCACCATCCTGCGCCACGGCGGGGCAGACCGGTACGACCTTTACGTCCTCCACTCGGACCTGACCCCGTCGGACCAGGCGGAGATGCAGAAGGTGCTCCGCCCGGCGGACAGCTGCACCCTGATCCAGGTGCCGGCGGAGCTGTTCCAGGGGTTTCCGGTGTCGGGGCGGTACCCGCTGCAGATTTATTACCGGCTGGCGGCGCCGCTGCTGCTGCCGCCCGGGATGGACCGCATCCTCTACCTGGACGTGGACACCGTCATCCTCAACAGCCTGGAGCCGCTGTACACCTCGGATTTTGGCGGGTCGGCCTTCATGGCCTGCAGCCACACCCGCAAGCTGATGGACGTGGTGAACCGGGCCCGGCTGGGCCTGGAGGAGCGGGTGCCCTATCTGAACTCGGGGGTGCTGCTGATGAACCTGGACCAGCTGCGGCAGATGGTGCGGCTGGAAGACATCCGGGACTATGCGGAGCAGTACCGACGGCGCCTGATCCTGCCCGACCAGGACATCCTGACGGCCCTGTTCGGGAGCCATGCCCTGGTGCTGGACAGCCGGATCTACAACATGACCGACCGGCTGTTTCTGCGCTGCGGCGCCACCCCGGGGATGAAGCTGACCCTGGACTGGGTGCGGCGGAACACGGTGGTGGTGCACTATCTGGGCAAGCCCAAGCCCTGGCAGAAAAACTACATCGGCCCCCTGGGTGTCTTTTACCGCGAAGAGCTGGCCTGCACCCAAGGGCGTTAAAACAAAAAACGGCTCCCTCAGCCGGAAGGCTGGGGGAGCTTTTTTGTCTATGATTGCCGTGCAGCCTGCACTCGCCTGCACCTGGAAGGAGCAGTCTGTGGTTTATTCCCCCCGAAGGGGGGATGCCGCACAGCGGCAGGGGGGACACATTAAAAGGGTGGGGGGCTGCGCAGCCGAGCCGCTGCCTGCGGCAGAAACAGGCGAGGCGGAGCAGGGGCAGCGGTCTGCTTTTTGCAAGCGAGCCACGACCCGCGCAGCAAAAACAGGGCACCGCAACCCGGAGGGTATAGATCATAATTAAAATAAAGGCTCTGCGCTTTTGCCTTTAGCGCTGTCCGGGCCGCTTGGCCCGTTAAGACGCTGCGCTGGCCCAGAGGGGGAGGGAGGGTGTTTCGAATCCCCCTCCCTACCCCCTCTGGACTCCCTACCCTCC
>CALWZK010000056.1 GCA_944386015.1 uncultured Faecalibacterium sp.
ACAAAGTCAATGGCCAGCGCCATCTTGTTGCGGGGTGCGAAGGCATCGCCGTGAATCTCGTTGAAGAGGTTCGGGGGAGTGCCGTCGATGGTGGGCAGGCTTTCGCCTTTGGTGCCCAGCTGGGGCAGAGCCTGCAGCAGAGCCCAGGTGTAGGGATGCCATGCGTCGTAGAAAATCTCTTCGACGGTGCCGTACTCCACGATCTGGCCTGCGTACATGACGGCCACGCGGTCGGCCACGTTTGCCACAACGCCCAGGTCATGGGTGATGTAGATGACCGACATACCCAGCTCCTTCTGCAGATCACGGATCAGCTGCAGGATCTGGGCCTGGATGGTCACATCCAGGGCGGTGGTGGGCTCGTCGCAGATCAGGACTTTGGGCTTGCAGGCGGCGGCGATGGCAATGACCACGCGCTGCCGCATGCCGCCCGAAAATTCGTGGGGGTACTGGTTGTACCGGCGCTCAGGGTCGGGGATGCCGACCTTGCCCAGCATCTCGATGGCGGCCTTCTTGGCGGCTTCGCCCTTCAGGCCCTGGTGATGCTCGATGCTCTCCTGAATCTGCTTGCCGATTTTCTTCAGCGGGTTCAGGCTGGTCATGGGGTCCTGCATCACCATCGAGATCTTGCTGCCGCGGACGGTCAGCCAGTCCTTCTCGGTGAATTTGGTCATGTCCCGGCCCTCAAACATGATGCTGCCGCCGGTGATTTTGCCGTTGACATCCAGCATGCCCACAAAGGTCTTGGTAAAGACCGATTTGCCCGAGCCGCTCTCGCCCACGATGGCGAGGGTCTCGCCTTCGTACAGGTCCAGAGAGCACTTGCGGATGGCCTTCAGCGTCCGGCCCCGCAGGCTGAACTGAATCTCCACGTCACGGGCAGAGATAATTGCGTTTTTATCCATTGTCTCTTATCTCTCCCATCTCTTAAACGTGATTGCGCGGGTCGGCTGCGTCCGAGAAAGCGTTGCCCATGATATAGAAGGAAACCGAGATGATGGACACGATGGACGCAGGGAAGATCAGCAGGTAGGGGTAATCCAGGAAGAAGGTGCGCACCTTGGCCAGCAGCAGGCCCAGAGAAGGCGTCTCAATTCCCAGGCCCAGGCCCAGATAAGACAGGGTGGACTCCATGTTGATGGTGTAGGGAATGTTCAGAGCCGTCTGGAGGATGATGACCGACACCAGGTAGGGCAGGATGTTCTTGGTCAGAACACGCCACAGCGGGGTGCCCAGGCACCGGGAAGCCAGGTTGTACTCCCGGTCACGGTACATGAACACCATGTTGCGCACCCGGCGCGCCGTCTGGAACCAGCCGATGAAGATCATCGACACGGCCATGATGGTGAAGCTCTGGCCCACCATCAGGGCGATCAGGGTCATATAGATGATATAGGGCACGCTGTCCAGCAGGTTGTAAATTTCGGTGAACAGCCGGTCCAGCTTGCGCACATAACCCCAAATCAGACCGAAGATGACGCCCACGACGCACTCGCCCACAGCCACGATCAGGGCCAGGCGAATGGAGATCTGGGTGGCGTACCACACCTGGCACCAGTAGTCGCGGCCCAGGTTGTCGGTGCCGAACCAGAACTCACTGTTGGGGGTGGTAAAGGCCGGCGCCGTGTCGGGAACCAGGGTGGCGTAATCGTACTTGCCGATGGCCAGTGCGATGAAGGAAAAGACCACCAGAATCAGGAACAGGATCAGGAAGAAAACCGCGATCTTGTTCTTCAGGAAGTTGCGGAGCACAGAGCCCCAGTAGGAATAGTTGGAGTAACCGATGCGCTCGGCCTCTTCAGGCGAATACTCGACAACGTAAAAAAGCTCGTCGTCTTTCTTGCCTGCAAAATCCGATGCTTTTGCCATCAGCGGTTACCTCCTTTCTCTGCGATGGTGATGCGCGGGTCGACCACCATCATCAGAAGGTCGCCGAGGAAGATACCCACGATACTCAGCGCAGCGTAGAACATGACCAGGGTCTGAACCACGCTGGTATCGTACCGCTGGATGGCATCGGTCAGCAGGGGGCCCATGCCGGGCACCGAGAAGAACCGCTCCATCAGCAGCGAGCCGCTGATGGTCAGCAGCAGAGACTGGGGCATGAACTGGACCATGGGGACCAGTGCGTTGCGCAGCACATGACGGAACATAATCTGGCTGTAGCTCAGGCCTTTGACCTTGGCCAGCTTGATATAGTCACGGGTCAGCTCGTCCACCATATAGCGGCGCATCCACAGCGCATAGCTGGCGGTGGAGGCCATGGACAAGCAGATGACCGGCAGAACGCTGGAGGGCCCCACGTTGCGGGTGGAGTACAGCGTCGGCATGCCGAACACGTTGGAACCAATGACCAGGACCAGGGAGTACATGACCAGCGCCGGCACGGCGTTCACCAGAACGGTGTAAACGGTGCCCAGCCAGTCGATGAACTTGCCCTTGAAGGCGGCCTGCGCCACACCAATGATGATGCCGCAGAACCAGGAAATGCAGAATGCGATTGCGCCCAGGCGCAGGGAGACACCCATCCGGTCACCGATGACCCGGACAACAGACAGGCCGCTTTGAATTCTCCGCGAGGTACCGAAGTCCAGGTGGAGCAACTGCCCATAAAAGCGGACCAGCTGTTTGCCCATGGGGTCCAGAAGGCCGGCGGCTTCCAGCGCTGCCTGTTTCTGCTCCGGGGTAAACTTCATCAACTGGTCTTCAGTGAAGTAGTAGTCCGTGGGCAGCATGCGCATCAGCAGGAAGACGACGGTAACGGCGATCAAAATGGTAATAAGCGACTGCAGCAGCCGCTTGACGGTATATTTCAGCATGCAGCTTAGGCCTTGGCGGCTGCCTCGTATGCAGCCTCAAACTCCTGATACTGCTCCGTGGTATAGGCTTCCTCGGAGGTCTGCCAGTCAACATACTTGTAGTTGCAGATGCCGTACATAGCGTTGATCTTGGTGTAATCGTTGATGTGGGTCAGAGCCAGCATGACTTCGTACAGAGCAGGCATGGTCAGAGCGTTCTGCAGCATATAAGCCTCGGCGTCAGCGAAGGCGTCGTAGCGGGCGTCGATGTCGTCGACAATGGCGTCAGCATCGTGGACCTTCTGCTCGAACTGCTTGTAGATGTCGATCAGGTCAGCCTGCCAGTCAGCGGGGCCTGCCTCGTAGACCTTGGCAATGTTGCTGTAGTTCCAGCTGTAGTAAGCGTTGGCGTCGGTCAGGGTCTCCTGGCCCAGGAAGTTGATGGGATCGCCGAAGTCAGCGCCCCAGCCGCTGGAAGCGTAGGACTCGCGCTGGGCGTTGATGACTTCCTGGGTGAGGGAGGAAACGTACTCGCCGGTGTCCAGAACGATGAAGTCATCGCCGAAGCAGTCAGAGAAGGCCTGCTTCAGAACAGCAGCGCTGTCCTGCTGGGTGGCGTTGCTGGACAGGATATAGTTCCAGCAGTGGACGGGGAAGGTGACGCCGATGGCGCTCAGCTCGTCCATGGCCTGCTTCTTCAGGTCGGCGATATCGCCGCCGTTGTCGCGCAGACGGATCATGGTCTCGCCGTCGTATGCGCCGTAGCCCATCTTCTTGCCAACCAGGCTGGTGTACTCAACACCCTGGGTGTTGTAGCAGACGCCGCGCATGGTGTAGTAGTCGTTCTCGCACTTCAGGGGGTTGATGGGGTTGGTGCGGGCGAAGTAACGGGTCAGATCCAGGCCCTTCATGAAGCACTGACGGAAAGCAGTGTTGGCGATGGCCTTGTTCCAGTTGTCATCGGGGGTGCCGTCGTCGTTGAAGCGCTGATAGTTGAAGTGGAACTGATAGCTGTACTTCTTGGGCTGGCGCTCGCACATCTGATCGTTGTACTCGTTGCTGGGATCGTTCTGGATCTGGGTCACGGTGGACTCGGTCAGCTCGATCTCATCCAGCTCACGGTTCTGGTACAGCTGATAGCCGGTGACGACATCGGTCAGCATGGTGACCACAACGCGCTCGAAGCGGCTGTGATCGTCGGCACCGTACCAGTTGGGGTTGGGGACAAAGCTCTTGGTGTTGCTCTGAACGAACTCCTCGATCAGGTAGGGGCCGCAGTAGTACATCTCAGCGTAGGTGGCAGCGCGGAAGCCCTCGATGCCCAGCTCGTTGATCAGATCCTCGGAAGCGGGGTAGAAGCAGACATAGCCTGCGACGGTGTCGAAGTAGGGGCAGGGGTTCTTGCAGGTGAAGACCAGGGTGTAATCATCGGGAGCCTCGATGCCCACGCCGTGATCCAGCATGTCCTGGTAGGTCAGGTTGGCGGCAGCGTCGCCCTGCTCCACGGTGTAGTCATAGTACTCCTGAGCGCCCAGCAGGGTGGTGGTGGGCATGGAGGTGTTGCTGGCCTCGTTCTTGTACTGGTTCAGGACCCACTCGGTGCCCACCAGGAAGTCCTTGGCGGTGATGTGGCCCTTGACCTCGCCGTTGACGTCGCACCAGTCGACATCATCGCGCAGGTGGAAGGTCCAGACAGAGGAATCCTCGTTGTGCTCCCAGCTCTCGGCAATGGCAGCCACGGGCTTGCCGTAGCAGTCAGAGCTCAGCAGGCCGTCGACGCAGTTGGTCAGGACGTTGAAGTCAGAAGCGTTCTGGCTGTACAGCACGTTCCATTTCTCCAGCTCACGGACGTTGCTCTCGTAGCTGTAGATCTCGGTCAGAGGGGCGCCGCCGTTGCTGGCAGCGGGGGCGGAAGCAGCGCCGGAAGTGGCACCGGAAGCGCTGGAAGTGGAGTTGGAGCCGCCGCATGCGGCCAGCAGGCCAGCAGCGCCGACAGCGCCGGCACCCTTCAAGAAGGTGCGGCGGCTGATTGCATGAGGTTCAAAGTTTGCGTTCATGTGTTTATATCCTCCCTGTTATTCTTCGTGTCACGGCAAGAGTCGCAGAATACCTGTTCCCATTTCTGCAGCGGTTCACAGAGGCAGTGTCTTGCCAACGAATACAAAAAGGCCCAAATACAGACCTCAGCGTCTGTATCTGTGCCCCGCCGCAGAATCCTTAACACACAGGTATTCTACCATCATAAGGGTCGGATGTCAAGAAAACAGGCGGTGTATCCGGCAACAAATTGCCCCTCCAAAGGGAAAAAGAGTGAAAAAAAGGTGAAACTGGCTGAAAGGGCTTCATCTCATACCTGTAAGATGTGCAAAAGAGGGAGGATTGATGCGCGGCGGCAGGCCTGTCCTTCTGCAGCGTACAGAATGGGGAGCGTCTATCTTTTTCACGCAAAACGTGTTACAATACATACATTGCCCCGGGCATCAGAGCTGTGTGCAGGGGACGCAAAACCAAGGACGAGGTACAATCTGCCATGAAGAAGCTTTTTTCCATCTATAAGCCGGATCTGTTCCGGCCCATTCTATATAAAACGGTCACACGTGCATCTGTGGCCCTCTGCCTGTGCCTGCTGTGGCAGCGCTTTGTGAGCGACGGCACCTATACCATCTGGGAGGCCCCCTGCCTGGCGGTGGGGGCAATCTTCCTGGGGTGGGCCTGGGTGAGCTACCTGCGGCTGGACGGCATCCGCATCCCCTTCGTGGACCGGGGCAGGCTGTCAACCGAGCGCGGACAGCGCCGCCGCGGCACCCACACCATGGCCGACTTCGCCGATGAGAAGATTGTCTCCTTTGATGAGCTGTCCCCCGAGGAAAAGTCCTTCTGCAGCATGCTGTCCAGCCTGGTGCTGGGGGGGCCCATGACGGTCATCGGCCTGCTGGCCGGTGTCCTGTAAGGGGGCGGCCATGCAAGAGACAGCAAAGCGCCTGGTGGTGGGGGTGCTGGCCCATGTGGACTCGGGCAAAACCACCCTTTCGGAGGCCATGCTCTACCGCTCCGGCGCCATCCGCAAGCTGGGGCGGGTGGATCACCGGGATGCCTTCCTGGACACCGACAGCCTGGAGCGGGCCCGGGGCATCACGATTTTTTCCAAACAGGCTTTGTTCAGCACAGGGGATGCCCAGATTGCCTGGCTGGACACCCCCGGCCATGTGGATTTTTCGGCGGAGGCCGAGCGGACGGTCCAGGTGCTGGACTATGCGGTGCTGGTGATCAGCGGCCCCGACGGGGTCCAGAGCCACACCGAGACCCTCTGGTCCCTGCTGCGCCGGTGCCGGGTGCCCACCTTTTTATTTGTAAACAAGATGGACCTGCCCGGCCCCGGCCGGGATGCCCTGCTGGACCAGCTGCGGCGCCGGCTGGGGGAGGGCTTTGTGGATTTCGGCGCCCCCGAGGAGGAGCGGAATGAAGCCCTGGCCCTCTGTGATGAGCACCTGATGGACCAGTACCTGGCAGGGGAGCCCCTGAATCAGGCGGATATCGTCACCGCCATCGCCCGGCGGCACGTCTTCCCCTGCTGGTTTGGTTCCGCCCTCAAGGTGGACGGGGTGGACGGCCTGCTGGAAGGGCTGGACCGCTGGACCCGCCCCGCCCCGGCGGGGGAACATTTCGGCGCCAAGGTGTTCAAGGTCTCCCAGGATGACCAGGGGGCCCGGCTCACCTGGCTGCGGGTCACCGGCGGGGTGCTGAAAGTCAAGGACACCCTCTCGGGCGGCCCCGAAGGGGAGGGCTGGTCTGCCAAGGCCGACCAGCTGCGGCTGTATTCGGGGGCCAAATTCACCCTGGCCAATGAGGTATACCCCGGCCAGGTCTGCGCCGTCACCGGCCTCACCGGCGCCAAGCCCGGGGAGGGCCTGGGGGCCGAGCGGGACGCCGGCGACCCCCTGCTGGAACCGGTGCTGACCTACCAGGTGATCCTCCCCGAAGGGGCAGACGTCCACACCGCCCTGGCCAACCTCCGAAAGATTGAGGAGGAGGTGCCCGAGCTCCATGTGGTGTGGGATGAGACCCTGGGCCAGATCCACATCCGCCTGATGGGGGAGATCCAGCTGGAAGTGCTTCAGAGCCTGCTGTCCCGGCGGTTCGGGCTGGATGTGACCTTCGGCGAGGGCGGTATATTATATAAGGAAACGATTGCCGAGCCGGTGGAGGGGGTAGGCCATTATGAGCCCCTGCGCCACTATGCCGAGGTGCACCTGAAGATGGAGCCCCTGCCCCCCGGCAGCGGCATCCAGTACGACATCGACTGCCGGGAAGAAGTGCTGGCCCGGAACTGGCAGCGGCTGGTGATTGCCAACCTGGAAGAAAAGGAGCACCGGGGGGTTCTCACCGGCGCCCCCCTCACCGACGTGAAAATTACCCTGATTGCGGGCCGGGCCCACCTGAAGCACACCGAGGGCGGCGATTTCCGCCAGGCAGCCTGGCGGGCGGTGCGCCAGGGCCTGATGATGACCAAGAACGTCCTGCTGGAACCCTGGTACCACTTCCGGCTGGAGCTGCCCGCCCAGAACCTGGGCCGGGCCATGAACGACATCCAGCAGATGGAGGGCACCTTTGGCCCCGCCGACCAGGAGGGGGAGACCGCCATCCTGGAGGGCTCGGCCCCGGTCAGCGGCCTGCGGGGCTATCCCCGGGAGCTGGCGGGCTACACCCACGGCAGGGGCCGGATCACCCTGACCCCCGACAGTTACCGGCCCTGCCGCAATGCCGCCGACATCATCGCCGCCGCCCATTATGACCCCGAGCGGGATCTGGACAATCCCCCCGACTCGGTGTTCTGCGCCCACGGCGCCGGCTATGTGGTGCCCTGGGACAAGGTGCGGGAACACATGCATGTGGACAGCGGCTGGGGCAAGGCCAAGCCCCTCCGCCCCGATGACCCCCAGCCGGTGCGCCGGGCGGCGGCCTTCCGGGCCTCCCTGGAGGACGACGCCGAGCTGATGAAGATTTTCGAGCAGACCTACGGCCCCATCAAGCGGGACCCCCTGGCCGCCTTCCGGACGGTCAAGAGCGACCGCCCCGATTTCCAGGCCGAGCAGTGGAGCGTGCTGCCCGAGTACCTGCTGGTGGACGGCTACAACATCATCTTTGCCTGGGACGACCTGGCCGAGATGGCCAAAGACAGCCTGGCCTCGGCCCGCCAGAAACTGATGGACATCCTGTGCAATTACCAGGGGTTCAAGCAGTGCGTGCTGATCCTGGTGTTTGACGCTTACCGGGTGCCGGGGAGCCCCGGCACCATCGAACAGTACCACAACATCCATGTGGTCTACACCCGGGAGGCCGAGACGGCAGATATGTACATCGAGCGGGTCACCCACGAGATCGGCCGGGAGCGGCGGGTCCGGGTGGCCACCTCGGACGGGATGGAGCAGATCATCATCCTGGGCCACGGGGCCTACCGTCTGTCGGCCCGCCAGTTCCGGGAGGAAGTGGATCAGGTGGAGCGGGAGATCCGCAGCCTGGTCCGTCAGGAGGAATAACCATGGAACAGCTGTGTGAGGAGTTTGTCTTTTCCCGGATTCCGGCCCGGGCCCAGGAGAGCCACAAGGGCAGCTATGGC
The DNA here is from genome assembly GCA_944386015.1 of uncultured Faecalibacterium sp. Classification (GTDB taxonomy): domain Bacteria; phylum Bacillota; class Clostridia; order Oscillospirales; family Ruminococcaceae; genus Faecalibacterium. The sequence goes on from CALWZK010000056.1 coordinate 8,416, forward strand.
CACCTGCTGGCTGTGGCGGGGAGCCGCCGTTACCGGGGGGCCGCCAGCCTGACGGCGGAGGGGGCCCTGCGCACCGGCGCCGGCATTGTAACCTTGGCGTCGGTGGAGCCGGTGCTGGCTGCCGTGACCGCCCGGCTGCCTGAGTGCTGCCTGCTGCCCTGTGCAGAAAACGAGGACGGCGGCATCAGCGCCAAAGAGGGGGACAGCCTGTCCCGGGCGCTGGAAAAGGCCACCGTCCTGCTGATGGGCCCCGGCATGGGCAACACTGCCGACACCCAAACCCTGGTCCGCCGGCTGGTGGGGGAGGCCAAAGGCACCGTGGTGCTGGACGCCGACGCCCTCAATGGGGCGGCGGCCCTGCTGGCGAGGGGTGAGACCATGCCCCACCCGGCGGGCAGCCTGATTTTGACCCCTCACCCGGGGGAGATGGCCCGCCTCACCGGCCTGACCGCGGCGGAGATTGCCGCCGACCCGGCGGGGGTGGCGGCCCGCTATGCCGAGCAGTGGGACTGCACCCTGGTGCTGAAAGGCCACCGCACCCTGATTGCAGCCCCGGATGGCCGGATGTGGCAGAACACCACCGGCAACGCGGGGCTTTCCCGGGGTGGCAGCGGGGATGTGCTGGCGGGGATGATCAGCGGGCTGTCGGCCTGCGGCCTGCCGGCCCCCGAGGCGGCGGCCTGCGCCGTCTGGCTCCACGGGGCGGCGGCCGACTGTGCCGCCGACCGCCTGGGCCAGTACGGGATGCTCCCCCACGACATCCTCACCGACCTGGGCAGCCTCTTTGCCCAGCACTACCGTTAAAAACAAACAGCGTGTCGTTTTTGAACCGCCCCATATTGTGCGGACAGTACAAAAAAGAGGCCTGCAAGGGGTAGAACAAGCGAATCAAAGACTGG
>CALWZK010000057.1 GCA_944386015.1 uncultured Faecalibacterium sp.
CGAGGGCGCATTCGGATGCCCTTCGTAGGTAAAAAGTAGGTGAAAACACTTTTTTGCCGTTATGACGGCGAGAAAACAACGAATATGCGGATGTTTTGGAAGCGCCGGACGATAAGACCAAGCGGTTATGAGCCGCCAGCTCTGACCAACTGAGCTACTGGCCCTTATTTACCCTGCATACACTGAAACAAACAGAGCACTGCAGGGCTCATACATCCTATTATACCAGAACAAGGCCCAAATGAAAAGGGTTTTCCGGCGGCATTCCCTCCGGCGGTATCCCACAGCCGGGGAAAATGTGCTATAATAAAAAAACTTTCCACGCGACACAAACTCCAGGGAGGCGGTTGCATGCCCCGCACAAACCACAAAAACACCCGGGCCCCGGCCCGGAACAAGAAAAAATCCGGGTCCAGCTTCCCCCGCCGGGTCTTTTTGGCGGGGGCTGCCGCTGCGGCGGCGGGGGCCGGGGCCCTCTGGCTGAGGCACCAGGGCCGGCCGGCGGCGGTGGAGCCCGGCGCCCCCGGCCCTTCCGCCGGGGAATACCGGGCGGTATGGATCAGCTATCTGGAGCTTCAGGGGATGGACTACACCTCGGCCGAGGCTTTCCGGGCCGGGGCGGCTTCCATGCTGGACCAGTGCGCCGCCCTGGGGCTCAACACCATATTGCTCCAGGTGCGGCCCTTCGGGGACGCGATCTACCCCAGCGCCCTCTACCCCTGGAGCCACATCTGCACCGGCACCCAGGGGGTGGACCCCGGCTTTGACCCCCTGGACCTCTTTCTCACCGAGGCCCACAACCGGGGCCTGTCGGTGGAGGGATGGATCAACCCTTACCGGCTCCGGGCGTCGGCTGCCTCCCCTGCGGTGCTGGCCGGCAGCAATCTGGCCAACACCCACCCTGAATGGGTGGTGGAGGTCAGCGGCGGCCTCTACCTGAACCCCGCCATCCCCGAGGCGGCAGCCTATGTGGTGGAGGGGGTGGCCGAGCTGGTGCGGAACTACCCGGTGGACGGGGTCCACTTTGACGACTACTTCTACCCCACCACCGACCCCGCCGTGGATGCGGCCCAGTTTGCTGCCAGCGGCGCCGCCGACCTGGGGGCCTGGCGGCGGCAGAACGTCACCGCCCTGGTGAAAGCTGCCCATGATGCCGTCAAGGCCCAGGACCCCACCCTCCGCTTCGGAGTCAGCCCCCAGGGCAACCCCGACAACGACATGAACCAGCAGTACAGCGATGTGTACGCCTGGCTGGCGGCCGATGGAGAAGAGGCGGTGGTGGACTACCTCTGCCCCCAGATCTACTGGGGCTACGGCTACCAGCTGTCCAGCGGGTCGGACCGGTTTGCCTATGAGAATATCCTGCCCGAATGGCTGGCCATGCCCCGGGGGTCTGCGGCCCTCTACATCGGCCTGGGGGCCTGGCGGATCGGGGACGGGGACGGCGGCGCCGACCAGAACAGCGCCGCCCGGTGGTCCACCGGCCATGCCCTGGCCGACCAGGTGGCCGACCTGCGGGCCCAGGGGGCCGGGGGCTACGCCCTCTACCGGTACGGTTCCCTCTTTCAAAACACCGCCTGGCCCGACCTGGCGGCGGCCGAGTGTGCCGCCCTCACCGCCGCAAATGCAGGCCAATCCGGGTGAAAACGGTTGTCTCTAGGAACAAAATGCGGTATACTAAAGAGTACCGATTGGAATCCAACCACCGGAGAGAACAAAAAGAAGGCGGAGGCACCTGTCCGCCCGGAGGTTTTATGGAACGGAAAAGAAAGATGAAGCGGCTTTTTGCCCTGGTGCTGGCGGCGGCCCTGACCCTGACTCTGGCGGGATGCGACAGCATCAAGACCGGCATCCAGAATCTGGTGGGCGGCAATACCGCCCAGGAGGCCGAGACCGAGAACTGGGCGGCGGCCACCACCAACCCCATCATGCTGCCCGAGGGCACCGACTCCACTGCCCAGTGGGCCAACGTGGTGGCCAACGGCACCCTGTACGGGATCTATAACGGGATCTGGAAGCGGAACACCGGCTACTTCCAGGTGGCGGGGGATACCCTGACCATCACCGCCTGCGGCACCGCTGAGGGGCCCCAGGAATACAAGATTGCCCTGTGGAGAAAGGTGGAGGGCGGGGCCCAGTATGTCAACGGCTCCACCGGCTATTTCCACACCGACGGCACCAACTACACCTACACCATCACCGGGCTGGACCCGTCGGCCCAGTACCGGATCACGGTGTCGTATGATTCGAGCAAGTATTATCTCTACGGAATGTTTGCAGCTGAGGGAATTGTGGGATGAAAGTACAAACAAGAAATACCATTTTGCTGGTGTTCTGCGCCCTGATCTGGGGCCTGGCCTTTGTGGCCCAGAGCGCCGGCTCGACGCTGGCGCCCTTTGCCTTTCTGGCCAGCCGCAGCTGGCTGGCGGTGATTGTGCTGTGGCCGGTGTGCCATATCTTTGACGCCGTCCACCGCCGCCGGGGCGAACCCGCCGGCGCCCCCCAGGGGGAGGCCCGCCGCACCCTGATCCGGGGCGGCGCCATCTGCGGTACCTTGCTGTTCGCCGCCTCGGCGGCCCAGCAGATCGGCATCACTTTGAACCCCTCCACCGCCAAAGCCAGTTTTATCACCGCCATGTATGTGGTGCTGGTGCCGGTAGCGGGGCTTCTGTTCGGCCGCAAAAGCCCGGTGCAGATCTGGGGCTGCGTGGTGCTGTCGGTGGCGGGGCTGTACCTGCTGTGCATGAAGGACGGTTTCGGCGGCGTGGAGGCCAGCGACGGCATTCTGCTGCTGTGCGCTGTCCTGTTCACCTTCCAGATCATGGGGGTGGATCACTTCTCCCCCCAGGTGGACGGGGTGCGGCTCAGCATGCTCCAGTTCTTTGTGGTGGCGGTGGAGAGCACCATCGCCTCCCTCCTCACCGAGACGGTGACCCTGGCCGACCTCACCGGTGCGGCCCTGCCGGTGGCCTACTGCGGCGTGCTGTCCAGCGGTGTGGCCTACACCCTCCAGATCCTGGGCCAGCGGGACCTCAACCCCGCCATTGCCAGCCTGGCCATGTGCCTGGAAAGCGTCTTCGGCGCCCTGGGCGGCTGGCTGCTGCTGAGCCAGAGCCTGTCGGCCCGGGAGCTCATCGGCTGCGTCCTGATTTTTGCCGCGGTGGTGGGGGCCCAGCTGCCCCTGGCCCGGCTGATCCGGCGCCCCGCCCGCACCGGCCATGGCGGCTAAAGAGGGGCAGGCCCAGCTCCGTCAGTCGGGCGGCATCTGCTACCAGCTGACGCGGCGCCGGGTGAAAAATCTGAATCTGCGCGTCCGCCCGGACGGCACAGTGGCAGTCAGCATTCCGCTGCGCGCCAGTGTCCGCCAGGCGGACGCCTTTGTGCTGGCCCGCCGGGACTGGATCCTGGAGGCGGTCCAGCGCCAGCAGCGCCGGGCGGCCCGGCCCCTGCCCGACCGGGCCCTGGCCCTGGAGCACTTTACCGCCCTGAGCCGGCAGGTCTTCCCCGCCTTTGCGGGGGTGCTGGGGGGCCGGATGCCGGTCATCAAGGTCCGGGCCATGACCAGCCGCTGGGGCGTCTGCAACCCCGTCCGGGGGCAGATCACCTTTGCCCTGGCCCTTTACAACGAGCCGGCGGCGGCCCAGGAATATGTGGTGGTCCACGAGTTCTGCCATTTCCTGGTGCCCAACCACAGCCCCGCTTTCTGGGCCCAGGTGGAGCGGCTGCTCCCCGACTGGAAAGCCCGCCGCGCCCTGCTGCGGGAGGAATAACATCAAACCGGGAGGTACAAACCTTTGGAAAACAACAGCGTTCCCCAGGAGGGACAGAATAAATACAGCAAGCTGGCGGGCAACACCATGATCTTTGCCATCTCCAGCTTTTCGTCCAAACTGCTGACTTTGATCGTCCAGCCCTTCCTCACCTATGCCATGCGGGATGTGGAGAGCATGGGTATTTCCAAGCTGCTGAGCCAGTGCGCCAACCTGCTGATTCCCCTGGTGTCCATGGGCATGAGCAACGCCATCATCCGCTTCGGCCTGGACAAGGGCAACAGCAAAAAGCAGGTGTTCACCAACGGCCTGCTGACCATCCTGATCGGCTATGCGGTGCTGCTGCTGTGCTGGCCTCTGCTGATCATGGTGCCGGGGGTAAAGGGGTACGGGATTTTCCTGTGCATCTATGTGCTCACCAGTTGTCTGCGGACCCTCTGCACCCAGTTCATCCGCAGCCGTGAGCTCAACCGCCTGGTGGGCATTGACGGGGTGCTGTGCACCTTCGCCACCCTGATGTTCTATGTGCTCTACCTGGTGGTGCTGGACATGGGCGCCGAGGGCTACCTGCTGGCCATCATCTGCGGCGACGTTGCCAGCAGCCTGTTCCTCTTCTTCACCGGCAAGCTGTGGCGGTATGTGGATTTCAGCATCATCAACCGGGCCCTCTGGAAAGAGATGCTGCGGTTCTCCCTGCCCATGATCCCGGCCCAGATCAGTTTCTGGATCATCAATGCCTCCGACATGTTCTTTGTCAACGCCATGTGCGACGGCATCCAGGGCCGCAGCGGCGCCGAATGGAGCGGCCTGCTGTCCACCGGTTATTTCCTGCCCACCATCCTCAACACCCTGGGCACCATCTTCTACGACGCCTGGCAGCTGTCGGCGGTTACCGAGGAGCAGGACCGGGGCAGCTTCTTCTCCACCGTCTTCCGCAGTTATTCCAGCGTCATGTTCTGCTGTGCCGGCGGCATCCTCTGGCTCTGCCGCCCTGTCATGCTGATCATGAAGTCCAGCTACTTTGACGCCTGGCAGTTTGTGCCCTACCTGACCATGGCGGCGGTCTTCACCTGCTTCACCCAGTTCATGAACAGCATCTACGTGGTCTACAAGCGGTCCACCCACAGCCTCTACACCATGATGGCGGGGGCCGTTGCCAACTGCATCATGAACTATCTGGGGATTCTCTGGTTCGGGCCGGCGGGCGTTACTTACGCTTCCTTCCTGGCCATGGTGCTGGTCTTTGTCCTCCGTGCCATCGACAGCCACCACATGATGGACCTGCGTCTGGAGCCGGTCCATGTGGCGGTCAACGCCTTCCTGCTGGTGATTGAGGCGGGCATCACTCTGGCCGAGGTGCCCTGGTACGGCCTGTGGACCGGTCTGCTCTGCGCCGTGGTCATCCTCTACAATTTCCGCGGCGTCTGGGCCATGGGCCGCGTCATCCTGCCCCGTCTGCTGGGCCGCCGCGCCGCCCCCCTCGTCTCCTTCCTCGACCGTTACTTTTTCGAGAAAAAGTAACCAAAAAGCTTTTCAACTTGTACCGCGTGACTGCTGTGCGCTCACGTTTCGTACTGCCGGCGGCACACTTTGCCGCTCTTAGTCAACGTTTGGGCTGCGCCCGAGTATACAGAAAAGTTTCGTCTCACCCAATCATTCCATCCTCGTTCCCTCCCGGAACGGGGATTTTTTATTTATAATCTAAACCCGCCCGCCGCCCTTTTAATGTTCCCCCGGCCCTGCGGGCCCGCCCCCATACGGGGGCTCTGGGCCATTCACTACTCTCTCACACGGCAGCTTTGCCGGAACGATTGGGCAGAGCTTTGCGGCTGCTGTGCAGCCCACATACAGAGGAGCAGTTAGAGGCAGATTCCCCCCGAAGGGGGGATGCCGCGCAGCGGCAGGGGGGACACATTAAAAGGGTGGTGGGTGGGTATAGATCTAATAAAAAGTATTGCAATAATTTGCGGGCGCAGTTGCCCTGCGCCCGCAAAATCCTCCCAGCCCATTGACACCGGCGCCCAACCATGGTATCCTGTTGGCATACCTGTATTACAGGTAGACCGAAAAATATGCAGAATACCCGCCGCGGCCCCGGGGAAGGGCGCTGTGGGGCCAGAGGAGGATTCCCATGTCCATCTTTCACAAACCGTCCCGCCATCAGTTCATCGTCACTGCCTGCGTGCTGGTGTGGATTTTCATCGTCAACGTGGCAGCGGTGGCCTTCGGCATCGCCGGCTGGCCCCTCTACTTTGTCACCATCTTCTTCTTCGCCCTGGGGGCGGACATGAAGAATATTCCCACCATCTTCGCCGGCGGCACCCTGGGGCTGATAGCGGCCCTGGCTCTCTATATGGGTACCTTCGGCCTGGCCCCTTACATGGGCCTGCTGGGGGCCTTTGCCCTCTCCATCGGCGTCATCCTCACCGTCATCATCCTGGGCGGCACCGTCTGCCCCATGGTCTGCAACAATGTGGCCTTTGCCTACCTGACGGTGGCCACCGTCAATTTTGAGGAGATCACCCCCGCCGTCATCGGCTCCCAGCTGATCACCTTCTGGATCGGCGGCGCCGTCATCCTGGGCGGGTCCCTGTTCGCGGCCTCCATCGGCAACAAGATTGCCGCCGCCGGCCACACCCCCGAAGCCGAAACGGCGGCAGAAGACTGAGCCGGATTGTAAAATAGGCCGCCGGATGTTACAATAGGACTGTAACGATCAACAAAGGAGCATCCGAGATGGCCATTCAAAAAGTTGTAAAGAGCAGCGTCAGCCAGCAGGTCTTTGACCAGCTGCGCCAGCAGATTCTGTCCGGCAGCTGGAAGCCCGGCGACAAGCTCCCCTCTGAAAACGAGCTGGCAGCCCAGTTCGGGGTCAGCCGGGTGACGGTGCGCAATGCCCTGCAAAAGCTCAGCGGCCTGGGGCTGCTGGAAACCCGTTTCGGCGAAGGCTCCTTCATCCGGGGCCCCGAGGCGGGGGCAGCCCTCAACCAGCTGGTTCCCATGGTCTACCTGGGCCGGGAAACTTTGCGGGATATCCTCACCTTCCGCCGGATGGTGGAGGGCCCCATCTGCGAGATCGCCTGCCGCCGGGCCACCGACGGCGAGATCGACCAGCTGCGCCAGCTGCTGGGCCAGATGGAGCGGGCCGAGGCCGACCTGGCATCCTTTGCCAGGCTGGACAGCCAGTTCCACGGCCTGCTGGCCCGGCTCACCCGCAGCCGGATGATGCAGCAGATTTACCAGATCATCGACGACGCCATCCAGTCTGCCTACAAGCAGAACGCCCGGCGCCAGAGCGTGCCGGTGACCCTGCGGTGGTACCGGGAGATCCTGGCCGCCTTTGAGGCCCGGGATTCTGCCCGGGCCCGGGAGGCCATGGAGCAGTCCCTGGACCAGACCTTCTGGGTGTCCACCGTCTACCAGAACGTGATTAATATGGAGTCGGCCTGGCCCCAGCGGGTGGCGGTGCGGTGGTTCGACGAACAGGCCGGCGCCGTCCGGGAGGTCACCTATCAGGAATATGCCGCCGACATCCGCCGGATGGTGGGGTATCTGCGGCGGAACCTGCCGGGGATTCAGGGGCGCCACATCGGCCTGCTGGCCCGCACCGGCTACCCCTATGCGGTGGCCATCTTCGGATGCCTGCTGGCAGGGGCGGTGGCGGTGCCGCTCAACAGTGAAAAGAGCTGGCCCCAGCTCTCGGCAGAGCTGGCCCAGGCCGACGTGGACTGCCTGCTGGCCGACGGCTCCTACCAGGAGCGGGAGCCGGACTTTGCCGGGTACACCGGCCCGGTGCTGGACATCGGGGCTTTTGCCGGCTGCACCGAGCTGGCCGAGCTGACCGAGTGCCAGGACCAGGACGCCCTGGCCCTGATCCTGTTTACTTCTGACACCGCCGGCCGCAGCAAAGGGGTGATGCTGAGCCAGCGCAACCTCTTTGCCCCCATGCGGCTGTTCACCGAGCCCTTCGATTCCATCCGCCAGCAGTTCGGCCTGCCCGAGGATTACCAGTTTTCCTCCTTCAATGTGCTGCCCCTGTTCCATGTGGCGGCCCTTTCCAGCCTGATTTCCTGGAGCATCAGCGGCAGCGCCATCCACTTCTGCAGCGATCTGCGGCGGTTTTACCGGGATCTGGCCGCCATGCCCAGCGACGCCATGGCGGTGGTCCCCACCCTGCTGAAATCCATCCACCACGATGTGAAAAAGGGCAAGCGTGCCCGGCTGGGCAAGCTGCGGCTGTTCACCTGCGGGGCCGCCATGTATGACCCCCAGATGCTGGCCGATTTGATCGACCAGGGCTTCACCATCATCCAGACCTACGGCCTCACCGAGACGGTGGGAGACGGCGGCTGGAACAGCGCCCAGGACCCGGCCCACCTGTCCTCGGTTGGCCTGCGGGACCCCGACATGGAGTACCGGCTGGAGGACGGGGAGCTGTGCATGAAGGGCGAAGCCGTCATGCTGGGCTACTACAAAGACCCTGAGGGGACGGCGGCGGTGCTGCGGGACGGCTGGTTCCACACCGGCGACCTGGCCCGGATGGACGCCGACGGCTACATCTACCTCACCGGCCGGAAAAACAACCTGATGATCCTCCCCAGCGGGGAGAACGTCAGCCCCGAAGAGCTGGAAGCCCTCCTCAGCCGGAACCCCGCCGTGCGGGAAGTGCTGGTGGAACAGCGGGAGGGCAAAATCTGCGCCCGGATTTCCTGCCGGGAAGGGGTGCAGGACCAGGTGCGGGCCTTTGTGGCCCGGACCAACCGCACCCTCCCCCTCTACAAGCGGATTGCCGCAGTGGAGTTCACACGGGAGCCCCTGCCCCGGAATGCCCTGGGCAAACTGGTGCGGGGATAAAAGAGCCATCATCGAAATACCTTTTCGTTATGCCTAAACTCCTTTTGCTTTCACACAAAGCAAAAAGCGCCCCCGTTCCGGCTCAGCCGGGTGAACTGATCCAAATTGTGCGGACAGTACAAAAAAGCCCCAAGTGTAGGATATTAGGATTCAGCAGGAGTGGCG
>CALWZK010000058.1 GCA_944386015.1 uncultured Faecalibacterium sp.
TCCAGAGGGGGTAGGGAGGGGGATTCGAAACACCCTCCCTCCCCCTCTGGGCCAGCGCAGCGTCAAAACGGGCCCAGAGGCCCGGTCAGCGCTGTGGGCCGGGGGGACAAACCTTGAAGGAGACAAACAAAAGCCCTTGTTCCTTTGGGAACAGGGCTTTTGCTTTCTTTGCAACTGTGCTACAATAAAGCAATCACACAACAGAAAGGGGCCTTGACCATGTCTATGGCGGCAAGCCGGACCATCCCGCTGGAGCGTCCGGAACAGATTGACCTCCCCCAGGCGGCGCGGTATCTGGGGGCCCGGGGCGGGCCTGACCCCGCCACCCTGGCCCTGCTGGAGCGCTGCGCTTCGCCCCTGCTGGCGGCGGCAGCCCCCCGGGCCGTGTATCTGCGGGCCCCCAAAGAGGACCTCAGCGCCCTGTGGCAGGGGGCCGATGTGGAGCGGCATCTGGCTGACTGCCCCGAGGCAGTGCTGCTGGCGGTGACCCTGGGCCCCGGCGTGGACGCCCAGATCCGCCGGGCCGGGGTGGGGGATGTGGCGGCCCAGGCTGCCACCGACGCCCTGGCCAGCACCCTGGCCGAGCAGGTCTGCGACCAGGCCGAGGAAAAGCTCCGGGCCCTGGCCCGGGAAGAAAACCTCTATCTCACCGGCCGCTATTCCCCCGGCTACGGGGACTGGCCCATCACCGTCCAGCCCCGGATCGCGGCCCTGCTGGATACCCCCAAGCGCATCGGCCTGTATGTAACCGATACCTTCCTCATGCTCCCCCGCAAGAGCGTCACGGCGGTAATGGGGCTCAGCACTCGGCCGGTCACCGGCAAGCGGGCGGGCTGTGCCCACTGTGCCCTGCGGGAAAAATGTGAATTCCGAAAGAGAGGCGTAACCTGTGAAAGCTGAACAACTGTTTTCTTCCCCCACCACCATCCTGCTGGACGGCGCCATGGGGACCATGCTGCAGGCGGCGGGCCTGCCCCTGGGGGCCAAGCCCGAGGCGCTGAACATCGAGAACCCCGATTTGATCCAGTCCATCCATGCCCGCTATGCGGCGGCCGGCAGCCGGATTCTGATGGCCAACACCTTCGGCGCCTCGGCCCACAAGCTGGCCGGCACCCCCTATACGGTGGATCAGGTGGTGGAGGCCGGCATCCGCTGCGCCCGCCGGGCCGCAGAGCCCACCCATGCCCTGGTGGCCCTGGATGTGGGCCCCCTGGGGGAGCTGCTGGAGCCAGCGGGGACCCTTCCCTTTGAGGAGGCGGTGGCCGGCTTTGCCGAGGTGGTCCGGGCCGGCGCCAAAGCCGGGGCCGACCTGATCCTGCTGGAGACCTTCACCGACCTCTACGAGCTGAAAGCCGCCCTGCTGGCCTGCAAGGAAAACTGTGATCTGCCGGTGATGGCCAGCATGAGCTTTGAGGCCAACGGCCGCACCTTCACCGGCTGCACCGTGGGCAGCTTTGCCGCCACCGCCCGGGGCCTGGGGGCCGATGCCCTGGGCATCAACTGCAGCCTGGGCCCCAAAGAGATTTATCCCATGGCCAAAGCCCTCTGCGAGGCGGTGCCGGGGAACTATCCGGTGTTTGTGAAGCCCAACGCCGGCCTCCCCCGTGCCGACGGCAGCGGGTATGATATTACCCCCCAGCTGTTTGCGATGCAGCTGAAACCCTATCGGGAGCTGGGCCTCTTTGCGGCGGGGGGCTGCTGCGGCACCACCCCCGATTTCATCAAGGCCCTCCACAGCGTCTTTGACGGCTGCCATGTGGGCCGCCCGGCCCACCCCATGGCCTCGGTCCTCTGCACCCCGGTCCAGTGCCTCCATGTGGACGGCATCACGGTGGTGGGAGAGCGGATCAACCCCACCGGCAAAAAGCGGTTTCAGCAGGCGGTCCGGGAAGGGGATGTGGACTACATCCTGGCCCAGGGCATCAGCCAGGCCGACAGCGGCGCCGCGGTGCTGGACGTCAACGTGGGCGTCCCCGGTGTGGACGAGCCTGCCGCCATGGAGCAGGTGGTGAAGGGGCTCCAGAGCGTGGTGTCCCTGCCTCTGCAGCTGGATTCTTCCAACCCCGAGGCCCTGGCCCGGGGCCTGCGGGCCTATAACGGCAAGCCCATTGTCAACTCGGTGAACGGGGAACAGGCGGTGCTGGACCGCCTGCTGCCCCTGTGCAAAAAGTACGGCGCCGCCGTGGTGGGCCTCACCATGGACGAGCAGGGCATCCCCAAGACCGCCGCCCAGCGGCTGGCCATTGCGGCCCATATCCGGGACGAGGCCCTGGCCGCCGGGATTCCCCTGGAGGACATCTACATCGACTGCCTGACGCTGACCGCCAGCGCCCAGCAGGACGATGTGATGACCACCCTGGAAGCCCTGCGGGCCTGCAAAGAGACCCTGGGGGTGCGGACGGTGCTGGGCGTGTCCAACATCAGTTTCGGCCTGCCCTGCCGGCCCTACCTGAATACCGCCTTCCTCACCATGGCCATGTATGCCGGCCTGGATCTGGCCATTATGAATCCCGCCAGCGAAGAAATGATGGGGGCAGTTTACGCATACAATGTTCTGTCAGGCCGGGACCGGCAGAGCAGCCGGTATATTGCCCGGTATGCCGGGCGGTCGATGCCCACGGCGGCAGCCCAGACGGCCCAGCCCAAAGAGAACGCCCCGGCGGGCAGCGCCGCGGCAGCGGGCGGCCCCTATGCCGATCTGATCCGTGCGGTGGAGCAGGGCCTCAAGGGTGAGGCCGGCGCCGCCACCCGGGCCCTGCTGGCAGACCATCAGCCCCTGGAGCTGGTGGACGATGCCCTGATTCCCGCCCTGGATGCAGTGGGCGCCGGGTATGAAAAGGGGACGCTGTTCCTGCCCCAGCTGCTGCAGTCGGCCAGCGCCGCCCAGGCTGCCTTTGAGGAGATCAAGGCCGCTGTGGCCCGCCAGGGCCGCCCCGGCGAGAGCAAGGGCAAGATTGTGCTGGCCACCGTCAAAGGGGATGTCCACGACATCGGGAAGAACATTGTCAAGGTGATTCTGGAAAACTACGGCTTTGACGTGCTGGACCTGGGCCGGGATGTGCCTGTGGAGACGGTGGTGGATGCGGTGCGCCGCAGCGGCGCCAAGCTGGTGGGCCTGTCGGCCCTGATGACCACCACCCTCAAGAGCATGGCCGAGACCATCCAGGCCCTCCATGACGCCAAGCTGGACTGCAAGATCATGGTGGGGGGCGCCGTCCTCACCGAGAGCTATGCCATGGAGATCGGCGCCGACTGGTACGCCAGGGACGCCAAGCGCTCGGCAGACATTGCAAAGGAGTTCTACCAGGTCCAGTAACGGCCCTGGAAGATGTTTGCAAATCGTTCAAAAAGAGCACAAAAAGCTGCCACAAATTGGTTGTATACTGAATGTGCAGTCAGGGAAGAGAACAGGCTTCCCTGCAACGTGGATGAAACTCCCTTTCCCCAAGGTCTCCCCCAGACCTTTCCGCTGCTCCCGCCCATCCGGGCGCAGGCCGGCGGCTCCGACATCTTACTGTTCCCCCGCCCATGCCAGGCAACCGCCGGGCGGCGGACAGACTACCAATTCTCTCCCGCCTCCCGGCGGAAGTTTCGATACAGGGCAGCACCGGCACTTCTCCTTTTTCACGGTGCTGTCTCTTTTTATTTGAAAAAACGCCCTGCCAAACGGCAGAGCGTTTTTGGTTTCAGCGGCTGGGGGGTCAGATGATGTAATCGTCCCCGGCCAGGGCGGGCCGGGCCAGGTCGGCCAGGGTGATCTGGTCCAGATAATCCCGGATCACCTTGTCCAGCCCGCGCCACATTTCATAGGTGCGGCATTCCGGCAGCCGGCTGCAGGCCGGCGCCCCCGGTTCCAGGCAGGACACCGGGGCCAGGTTTCCCTCTGTCAGCATCAGGATATCGCTGATCCGGTACTGGTCTGCCGGGCGGGTCAGCCGGTAGCCGCCCCCCTTGCCCCGCAGGCCCTGCAGCAGGCCGTGCTGAACCAGGGATTTCAGGATATTTTCCAGATATTTTTCCGAGATGCCCTGTCGGGCTGCGATCTGTTTGAGGGGCATATATTGATCCGTTTGATGTTCGGCCAGGTCGATCATAACCCGCAGTGCATACCGCCCTTTTGTCGAAACAACCATACTGTGTGCTCCTTGTTCCAGGCTGTGCAGAGCAGAGCCTTTTTCACTTATTATACGACAGCGCACCCTGATTTTCAACCGCAGAGCGGGAAAATGTTGACAAAAGACCGGCCGGCAGTTATAATGCCCTTAAACCAACCGATTGAATCGGAAAGCCATCCCAATGAGGAGGAAGCAATATGAGCAATATTTACACAGCTGCCGATCAGCTGATCGGGCACACTCCGCTGCTGGAGCTGACCCATATTGAAAAGAACGAACAGCTGGAGGCCAGGATCGTGGCCAAGCTGGAATCCTTCAATCCCGGCGGGTCGGTGAAGGACCGCGTGGCCAAGGCCATGCTGGACGACGCCGAGGCCAAGGGCCTGCTCAAGCCGGGTGCTGTCATCATCGAGCCCACCTCGGGCAACACCGGCATCGGCCTGGCCAGCGTGGCAGCGGCCCGGGGCTACCGGGTGATCATTGTGATGCCCGAGACCATGAGCATTGAGCGCCGCCTGCTGATGAAGGCTTACGGCGCCGAGCTGGTGCTGACCGAGGGCAGCAAGGGCATGAGCGGTGCCATTGCCCGGGCCAACGAGCTGGCGGCCGAGATCCCCGGCTCCTTCATTCCCGGCCAGTTTGACAACCCCGCCAACCCTGCCGCCCACGAAGCCACCACCGGCCCCGAGATCTGGGCCGACACCGACGGCAAGGTGGACATCTTTGTGGCGGGCATCGGCACCGGCGGAACCATCACCGGTGTGGGCCGGTTCCTCAAGGGCAAGAACCCCGACATTCAGGTGATCGGCGTGGAGCCCGCCACCTCGGCGGTCCTCAGCGGCAAGAATCCGGGGCCCCACGGCCTGCAGGGCCTGGGCGCAGGCTTTGTGCCGGCGGTCCTGGACACCTCGATTTACGACGAGATCATCCCCGTCACCGACGAAGCCGCCTACACTGCCGGCCGGAACCTGGGCCGGATGGAGGGTGTCCTGGCGGGCATTTCTTCCGGCGCAGCCCTCTGGGCTGCCGTCCAGGTGGCGCGTCGTCCCGAGAACAAGGGCAAGACCATCGTCACCCTCTTCCCCGACACCGGCGACCGCTACCTCTCCACCAAGATGTTCTCCGAGTAACCTACTTTTTCGGAGAAAAAGTAGGCAAAAAGCTTTTCACTGTGTACCGGGTCACTCTGGCCGCACTCACGTTACGTCTCACCGGCGGCAAGGCCCTGCATCTTAGTCTGTGTTTGCCCTGCGGGCGAGCACGCGAAAAGTTTCGTCTAACCCGATCATTCCATCCTCGTTCCCATCCAGGGGGCGGGGATTTTTGTTTTGCATCTGGTCCGTTGACTTCTCTTGTGGCCGAAGACTTTCTTATCACGGCCAACCCTCACGGCGGATGCCCTGCCGGAAGGTTTGCCGCTCGATCCGGTGGATTATTTTGACCCGCCCACCCGCCCCTTTAGCGGAACCCCCGCGGCTGCGCCGCCGCCCCTGCCGGGGCTCTGAACCACAAACTGCTCTCTTTGTTTTTACGCTGCAGATTGACTAACAGTTCAGGCAAAGCCAATCGAAGAAGGAACATCTACAAGTTTAGAGCCCCCGTATGGGGGCGGGCCCGCAGGTCCGGGGGAACATTAAAAGGGCGGTGGGTGGGATTAGAGCAGTCCTATGAAATAGCGTGAAGCCTATCCATACACCCGGAATGGGGTCTGGGGCGAAGCCCCAGCTTCCTATAAAGGGAGGGTGGGTGGGTATTCAGATGAAAAGACACGGGCTTTTCCGAACCTGAAACTTGAGGAACTTATTTCACCTGGGTCCGGCATTTGCAGTATTTTCTGGGATTGTTCTAGATCAAAAAAGCAAAAAGAGCACCCGCTTTTCAACAGGTGCTCGCGCTGTATGGTATGGTAAAGAATATTACATGGTGTGGGTGGAGAAGACAGGCTCGTCCTCCCACAGCACCGGGCGCCCCTGGGCCAGGCTCTTGGGCAGGTCCAGCAGCCGCTGGTTGGAGCTCCCCCGGAACCGCAGGGAGATATCATACTGGGCCTGGACAAAGGGCCCGTCCACCAGCACGTCGATCAGGGCCAGCAGCTGGTCGGTCACTTCACACCGGCAGCGGGAGACTTCCTGCCCCAGAAGCTGCTCCAGGGTGTAGCCCGAATAGCACCACACCGTCTTGTTGGGGTAGAGGGCTTTGAAGTTGCGGACAAAGGGCAGCAGCTCCCGCTGGTTGGCCGGCTCCATCGGCTCGCCCCCCAGCAGCGAGAGGCCCGCGATGTAGTCGGGCTGGCTGGCGGCAAAAATCTGGTTCCGCACCTCCTTGGTGAAGGGGGAACCATAGTTGAAGTCCCAGGCAATCTCATTGAAGCAGCCCGGGCAGTGGTGGGTGCACCCCGACACAAACAGGCTGGTACGGACCCCCGGGCCGTTGGAAATGTCATAATACTTGATGTTGGCGTAGTTCATAAAGGATTCCTCCTCGCCGCAGCGGCCGCACCGCAATGACGGCAGTAATGCGTGTCACCGGGTTTGTCCCGGAATTGCTTGCAGGGAAAAATAAAACTGTACACAGAGAAAAAACAGTTTTCTGTATAGTTGGGATGAAAATGATAGACCGACCCTCTATACGGTTGTATACAACGATGAACTTTGTGATTACTTACAAAAAATACTTGCATTTCTTGTGCAAGGTGAATATAATACGGGCATGGACGCAGATAGAGGGCGTCCTGAGAGGCCCGGCATGGGAGCCGGGCATAACCAATCCGCTTGCTTGCAGGCGGGGCCCGGATGCCGGAGCAATCAGGCGGGCAATCCGGGCGCATGACAAAGGAGATTGTTATTATGAAATATATTGCTATGATCGTCGCTTCTTTCAACAGCAACGCTGCTCTGCAGAGCCAGATGGAAGATGCCTGCGTGGATCGCTGGGGCTTCTGCCTGAACTAAGCGTTCTGCCGAAAAAACCTTGCAGGTGCTGAACCTGTAACCCCATAAAAGAGCCCCCGCCGGTGTTGTGCCGGCGGGGGCTTTTGTTCTGTCCGGGGGCTTCACCCGGCAGGGGTGAGCGCCCAGGGGACAGGACAGCCGACAATCAGCGCATGAAAAATCCCCGCCGGGGGAGGAAAACCCGACGGGGAGAGGATCAAAGGTGAAGCACCCGGTCCCGGATCTCCTGGGTACGGCCCTGGTTCCAGAACTGCGTTCCGATGTAGCCGCAGGTACGGCGGGCCACGTTCAGCTTGCTCTGGTCACGGTTGCCGCACTTGGGGCACTCCCACACCAGCTTGCCGTCGTCTTCGACGATCTGGATCTCGCCGTCGTAGCCGCAGCACTGGCAGTAGTCCGACTTGGTGTTCAGCTCTGCGTACATAATGTTGTCGTAGATGAACTGAAGCACACTCATCACAGCCTCCAGGTTATCCTGCATATTGGGAACCTCGATGTAGCTGATGGCGCCGCCGGGAGACAGCTCCTGGAATTCGCTCTCGAATTTCAGCTTGGTGAAGGCATCAATGTTCTCGGACACGTGGACATGGTAGCTGTTGGTGATATAGTTCTTGTCGGTGATGCCGGGGATGATGCCGAACCGCTTCTGCAGGCAGCTGGCGAACTTGTAGGTGGTGGATTCCAGCGGGGTGCCGTACAGGGAGTAGTCCATGTTCTCGGCCTGCTTCCATGCCTTGCAGCAGTCGTTCATGTGCTGCATCACGCTCAGGGCAAAGGGCTTTGCCTCGGCGTCGGTGTGGCTCTTGCCGGTCATATACTTGACGCACTCATACAGGCCGGCATAGCCCAGGCTGATGGTGGAGTAGCCGCCGTACAGCAGCTTGTCGATCTTCTCGCCCTTCTTCAGGCGGGCCAGGGCGCCGTACTGCCACAGGATGGGGGCAGCGTCGCTCAGGGTGCCCACCAGCCGTTCGTGGCGGGCCTGCAGGGCCCGGTGGCACAGATCCAGACGCTCGTCAAAGATCTTCCAGAACTGCTCAAAGTTGCCGCCCGAGCTCAGGGCCACATCCACCAGGTTGATGGTGACAACGCCCTGGTTGAACCGGCCGTAGTACTTGGGCTTGTTGGTCTCGGGGTCCACATAGGGGGTCAGGAAGCTGCGGCAGCCCATGCAGGTGTAGCAGTGGCCTTCGCCGTTTTTGTCCACCTTCAGCTCCAGCATCTTCTTTTCCGAGATGTAGTCGGGCACCATCCGCTTGGCGGTGCACTTGGCAGCCAGCTCGGTCAGATAGTAATAGGGAGAGCCGGGGCGGATGTTGTCCTCCTCCAGCACATAGATCAGTTTGGGGAAGGCGGGGGTGATCCAGACGCCGGCCTCGTTCTTGACGCCCTGGTACCGCTGGCGGATGGTCTCCTCAATGATGATGGCCAGATCGGCCTTCTCCTGGGGATTCCGGGCCTCGCCCAGATACATAAAGACGGTGATGAAGGGGGCCTGGCCGTTGGTGGTCATCAGGGTGACCACCTGGTACTGGATGGTCTGGACGCCGCGGTTGATCTCAGCCCGCAGCCGCTTTTCCACGATCTCCTTCTTCCGCTCCTCGGTGACCGGCAGGCCTTCCATCTCGCTCTCCACTTCGGCGGCGATCTTCTTGCGGGAGACGTCCACGAAGGGGGCCAGGTGGGTCAGGCTGATGCTCTGGCCGCC
>CALWZK010000059.1 GCA_944386015.1 uncultured Faecalibacterium sp.
CGTCTGGCTGCGCTGGGGAATCCGGGCCTGGATCTCCGGGTCCCGGGTGCGGGCAAAGTAGATGCGGACCTCCTGTTCGGTCCGGGGACGCAGTTCCAGTTCCATGGGTGATCCCCTCCTTTTCCTCCATGATACCAGACCCGGGCCCGCCGCGCAAGATGTTCCACGTGGAACCTTTTCCCACAAAAAGGCCCCCGCCCCAGACCGGAGGGTGGTCTGTGCGGGGGTCCTGAAATGGGAACCGGTTTGCGGCCCGGAGGCCCGTCCACGCCGCCCGGCCGGCGCAGGAGCGGACCGTTCGTCCGGCCCATCCCCCGCCCTGCGGCGGGGCTTGTCCGGCGGCGGAGCCGGGGGGCTTGTCCGGGTTTATTTGCCGGTGCCGGGGCCGGTGGGAATCCGGACAGTGTACTCGATGTAGCCGTCCCCCTCCTCCCGTCGGGCGGTGGCGGGGACGCCGTTGTCGGTCATCAGCCGGATGGCGTGGTCGATGGTGTTGACAAAGATCCGCACGTCCCGCACCATGGGCAGGCGGCGGGGTTTCTGGGCGGGGGTGTCGTTCTCCTGCAGCATCTGTTCCACATAGCGGTCGGCGGCCCGGGCATTCATCCGGCGGCGGCTGATGGTGATGAGGGCCTCGCTGCGGCGGTTCTCGGGCAGCCGCAGCACCGCCCGGGCGTGGCGTTCGGTGAGGTGATTTTCCAGGATGAACTGCTGCTGGTCGGCGGTGAGCTGAAGCAGACGCAGCTTGTTGGCCAGGGTGGGCTGGGCCATCCCCAGCCGCTTGGCGGCCTCGGCCTGGGTGCAGCCCCAGAGGGCCAGCACATCCTGCAGGCCCCGGGCCTGCTCAAAGGGGTTCAGGTCGGCCCGCTGGATGTTTTCCAGCAGGCTGAAGGCGGCGGTCTGGTCATCTTCGTAGTCCCGCAGGATGGCGGGAATCCGCTCCATCCCCGCCAGCCTGCAGGCCCGCAGCCGCCGCTCCCCTGCAATCAGCTCGTAGCGGTCGGGGCCCAGGCGGCGGACCGTCACCGGCTGCAGCAGCCCATTCTCCCGGATGCTGGCCGCCAGCCCCGCCAGCTCCTCCTGGTCAAAGACGCGGCGGGCCTGATACGGCGAGGGCTCGATCTGCTCCACCGGCAGCGCCACCACCTTCCCCACCGGTTTTCTGCGGTCAAACACGGCTTGTCCTCCTTCCCGTGAAGTCCCATCCCGGGCGCAAACAAAAAGCGCCCCCGTGGGAAACTCTTCCATTCCAAGAGTACCACAGAAGCGCTGGTCTTTCCAGAAAAATCGTTCGCCGCCGTTCGCGGTGAGCCGAGATATTCCGCCTTATTTCAGAGGCGCTTTCGCAATTTTTCCGCCGTTTCTGGGATATGCCGTCGGAGTCTGCGAAATTTTTTCCACCAGCACCAGGCTCCGGGCATCCCCGCCCGGCAGGTGGAAGGAGCGGGTCTCCTTGTACTGGCCCCCCAGCTTGCGGATAGCGCCCCTGGCAGCCTCCAGCTCCTCGGCGGCGGAAGCGCCCTTCATGGCCAGGAAGTGTCCCCCCACCCTGGCCAGGGGCAGGCAGTATTCGGCCAGCACCGGCAGGGCGGCCACCGCCCGGGCCGACACCAGGTCGAACTGTTCCCGCCAGCTCTTGCGGGCGGCCTCCTCGGCCCGCTCCTTGGCAAAGCTGACCCCCGTCAGACCCAGGGTCTCGCAGGCATAGCGGAGGAAATCCACCCGCTTGCCGGTGGGCTCCATCAGGGTCAGATCCAGGTCGGGCTTGTAGATCTTGGTGACGATGCCGGGGAACCCGGCCCCCGCCCCCACGTCCACCATCTTCCCCGCCACTTCGGGCTGGCAGGCAAAGAGGAGGCTGTCCACAAAGTGCTTGTCCTCAATCCCCTCGGGGTCGGTGATGGCGGTGAGGTTCACCTTCTGGTTGTAGCTCACCAGAAGCTCGGCGTACTGGTCCAGCTGGTCCAGCTGGGTGCCGGTGAGGGTGATGTTCCACGTGGAACACTTCTCTGCCAGGCGGTTCTTGTCAATCATGGGAGGCCTCCTTCTTTTGGGCCGCAGCCAGGGCGATGCTCAGCTGGGCAAGGTCGGACGGGGACACGCCGGGAATCCGCCCCGCCTGTCCCAGGCTGCGGGGCCGGATCTTGTTCAGTTTTTCCCGGGCTTCCAGGGTGAGGCCGGTGAGGCCGTCGTAGACAAAGCCATCGGGGATCAGGGTCTTTTCCCGACGGGCCATATCCCGGATCATCCGGTCCTGCCGGGCGATGTAGCCGGCGTACTTGATCTCGGTTTCGATCCGCTCAGCCAGCATGGGGGTGACCCCCTCCCCCCAGCCAATCACCCCGGCCAGCAGGCTGTAGCTGATCTCGGGGCGGCGGAGCAGTTCGTCGGCCAGGCCGCCCTGCTGGGCCGGGGTGAGGCCGGCGGCAGTCATGGCTTCCTGGAGGGGCGCGGTCTTGACGTGGGTGGCATGGAGCCGGGCCCGCTCGGCTTCCAGCACCTGGCTGGTGTGCTGGTACCGGGCCCACCGCTCATCCGACACCAGGCCGTATTCCCGGCCGATGGGGGTCAGGCGGGTGTCGGCGTTGTCCTGCCGGAGGGTCAGCCGGTACTCGCTGCGGCTGGTCATCATCCGGTAGGGGTCCATGACCCCCTTGGTCACCAGGTCGTCCACCAGGGTGCCCAGGTAGCTGGTCTGCCGGGGCAGCACCAGCTGTTCCTTCCCCAGGGCATTCCGGGCGGCGTTGATGCCGGCCAGCAGGCCCTGGGCGGCGGCCTCCTCGTAGCCCGAGGTGCCGTTGAACTGCCCTGCCCCGTACAGTCCCCGGACATGGCGGCTCTCCAGGGTGGGCTCCAGGCTGGTGGGGTCCACGCAGTCGTATTCGATGGCGTAGGCGGGGCGGATGATTTCCAGATGCTCAAAGCCCACAATGCTGTGGTAGAAGGCGTTCTGCACATCCTCGGGCAGGCTGCTGGAAGCACCCTGAAGGTACATCTCCTCAGTGTTCTCCCCGCAGGGCTCCACAAAGATGGGGTGCCGGTCCTTGCCGGCAAACCGCACCACCTTGTCCTCAATGGAGGGGCAGTACCGGGGCCCCACCCCCTCGATCATTCCCCCGTACAGGGGACTGCGCTGGATGTTGTCCAGGATGATCTTGTGGGTGGTGGGGTTGGTGTAGGCAATGTAGCAGTCCACCAGATTCTTCACCGGGGCGGTGGTCAGAAAGCTGAAGGGCTGGAGGGTTTCCTCGGGGTCTCCCGGCTGGCGCTCCAGCTTGTCAAAGTCAATGCTCCGCCGGTGGACCCGGGCGGGGGTGCCGGTCTTGAACCGGCGCAGGGGCAGCCCCGCCGCCCGCAGGCTGTCGGTGAGGGCGTTGGAGGCGTGCATCCCGTCGGGGCCCGAGGCATACCAGGCATCCCCCACAAAGATCTTTCCCCCCAGGTTGGTGCCGGTGGCAATCACCACACACCTGGCGCCGTACTCCCCGTGGAGCTGGGTAATCACACCCTTCACATGGCCGTCCTCCACCTGGATCTCCACCACCTCGGCCTGGTGGATGGCCAGGCCGGGGGTCAGCTCCAGGGCGTGCTTCATCCAGGCGTTGTACTTCTTCCGGTCGGTCTGGACCCGCAGGGCGTGGACCGCCGGCCCTTTGCCCCGGTTGAGCATACGGCTCTGGAGGGCGGTGGCGTCTGCCGCCAAACCCATCAGGCCGCCCATGGCGTCCACTTCCCGCACCAGGGTGCCTTTGGCGGTGCCGCCGATGCTGGGGTTGCAGGGCATGTTCCCCACGGCGTCCAGGCTCATGGTGAACACCGCCGTCTTTGCCCCCAGCATGGCGGCGGCGTGGGCCGCCTCGATGCCGGCATGGCCCGCGCCGATCACAATCACATCATAGTCTCCAAGATGGTTCATAACGATCCTTTCCCATTGCGGCGGGCCCCCTCACTTGCCCACACAGAAGGTTTCAAAGACCTGGTCGATGACCGCCTCCGAGGCGTTCTCGCCGGTGAGCTCGTAGAGGGCTTCCAGGGCGTCATCCACACAGACCGACACGGCGTCCAGGCCGAAGCCGGTGTCCACCGCATCCAGTGCCCCCTGAACCCCGTCCCGGGCCCGGAGGGCGGCCGACAGCTGCCGCTGGCCCGAGAGGCTGGCGGCGTGGGGGTCGATGCGGGCGGTGCCCAGCAGCCGGGCCACCGCCTCGGCGATGACCTTTTTGGCCCCCTCCTCTTTGCAGCACACCGGGATCACCATGGCAAAGTAAGGGGCGATGGCCCCGGTGTCAAACTGGACCGGCAGGTCCTCCTTGTTTACCAGGGCAATGGCCCGGCACCCGGCGCAGCGTTTGGCCAGGTCCAGGTCCTCTTTGGCCAGGGGCGAGGAGCCGTCAAAGACCGCCAGCACCAGCCCGGCCTCGGCCAGCTTGGCCCAGCTGCGGCGGACCCCTTCGGCCTCCACCGGGTCGTCGGTTTCCCGCAGGCCGGCGGTGTCAAAGAGGTTGAGCCGGATCTCCCCCAGCTGCACCGCCTGCTCCACCACGTCCCGGGTGGTGCCGGCGATGGGGGTGACGATGGCCCGGTCAAAGCCGGCCAGCAGGTTCAGCAAGGTGGACTTGCCGGCGTTGGGCCGGCCCACAATGGCGCAGTCGATTCCCTCCCGCAGGACGGCGGCCGCGTCGTAATTCTGGATCAGCTCTTCCAGCCCGGCCTTCACCTGTTCCAGAGACTGGCGCAGGGCGTCGGTCTCCAGGGCGGGCACGTCCTCCTCGGGGAAATCCACCCAGGCAGTCAGGTGGGCCTGCAGAGCGGTCAGCACCTCCTGCTGGGCGGCGATCTTCCGGGCCAGGGCTCCCTCTTTGGCGGCGTTGGCCAGGGCTGCCCCCTGGCGGCCGCCGGCGGAAATCAGATCCATCACGGCCTCGGCCTGGGTGAGGCTCATCTTGCCGTTCAGCATGGCGCGGCGGGTGTACTCCCCCGGGCCGGCGGGCACAGCACCAGCGGCCAGGCAGGCTTCCACCAGGCGCCGGGCCACGGCGCTGCCCCCATGGCAGGACAGCTCCACCACGTCCTCCCCGGTGTAGCTCCGGGGGGCCCGGTAAAACAGGGCGACGCCGTCGTCAAAGAGCTCTTCCCCGTCGGCGAACTGTCCGTACAGGGCGGTGTACCCTTTGGCGTCGGCCACCCGCTTGCGGCTGTCGGCGGGGCGGAACACCTGTTCCGCCACCCGGTAGCTGTCGGGCCCTGACAGGCGGACCACCGCGATGCCGCCCTGGCCGGGCGGGGTGGCGATGGCCGCAATGGTGCTGTTTTCCATCATGGAATCTGTCCCTCCTTCGGTGTTGTGTGTATTGTACCACGTTTGGGTGAAAAATGAAATATTGCGCCAAAGGCTGCGTCTTTTCCACTTCTTTTCTGCAGCGTGTGGAAAACCAGCCCCCGTTTTTGATTATCCAATCTGTATAAAAGTTTCAAAAGATACACTTCCATCCCAGTCCGTGGTACGTTCCGGGCCGGATCGTTGGCTGTTTTCCACTTTTTCACCGCAAAACGTTGAAAATACAAACAAAAGGCCCGTCCGGTGAAACGAACCGGGCGGGCCGCTTTGGCTGTATAGGTTTACTGCCGGATGAAACCCGCATCCTGCGGGGGCAGGCCGGCATCGTCGGTGAGGTAGCGCTCCACCTTCATGTGGAGATCGTACTTGTCCCGGAGGGCGGCGATCTCACCCATCATGGGGGAAGCGTGGTGGACGTCCAGAGCTTTCTGGTCCGCCCAGCTGTCGATCAGGAGGACGGTCTCGGGATCATCCATGGGGAAGAAGTACTGGTACCGGAGGTTCCCTTCCTCGGCCCGGATCCGGGCCACAACGCCGGTATCGGTCATCTCCTGGGCAAAGCGCCGCGCAGCGCCGTCCTTGCCGGTATAGTAAAGATTCACCGTAATTGCCATATTCCCCTCCCTCGTTACTTTTCTGGTTACTTTTCTGGAAGAAAAGTAACCAAAAGACTTTCACTGTGTACCGGGCAACTGCTCCCACTCACGCTGCGTCCTGCCGGCGGAAAACTTTGCCGCTCTCAGTCAACGTTTGGGCTGTGCCCGAGTGCGTCTATAGGCTGCGTCAGTCCTGATCCTGTAATCCAAAGGCTTTCAACTTATACTGAGCAACTGCTCCCGCTCACGCTGCGTTCTGCCGGCGGCAAACTTTGCCGCTCTCAGTCAACGTTTGGGCTGTGCCCGAGTACGTCTATAGGCTGCGTCAGTCCTGATCCTGTAACCAAAAGACTTTCACTGTGTACCGGGCAACTGCTCCCGCTCACGCTGCGTCCTGCCGGCGGCAAACTTTGCCGCTCTCAGTCGACGTTCGGGCTGTGCCCGGGCGCGTCTATACGCTGTAGAAAACCAGGCTATTTTTTGACTGCTCTTTCAAAGGGCAAAGAATCAAATCTGGTTTTCTGAAACCTGTCGACTCACCCGGCCGCAGGCCAAAACGCTGACGAGGATGCAGGGCTTTGCCGCCGTCTAGCCGCAACGTGAGTGCGGCCAGAGTGACCCGGTACCCAGTAAAGTTTTTTTGCCTACTTTTTTTTCAAAAAAAGTAGGGGGTTAGAGCTCGATCTTGCCGAAGTCCAGGTCGGCGAAGTCGTCCACACGCTGGCTGCGCTTGGGTGCCACGGGGGTGGCGTCGGCGGCGTCCACTGCCACATAGCTGCGGTCAGGCACGCTGGAAGGCCGGGGCCCGCGGCTGCCGCCGGACCGGCCGCTGCGGCTGCCGCCGCGGCCCGAACGGTCACTGCGGCCGCGGCCGCCCTGGCGCCGGTCACCACGGCCCGAACGGCCGCCCCGGCGCTCGTTGGCCTCGGTCTGGGCACCGGGCTCAGTGGAATAGATCACCACATGGCGGTCCTTCCCCTCCCCCTTGCTCTCGCTGCGCAGGCCTTCCATCTGGCTGATGGCCGAATGGATGATCCGCCGCTCGTAGGGGTTCATGGGCTCCATCGAGAAGCTGCGGCCGCTGCGGCGCACCTTCTGGCCGATCTTCTGGGCCAGGGCGGTCAGATCATTCTCCCGCTTGCCGCGGTAGCCGGCCACGTCCAGGCCCAGCTTGATGTAATCGCCCTCCAGGCGGTTGGCCACCAGGCTGGCCAGATAGGACAGGCTCTCCATGGTCTCGCCGCGGCGGCCAATCAGGGCGCCCATCTTGTCGCCGTCCAGCCGGATGATGGTGGCCTCACCCTTCTGCAGGGCGCTGAAGGTCACGTTGTCCACACCCATCAGGGCGACAATCTCTTTCAGATAATCCACCGCGGCTTTCACCTTGGGGTTGGATTCAATGTCAATGGGCACCGGGGTCTCGTCCACCGGTGCAGCCACAGCCGTCACCGCTGCGGCAGGGGCAGCTTTGGGCTCTGCCTTGGGCTGCTCCTCCTTGGGAGCTTCGGGCTTTTTGGGGGCCTCTGCCTTCTTGGGAGGCTTGGGTGCGGGCTGGGCCTGCTGTGCAGCAGGCTGCGCGGCCTCGGCAGGTTCTGCGGATTCTGCGGATTCTGCGGGCTGGGCCTGCTCCGGCTTCTCCACCTTGACGGAAGCCTTCACCACCGGCTTTTCCACCGGGGCGGGGTCTTCCTCCTCCACCATGACCCGAACCCGGGCAGGGATCTTTTTCAGGCCCAGAAATCCGGTGCTCTGGGGCATCTCAAGGACTTCATAGCTGACGTTCAGGTCGTCCGCATTGACCCCCAGCGCGGCACAGGCCGCAGCCCGCGCTTCTTCCACCGTCTTGCCGGTGGCTTCCTTGGAACGGATCATCTCACTCACTCCTCCTTCGGTTTGTTCAGCTCAGACAGAGGCACGGTCCTCTCGTCCTTGTACTTCTCCTCGTCCAGTTTGCGAGCATATTCCAGACGGCGCTTGTTCATTTCGCTGGCCGAGATGTTCTTTTCCACCGTCTCGCCGGTCTTTTCGTCCACCACTTTGACAATGGTGCTCTTGACGCCCCGGCGCTGTTCCTTCTTTTTGGCCTCGATTTCGGCGGCCACCTGGGCCTTGACTTCATCGGGGTTGTAGATCTTCTTCATGACGGCGCTCTGAATCACCATCACGATGTT
>CALWZK010000060.1 GCA_944386015.1 uncultured Faecalibacterium sp.
GCGCTCGCGGGAACTCGAATCCCGGGCCCTCTGATTAAAAGTCAGATGCTCTACCGACTGAGCTACGAGCGCATATCAAATTGAAAAAACGGCGCAGTTGTACACTGCCCGATTATTTTACCACACCTGGCTCCAAATTGCAAGAGGCCGGGCAAAAAAGTCCCGCCGGGGGGGCCGGCACAGCGGAAGGAAGTTCCTCTTTACAAAGGGATACAAAATAGTTACAATGGGAGATACATAGGGTGCATGGAGGCACCCCTTTGCCCGCCAGAACACCGGGGTCTGCCCCGTCTTTGATTCCAAGGTAAAGGAGAGATTGACTTATGAAGATCACCCGCCGTCTGCTGCTGCAGTGTTCCGCCGCCATGGCCGGCTGTCTGGCCTTCACCGGGGCCAGCACCAATGGAGGCTTCCTGGACTGGCTCCAGGGTGTGCTGGGAAAAGGAGTAGCCTCTTCTTCCTCTTCGATGGCCGCTTCCTCCGCCCCGGCGGCCTCCTCCCAGGCTGCCAGCAGTGCGCCGTCTCTGCCCGCCTATGACGCCGATCCCCTCACCGGCCAGGCCAAGTCGGGCAACGGGCGGATCATCGCCGTCATGGTCAACAACATCTGCAACAGTGCCCGGCAGAACGCCCGCCCCCAGCGGGGCCTGTCTTCTGCCTCCATTGTCATTGAATCCCGGGTGGAAGGCAGTATCAGCCGGCTGTGCGCCCTCTACAGCAATGTGGACGCCATCCCCGAGGTGGGGCCTCTGCGCTCGGGCCGGGACCAGTTTCTGCAGCTGGTGATGCCCTGGAAGGCCCTCTACTACCACGACGGCGAGAGCATTTTCTGCACCCAGTACATCAACCAGTGGAACTATTCCGGGCTGAATATCGGCGGCAAGAGCTACTTCAACACCCCCACCCATCCCCATGTGGCCCACCGGGACCCCCGGGACGGCGTGGTGGCCTATGAGCACACCGAGTTCACCTCCGGCCCCGAAATCCGCCAGGCCGCCCAGAATGCCGGCATCGGCCTGACCTACGATTACGACACCACCTTCTTCCCCTTCACCGACTACCGCACCGGGGAGATTGAGCTGCTGGAGGGCTGCCAGGCCGCCCGGTCGGTCACCGTCCGCCATTCGGCCAAGTATCAGTCTGCCTTCAGCTACAGCGCAGCCGACAAGGTCTACCGGATGCAGATGTACAGCGCCCGGACTGGCGCCTTTGAGAACGCTGTGGACGAACTGAACGGCCAGCAGCTGGTCTTTGAGAACCTGCTGGTCTGCTTTGCCCCCATCGCCGCCTATGCCGGCGACTCGGGAGACGTCCAGGAGGTCCAGTACATTGCAGGCGGCCCCGCCTATCTGTTCACCCGGGGCCGGGTGCGGGTATGCCAGTGGTCCAAGCAGGCCCCCGACCTGCCTCTGGAAGTCACCGACAACGGCCAGCCGGTCACCTTCAACCGCGGCCGCACCTATCTTGCCATTGTGGATGAGGATGAAGAAGGCTACTTTACCTTCAACGCCTGATTCGGGAAGGATTTGACCATGAAGAAACTTGTTCCGGTGCTGGCGGCCCTTGGCCTGGCGGCTCTGACTTTGACCGGCTGCACCCTGTTCGGGCAGCAGGCCGGCACTGCCGCCGATGCCGAGACCGCTGCCCTGGACCCGCTCACCGGCGAAACCGCCCGCTGGCCCGGCCAGCGCCCCGCCGCCGTGTTCATCGACAACAGCCCCGACGCCGCCCGCCAATGGGGCATCGGGGAGGCAACGGTGGTGTTTGAGGCTCTCACCGAGGGAGACACCTCCACCAGCCTCTGCCTGGTCTACCCTGCCCTGGAAGCGGTGCCCCAGGTGGGCCCCGTGGCCCAGGCCCGGGACCTCTATCTCCAGCTGCTCAGCTGCCAGCAGGTGGTCCCCATCCAGCGGGGCGCCACCATCTATGCTGCCAACTTCCAGGATCTCTACGACACCTCTCCCCTGGACGCCCTTTCGGTGGGCCTCAAGGGCTTCACCTATGAAGGGGTATGGGGCCAGCCCGACCAGATCAGCTGGACCACCAGCGGCGCCGACCTGCTGCCTCTGGCGGACAGCTCAGGGGTCTCCCTGGCCGCCCGGGCCAGCGCCGATTCCCTGGCCGAGAGCAGTGATTCCACCAGCCAGGAAGACCCTGTCACCCTGCCGCCCCTGCTGCCCTTCGGGGAGCCGGCCAACGGCAAGACCGGCGTCTCTTCGGCGGAGCTGATCTTTTCCGCCTCCAGCTCCACCGGCTTTACCTATGACCAGGGCACCAACCAGTATCTGATGTCCCGCTCGGACGGCACTCCCCAGGCGGACGCCAATACCGGCGCCCAGGCTGCCTTTGACAACGTCCTGATCCTCTACAGCGCTCCTTCCCTGCGGGATGACGGCTATTCCTGGGGCTATGACCTGACCATGGGAGCCGGGGTGTACCTCAGCGGCGGGTCGGTGTGGAGCATCCTCTGGATGCCCGGCACAGACTCCACCCTGGCCATCTACAATTCCGACGGCACCGCCCTGAACATCCAGCCCGGCACCAGCTACATTGCCCTGATGGGCAGCGTGGCCAGCCAGGAAGTGGTGCTGCGGGACAGCCACGGCTCTGAAATGACCGCCGGCTGATCCCCCCTACAGACAGCAAAAACCGCCCTCTGCCCTTTGGCAGAAGGCGGTTTTGTTTTACCGGTAGGATTCGTTCTCCTCGGCCTCGGCCTGGCCCCGGAGGGTATCGGCATAGCCGAAGGGGACAATGTCGATGGCTTCCACCATCCGGTCCCGCATCCACAGCTGGACGTCGGTCTGGAGGGTGTAGCCGCAGCCCGGGTCAGCCATCCACTGTTCGGGCCGGCGGCTGGGCAGGGCGTGCTGGGACAGCATGCTGACAATCACGCCGCCGTGGGTGACGCAGGCGGCCTCAGTGACGTCCATCCGGATCATGTACTCGAACAGTTTCAGCAGGGACTCCCCGCACCGCCGGTGGAAATCTGCGGTGGGCTCGGCCCCCTCGGGGGTAAAGCCGGAGCCGGGGGTGATCCACCTGGAGAAGTCGGGGTCCTTCACCAGCTCCTTCACCGGGCGGTTTTCAAAGACGCCGAAATGGGCCTCCCGCAGATCGTGAACGGTAAACTGATGGGCCGCCCCCGGGAAGAGGATATTGGCTGTCTCCACCGCCCGCAGCAGGGGGGAGGAAAAGACGGTATCCACCTGGGGATAGGTGAACCGCGCCTGCAGCTCGGCCAGCTGGGCCCGGCCCTCGTCGCACAGGGGCAGGTCGGTCCCGCCGCCGATGTACCGGCCGTCCAGGTTGCCGGCGGTCAGGCCGTGGCGGATCAGATGCAGCTTAAAGGTCTTCATGGGCAACGCACCTCTTTCGTACCAAAAAGCCCCGCATGGGCAAAAAAGATTGCATCCGCAAAAGATTGCGGACACAAGATAGGCGGGGTATATGGTTAAGTGTATCATATATCTGGTGGAAGGGCAAGGCTTTTGACAAAAACGACGAAAAATCGGCCCAAACATCGGCGATTTTTTCCTTTACAAGTCGTTTTCCCTTGTGTATAATCAACATGTTGTTGAAATAAAGGTAAAAAGGGCTCTTTTTGCCGGCCGAGGGGGGCCGGCGCCGGCCCGGGAGGATCACGCATGGAATTCAACCGTATCATCAAGCTGCTGCGCACCGAGCGGGGCATCACCCAAAAACAGGCCGCCGAGGACCTGCATATTTCCCAGGCCCTTCTGTCCCACTACGAAAAAGGCATTCGGGAGTGCGGCCTGGACTTCGTGGTCCGCGTGGCCGATTATTACGGCGTGTCCTGCGACTATCTGCTGGGCCGGAGTGCGGACCGGACCGGCGCCGTCCTGACCGCCGACGACATCCCCAACCCCGACAAGATGAAGGACAGCATCTACCACGGCAGCGTCCTGCCCACCATGAACAAAAAGCTGATTTCCAACAGCCTGAACGTCCTGTACGCCAAGGTGGGCCAGTGCCACAACAAGGCCCTGGTCACCGAGATCAGCACTTATCTGATGATGGCGGTGTATAAAATGTTCCGGCTGCTGTACACCAGCGGCCCCCACAACTCGGCCAGCATGTTCAGCATCAGCGGCGGCCAGTGGGACGGCTACTCCGACGCCGTCATGCGGATGGCGGAGGCCAACGTCAGCATCCTGCTGTCCGGCGGGGACATCAAAAACGGCGAGGGCCTGGACAACAACGAGGCCCTGGCCATGACCACCGAGAGCCTGACCCGGGAGTTCCCCCTCTACACTTCCAGCCTGCTGAACCTGGTGAAAACCAGCGAGACCCGCATCCGCGGCCTCACCCCGCCCGACGAGAACAAGTAACACCAAAGCCCGTACAGCCGAACAGCTGCACGGGCTTTTTGATTTCTTATGCCTGGATGGTCCGGGTGATAAAATCGGCGATGTCCTCGAACACTTCCTGATGGTTCAGCTCTTCCAGCAGCTCATGCCTGGCGCCGGGGTAAAGCTTGATCTTAACCTCTTTCACCCCTGCCTCCTGCAGGCTCCGGGCCGCCCTGCAGACCCCGCGGCCCTTGTCCCCCACCGGGTCGTCGCCCCCCGACAGGAACAGCACCGGCAGGTCTTTGGGCACCTGGGCCAGCAGTTTTTTGTCGCACAGCCGGGCAAGGCCCCGGAACATGCTGTCATAGCCGTTGAGGGTAAAGCGGAACCCGCACCGGGGGTCAGCCTGGTACCGGTCCACCGCCGCCGTGTCCCGGTTGAGCCAGTCCACCGGGGTGCGGCCCGGCGCAAAGCTGCGGTTGTAGCTGCCGAAGGCCATGCCGTCCACCAGGGCGCTGCGGTAGTGCCAGCCCTTGAAAGCCGCCATCAGATGGCACAGGGCCTGGCCCGCCTCCACGGCGGCCCGGGGCTGCCAGCCGGTCCCCATCAGGATGGCGCCCTCCAGCTCGCTGCCGTGTTCACAGAGGTATTGCCGCGCATAAAAGGAGCCCATGCTGTGGCCCAGCAAAAACCAGGGCGCCCCCGCCAGCTCGGGCCGCTCCTTGGCCCAGCAGGTCACCCCATAGAGGTCATCCAGCAGCAGCCGGTTGCCGTCTGGCTGGCCGAAATAGCCGTACTCCTCGGGGGAGGCCGCCGAACCGCCGTGGCCCAGGTGGTCGTGGCCCACCGCCGCAATCCCCTGTTCTGCCAGCCAGCGGGCCAGGGGTTCATACCGGCCGATGAATTCCGCCATGCCGTGGGTCATCTGCAGAACAGCCCGGGGCCGCCCTTCCGGCAGGCTCAGCAGCACGTTCAGGCTGGCCCCCGGCTTCACCGACGGAATCCGCAGATACGACACACTGCTCACATTTCTTCGCCCCCTTCTGCCAGGGTCTCCCCTGCCCGCAGCGATGCAATTTTGGCACGGCAGGCCGGGCAGATGCAGCACCCCTCAAACACCACCGCATTGTCGTCCACCGCGCCGCAGAAGGTGCAGGCTCTGGGCGGGACGTATTTGCGCATGACGATGGCACCGTTTTCCGCAAAGATCTCCACCTTGCTGTCGCCGGTCAGCCCCATGGCTGTCCGCAGCTCCTTGGGCAGAACCACCCGGCCCAGATTGTCGATCCCGCGGATGATCCCGGTGCTCTTCTTTTTCTTCATGTCGTTCTCCTTTTTACGCGATTCATCGCGCCCTGTTCCTTGGGGAAAGCCCCCGGCATCAAGACGGTGCCGACAGCGTTTCTTTCCTGTTTTTTCCAGTATACAGGAAGGAACAGCATTCGTCAAGAATTCCGTCTTTGTTCGACAGAAAAAGCCAGCGAATATTTTTATTTTTTGGCCTCAAGGCAAAAAACATGCGGAAACAAGCGTTTTTCGCCGTTTTAATTTCCAGTTTATGGAAAAGAAGTGCAAAAAGGCCCGTGCCGCGTCAAATCGGGGCGCAGGCACGGGCCGAAAGCCGTCTTTTTTTGTTAAACGCAGGGGATTACAGCTGCAGCAGGCCCACCTTGCGGTACACCTTCTGGATCATCTTGTTGGCAATCCGGGAAGCAGACTCGGCGCCCTCTTTCAGGACGGTGTCCACATACTCCTTGTCGGCCAGGATCCGGTTGTACTCGTTCTGGATGGGGGCCAGGCCGTCGGCCACCGCCGTGCCCACGGCCTCCTTGAAGGCGCCGTAGCCCTGGCCCTCGAACTCGTGCTGGATCTCCTCCATGGTCTTGCCGGTGAAGATGTGGTAAATGGCCATCAGGTTGGACACGCCGGGCTTGGCGGCGGGATCATACCGCACCTCGCCCTCCGAGTCGGTGACAGCCCGCTTGAACTTGCGGGTGATGGTGTCCCGGTCATCGGTCAGCAGGATGAAGGCGTTGGCGTTGGTGTCGCTCTTGCTCATCTTGCGGGTGGGGTCGGCCAGGGACATGATCTTGGCGCCCTCCTTGGTGACATAGCCCTCGGGCATCACAAAGGTGGGGCTGTAGTTGTTGTTGAACCGCTGGGCGATGTTCCGGGCCAGCTCCAGGTGCTGGGTCTGGTCCTGGCCCACCGGCACCAGTTCGGCGTTGTAGATCAGGATATCTGCCGCCATCAGGGCCGGGTAGGTAAACAGGCCGCCGTTGACGTTGTCGGGGTGCTTGGCGCTCTTGTCCTTGAACTGGGTCATCCGGCTCAGCTCACCGAACTGGGCGTTGCAGCAGAAAATCCAGTTCAGCTGGGTGTGGGCCGGCACATGGCTCTGGACAAACAGGATGCTGCGCTTGGGGTCAACACCCGAAGCCAGAATCATGGCAGCAGCCTCCCGGCTGTGGCGGCGGAGGGCCGCCGGGTCCTGACGGACGGTCAAAGCGTGGAGGTCGGCCACCATATACAGGCAGTCAAACTCATCCTGCAGCTTGGCCCAGTTGCGGACAGCCCCGATATAGTTGCCCAGGGTAAAGGTACCGGTGGGCTGGATGCCGGACAAAATCACGCGCTTGCGTTCACTCTGTTCACTCATAAGAAAAGCCTCCTGCAAATCAATTTCCTGGATTCCTGGTTCCCGGCGGGCCCTGGGGCAACAAAAAAGTCCCTGACAAAGCCGGGCCTGCCGGTCTTGTCAAGGACGAATCAACAGATACGATCCGCGGTGCCACCTTGCTTTGCAGCCTGTAAGCTGCACCCTCTGACGGGATGCCAACACATCCCCGGCGCTGACGTGCGCCCTGCCGTCGCGGGATACCCAGGCAATCAGACGCCCTTCCCCCGCGCCCTCGGCGGCCCATAGCGGCACGCATCGACCCGCCTGCTTTTCAGCTGCCGCAGGCTCTCTGCCGGGAATGCTGTCGCCGCATCTTCCGCTTCATCGGTTTGTATACCAAACTATAGCACGTTTGCCCGGTGCTGTCAAGGCTTGGGCCGCCGGCAGTATATTATACTGAATTTTTTCCTAAAATTTGTTAATTTTGTGTATTGTGCTCAAAACCATTTCCAGCTACAATAAGGTTGTGACATTCCTTATGGCAGAGCGCCCCGGTGATGCTCTGCGCCATCCAACAGACAAGGAGGGTTGGGTCCATGATTAATCTGGTCAAGCTGCCTACCAAAAACAAGCGGATGTTTCTGCGCGTTGCCCGGGGCCACTTTGCCACCAGCCACAGCCACATCAACTACTACATCGATGTGACCATGCAGAAAACCCGTTTGTCTGAGGCCGCCGAGGCCGCCCGGGAACTGGTCCACATGTACAAGACCACCACCATTGTGGACACCGTCCTCTGCCTGGACGGCACCCAGGTCATCGGCACCTG
>CALWZK010000061.1 GCA_944386015.1 uncultured Faecalibacterium sp.
AACACCCCCTGTATAGGTTTATTTTCCTACACAGGGGGCGTTTTGTCTATTGTCCGTTTTTACTGGTTCGGTTCAGCTGCGGCAGGGCTTTGTGTTTGCACTCACTCCATGTTCCCGTGGAGATAGGCGGATTTTTTCAGAGGAATGTGTTCCTTCTGCATCAGCTGATCCAGCTGGCCCAGCACCTCGGAGGTCATCACATCCAGAGGGCCCCGGGCCGCCGGTTCCCTGACAGGGGCAGGGGCGGTAGCAGGAACAGCGGGCGCGGCAGAGGCTGCCGGCTGATCGCCCTGCTGGGGCTGCGGCTGGGGGGCGCACCGGGGCTCCGGCGGCTCCAGCAGCTCCATGGGGGATTCCAGCCATGCGGGTTCCTCCGGCTCCTCGGGGGGCTCCTCCTCCCGGGGCGGACGCTCTCCGCTGGGGGCGGGGCCCACGCCATCGGGCCACAAAGGGCCCCGGGGCTCTTCTTCCTCGGGAAGAAAGCCCAGTTCTCTGGCTTTGTCGCACAGGGCGCTCAGCTCTGCATTTTCCTTTTTCAGGGCCAGGATGGTCCGGTCACAGGCAAAGAGCCTGGTCTCATACTGCCGAAGCTCCTGCTGGGCAGCGGCCAGCCGCCGGTTCAGGGCTTCCAGCTGCGTTTCACCCGGTTTGTCTTCCGGTGCCGGCGCGGCTGCATCCGGCTGCAGTTTGATCTCTTGTGTCGTCAAAGCCAGCACCCCCTCCAGACGGCGCAGCCTGCGGCGGGCCGCACGGGCCTGCCGGGCACAATCTTTCCAGGCGCGGTCGATGCACAGCAGAAGATTTTCCTTTTCACGGCGCTGTGCCGCCAAAAGCCGAAGCATCTCCTCCGTCATAGCCGCATTCCTTTGTTATGGTGTGTGTTTTACTTGCGCTTATTCAAGATGGCCAGCAGTTCGTCGTAATAGCGGTTGTCGGTGTTCTCCTCCTCCACGGTGGAAGCGGGCTTGGTGGAGCCGGGGGCAGTGCCGTCGGCATTGAACACAGCGCCGCTGGTGGTGGAAGTGACGGTGGGGCCGGCTGCGGCAGCAGTGCCTGCGGCGGTGCCGGTGCTGGCGCTGTCCAGAGCGCTGCGCAGGGCATCGCCGGTGCGGTTGTCAAAGCCGGTGGCCACAACGGTGATCCGCATCTCATCCGACAGGTTCTCATCGAAGGCAGTACCCCAGATGATGTTGGCATCGGGGTGGGCGCTCTGGGTAATGAGGCCTGCAGCGGTCTCGATGTCCTCCAGGCCGATGTCGGGGCTGGAGGTGATGTTGATGATGACGCCGTGGGCGCCTGCAATGCTGGTTTCCAGCAGGGGGCTGGAGACGGCAGCCTTGGCTGCATTCTCTGCCTTCCCTGCGCCCTTGGCGCTGCCGGTGCCCATGTGGGCGTAGCCTGCGTCCTTCATGATGGAGCGCACGTCGGCGAAGTCCAGGTTGATGAAGGCAGGCACGTTGATCAGGGCCGAGATGGACTCGACGCCCTGGCGCAGCACATTGTCAGCAGCCTGGAAGGCATTCATCAGGGTGATCTTCTCCTGGCTGATCATCTTCAGCCGTTCGTTGGGGATGACGATCAGGCTGTCAACGTGCATCAGCAGGTTGGCAATGCCCTGCTCGGCCAGGCCCATCTTCCGCTTGCCCTCAAAGGCAAAGGGCTTGGTGACGATGCCGACGGTCAGGATGCCCAGGTCATGGGCCACCTCAGCCACCACAGGGGCTGCACCGGTGCCGGTGCCGCCGCCCATGCCGGCGGTGATAAAGACCATCTGTGCCCCCTTGAGCACATTGGCAATCTCGTCCTTGCTCTCCTCGGCGGCCCGCTGGCCCACTTCGGGGTCTGCGCCGGCGCCGCGGCCCTTGGTCAGTTTGGAGCCCAGCTGCACCTTGACCGTCGCATGGTTTTTGGTCAGGGCCTGCTGGTCGGTGTTCAGCGCGATGAACTCCACACCCTGCAGTCCGTCGGCCACCATCCGGTTGACGGCGTTGCCGCCGCCGCCGCCCACGCCTACCACTTTGATCGTGGTAACGTTTTCGTCCAGTTCTTCGTCTAGCATCAAAGCCATAGTCTTGTTCCTCCGTCAGGCAATATGGTCACTGTGCGGCCTAGCCCTCCTCTTGCCCCGGCTGCACAGATAATACTCTATTGAGTTACACAAGTTTATCCTATCATCTTTTGGCTTTGATTGCAAGTTATTTTTTCCTTTCAGGCCGCTTTTTTTATCATTTGAGGGTCCACATCCACATTTCTCACACAATTCGTGCTCCCAGAGCGCTCAGCATTTCTCCCAGAGAAGCATAGCCCCGGGCGATATATTCGCACCCCTCGATCCGGGTCCTGCCGGCAGCCCCGAGGGCCGCCACCACCAGGGCTGCGCCGCCCCGCAGGTCCCGGGCGGTGACGTCGGCGCCGTGGAGGGGGCATCCCCCTTCCAGCTCCAAGGTCCGCCCCCGGACCGCCGCAGCCGCCCCCATGGCCCGGAACCCCTCGGCGCAGCCGAACCGGGCCTCAAACACCCGGTCCTGAATCCAGGTTTTCCCCTCCGCCGACAGCAGGGCCGCCGCCACCAGGGGGGCTGCATCGGTGGCAAGGCCGGGGTAGCCCCCGGTCACCAGATGGCCCGCACCACGGAGGGCGCCCATCCGGCCCACGGTGGCGCTGGAGGTACCCCGCATCACGGTGCAGCCCGCCCCTTCCAGAATGTCCAGCACCGGGCTGTAGAGGGAGGGGCTGCACCCCGCAATGGTGACCCAGCCCCGGGCCGACGCTGCGGCGCAGGCCAGGGTGGAGGCGCAGATCCGGTCGGGCATGGGCCGATAGCTGATGCCGTGGAGGACACAGGGCCCTTCGATGCGGATTTCATCGGTGCCGGCGCCGTCGATTTTCCCGCCGCACCGGTTCAGAAAGTCCGCCAGATCGACAATTTCCGGCTCTTTGGCGGCCCCGTGGAGGATGGTCAGGCCCCGGGCTGCGCACCCCGCCATCAGCACCGTTTCGGTGGCTCCCACACTGGGCCCCGGCAGGCACAGCTCGGCGCCCCGCAGCCCCGCCGGGGCGGTGATCACCAGCCGCTGGCCCGCCTGGGACACTTTGGCCCCCATCTGTTCCAGGGCTGACAGATGCCAATCCACCGGCCGGGCCCCGATCCGGCAGCCCCCCGGCAGCGCCGTCTCCACCCGGCCCAGCCGGGCCAGCAGAGGGGCCGCAAACAGCACCGACGCCCGCATCCGCTCCGTTTCCTCCAGGGGCATCCGGCACCATACCGGCGGCCCGCTGACCTGGATGTCCTCCCCCTCCCAGACGGCGGTGCATCCCACCGCCCGGAGGATGGCCAGGCAGTCCTCCACATCCGACAGCCGGGGCACCTGTTCCAGCCGCACCGGCCCGCTGCACAGGACACTGGCCGCCAGCAGAGGCAGCACGCTGTTCTTGGCCGCCGGGACCTCCACCGTCCCGTACAGAGGGCGCCCGCCCTCAACTGTCATAGTCCCGCCCATGAAAATACCCCCGTTTCGCAAAAGATACCCTACGGTATGCAAAACGGGGGTTCTGTGTGAGAAATGAAAGCCCCTTCGGGGCTCTTTTCCGCCAAAGGAATTACTACCGGAATTTGTCGGAAAAAGTCGCCCCTTCAGCTCTCCTGCCGGGACACCGACAGGACGATCCCCATTTCTCCCAGAAGCATCATCAGACTGGTGCCGCCGGAGGAGAAAAAGGGGAGGCTGATGCCGGTGTTGGGGATGGTGTTGGTGACCACTGCAATGTTCAAGGCGGCCTGCATGGCCACCTGCACCACAAAGCCCACCACCAGCAGCCCACCGAACCGGTCGGGGGCGTGGACAGCCAGGGTGATCCCCCGCAGCAGCAGCAGGACAAAGAGGGCCACCACCGCCAGGGCCCCGATGAAGCCCAGCTCCTCGCAGACAATGGAAAAGATAAAGTCGTTCTGGGGCTCGGGCACAAACATGTGTTTCTGGCGGCTGTTGCCCAGGCCCAGGCCGGTGGCGCCCCCCGAGCCGATGGCGTAGAGGCTCTGGATGGTCTGGTGCCCGTCCCCCAGGGGGTCGGCAAAGGGGTCCAGCCAGGAGGCCAGGCGGCTGGCCGCATAGGGCACCAGGTCGGGCATCACCGCCACCGCCGCGCCCACCGCCCCGATGGCGCCGGCGCCGGCCAGCACAAACCATTTCAGGCCGGTGCCCCCCACAAACATCAGCACCGCGCCAATCCCCAGGATCAGCAATGTGCCCGACAGGTGGGGCTCCAGCAGCATCAGCACAGCCACCGTCCCCAGCACCAGCCCAAAGGGCAGCACCCCTACCGAAAAGCTTTTCATCCGGCTGGCGTTCAGGGATATGATGTGGGAGAATACCAGCACCACCGCGAATTTTGCAATCTCGCTGGGCTGCAGCGTCCCCACCCCGGGGATCACCAGCCACCGCTTGCAGCCGTTGTACTCCGGCATGAACAGGACAATCACCAGCAGCACCAGGGAAACCCCCAGCAGGGGCCAGGCCAGCTTGTGATAGATGTGATAGTCCACCCGGCTGGCCAGCCACATGGCAATCAGCCCCAGGGCTGCATACAGCAGCTGGGGCCGGATGTAGGCATAGGCATCCCCCCGCCGGTACAGGGCCACTGCATAGCTGGCGCTGAACAGCATCACCAGCCCAAAGGCCACCAGGGTCAGCACCAGCACCAGAAAGGGCAGATCCATCGGAAAAACCCGCTGCCGGCGGTTGGCAAGGGGGTTCCAGCGTGCTGTCTTTTCCTCAGCCAAAGCGCACCGCCTCCCTTCCTGGATATTGTACGCAGCCTTTCCCCGGCTTAGTCATGCCGGCGGCCCGGGGCCGCATACAGTAGAGGGAAAAGGGGGAATTTCTATGCCGCAAGCCCAGGAGCGCAGCCTGCCCGACCATAGCTTCCGCCTGCGGGCCCGGGTGGTGGCGGCGGTGTTCTGCGCCGTCTGCTTCACCGGCCTGGCCGTCCGGCTGGCCTGGCTGCAGCTGGTCAGCGAGGACTGGTACGCCCAGCGGGCCCTGGGCCAGCAGCTGCAGGACACGGTGGTCCCCGCCGACCGGGGCAAAATCTACAGCGCCGACGGGATGCTGCTGGCCTCCAACGCCAGCTGCTGGACCCTGCGGGCCTCCCCGCGGGAGATGCCGGAGGACAAACTGGAGCTGGCAGCCCGGTCCCTGGCCCAGATCCTGGACCTGGACCCGGAAGCCCTTCTGGAAAAATTCAGCGACCGGGCCTCCAATGACTGTCTGCTGAAGTATCGGGTGGACCGGGACACCGCCGACGCGGTGCGGGACTTCTGCGAGGCCAACGGGGTCACCGGCATCCGCATCAACCAGGACACCAAGCGCTGGTACCCTGAGGGAACTTTTCTGGCTTCGGTGCTGGGTTTTACCAACGTGGACAATGCGGGGGTATCGGGGCTGGAACTGGAGTACAACGACACCCTCACCGGGGAAAACGGCCTGGTGCTGACGGCGGTCAACGCCTGGGGCTACACCATGGAGCAGAGCTACGCAGTGGAGCAGCCCCCTGCGGAGGGGAATTCCCTGGTGCTGACCATCGACGCCAACATCCAGCGGTATCTGGAAAACGCCCTGGGCTACGCGGTGCAGGAGCACAGCGCCTCGGCCCGGGGGGTGGGGATTGTGCTGGATGTCAACACCGGGGCCGTGGTCGCCATGGCCACCACCCCCGCCTATGACCCCAACGAGCCCCGGGTGATTTACGATGACGCCGCCCGGGCGGCGGTGGACGCCCTCACCGGGGACCAGCGGAGCGCCGCCCTCCAGCTGGCCCAGCAGACCCAGTGGCGGAACAAAGCGGTCAGCGACCTCTACGAGCCGGGCAGCGTCTTCAAGCTCATCACCTGCGCGGCGGCCCTGGATGCAGGGGCCATTTCCCCCACCGACACCTTTGTCTGCGGGGAATATATCTCGGTGTCAGGCACCCGGTTTCACTGCGCCAACCGGCGGCGCCACGGGGTGCAGACCGTCACCGAGGCCCTGATGAATTCCTGCAACCAAAGCTTCATCCAGATCGGCGCCCGGCTGGGAAAAGAGGCCTTCTGCGACTACTTTGCAGCCTTCGGCCTCCGGGGCGCCACCGGCATTGATCTGCCGGCAGAGCCCGCCAAAAGCCTCTATTACACCGCCGACAAGATGGGCCCGGTGGAGCTGGCTTCCTGTTCCTTTGGCCAGAGCAGCAAGGTCAGCTACATCGGGATGGCGGCGGCAGTGGCAGCCATTGTCAACGGCGGCCGGCTGATGCTGCCCTATGTGGTGGCGGAAATCCGGGACGCAGACGGTTCGGTGATCCGGGAAACCGAGCCCGCCTGCACCCGCCAGGTCATCAAGCC
The DNA here is from genome assembly GCA_944386015.1 of uncultured Faecalibacterium sp. Taxonomy (GTDB): domain Bacteria; phylum Bacillota; class Clostridia; order Oscillospirales; family Ruminococcaceae; genus Faecalibacterium. The sequence goes on from CALWZK010000061.1 coordinate 6,377, forward strand.
CGAGACCTCCGCCATTATGCGGCAGATGATGGAGGCGGTGGTGGTCAGCGGCGGCGGCCAGAATGCCCAGATCCAGGGTTACCGGGTGGGAGGCAAAAGCGGCACCAGCCAGAAGCTGGACAGCGACGACCCCAAGGCCCGGATTGCCTCCTTTGTAGCGGTAGCTCCCATCGACGACCCCCAGCTGCTCTGCCTGGTGTGCATCGATGAGCCCCACAGCTGGACCACCGCCGGCGGCACCATTGCGGCGCCCGTCTGCGCCGAGGTGCTGGAGCAGGCGCTGGTGTATCGCGGCGTGCCCCGGGCTGCCGTCCAGGAGCCCGCCGAAGAAACCGCCGCCGAACTGCCCCCCGACGGGGACAGTTTCACCGGCGAATAAGCAGAAAATCCCTGTTTTCCAAAACCGGAAACCAGGGATTTTTCTTTTGGAATTGATGCAGTCATTTCTCATTGCTTTTGGGTTTTGCTTTTCATCACCCGGCGAGAAATGATAAAGACCCCCGGCAACGAGAAACCCCCTGAGGAATGAATCCTCAGGGGGTTTTTAGAGAAGCCGGCATCTACCTATTTTCACAGGCC
>CALWZK010000062.1 GCA_944386015.1 uncultured Faecalibacterium sp.
AGCACTTTTTTGAAGTGTTTTTCGCTCGCTCTTTTCTGTTGTGGGGCGCTCGTCGGAGCGCTCACATATAGTACTACCTTTTCCGCTTTTTGTCAACCCCTTTTTTCATCTTTTTTTGCGGGGGAAAACTTTCTTGACAATCGCCCCTTTTCCCCGGTATGATACAGGCAGTTGGATTCTTATAAGAAAGGAGTGTGGGCTTATGGCCTGCATCACTGTACGGGGCTGCCGGATTGGAGAGGGGCGGCCCAAGATCATTCTCCCCATTGTGGAGCAGCAGGAAGCCGCCGTCCTGGAACGGGGCAAAGCCTTTGCCGCCCTGCCCATCGACTGTGTGGAATTCCGGGCCGACTGGTTTGAGGGCTGGCAGGATGCTGCCGCCCTCCGCCGGTGTCTCGCCGGGCTGCGGTCTGTTTTGGGGGACAAGCTGCTGCTGGTCACCCTCCGTACCTGGCCTGAGGGCGGGGAGGCCGACGCTTCCCCCGCCGCCCGCCGATCCTTTTACCGGGAAGTCTGGGAGAGCGGCTGCGCCGACCTGCTGGATCTGGAGTTCTTCCCCGCCGGGGATACTCTGCCGGAACTGATTGCCCAGGCCCACGCCCACGGGGTCAAGGTGGTCTGCTCCAGCCACGACTTTGCACGCACCCCCGGCCGGGAGGAAATGGTGGCCCGGCTCTGCGCCATGCAGGCCGCCGGGGCCGATCTGCCCAAGCTGGCCGTCATGCCCCAGAGCCGCCGGGACGTGCTGGCCCTGCTGGCCGCCACCGCCGAGATGGCCGACCGGCACCCCGAGACCCCCGTCATCACCATGAGCATGGGAGCCCTGGGGGGCGTCAGCCGGATCTGCGGGGAGGCCATGGGTTCTGCCATGACCTTTGCCTGTGCCGGCAAGTCCAGCGCCCCCGGCCAGATTGAGCTGGACGTCCTCCTTCCCATTCTGGACCGCCTGGCCCTCTCCTAATCTCAGAACGCAGAAACGGACCGCCTTTCCTCTGGGGAAGAGCGGTCCGTTTGCTCGTGGGAATCTTAACCCCGGCCCTTGCCGGTGAGCTTGCCCAGCAGCACCTTCCACTTGGGATAGCCCCACCGGGGGTCCTCGGTGAAATCGTCTGCCAGCTTCCAGGGGTAGACCTTGCCGTCAAAGTAGAGGTTCCCCGCCTCGTCCACGCCGGTCAGCTTCTGGGGCATATCCTCCTCATTGTAGTAGCCGGTCTTGGGACGAATCCAGTGAAGGGTGCCGTCTTCATCCATCCCCGCGGCCCAGGCGCCGAACACAAAGGTGGCCGCCTCACCGTAGCAGTGCTGTTCAAACCGGATGCTGCCGTCATAGTAGAACTTGATGACCTCCAGGGTGCCCGACTCCTTTTTGCCGTCGCGGCCCAGGCTGGGGCGGTAGTCCTGCTGATACCGGCAGCCGCAGTGGCTCCCGGCAAAATCTCGGGGATGGTATGCCATACCCTTCACCTTTCCTTTCTCTTATACATTATATAGGCGGGCGGCGGGGCCCTTGCCTTTTGGCTTTATCGTTCCACCTCATAGGGCCAGGCCATGATGCCCCCCAGGTCGTACAAGTTGTGGTAGCTCATGGCTGCCAGCTGGGCGGCGGCCATGGCGCTGCGCTGGCCGCTGCGGCAATAGATCAGCCAGGGGGTGTCCTTATCCGGGATCACCTGGGCGGCTTTGATCCGCACCAGGCCCAGAGGCAGCAGCTTGGCCCCCGGAATATGCCCCGCTGCATACTCGGAGGGCTCCCTCACATCCACCGGAAATCCTTCTCCGGCCTCCATCATCCGCCGGGCTGCGGCGGGAGTAATGCGTTGTACCATCGTTTCTCTCTCCTCTCAGAGTCTTTGCTCCATCTTATGATAGCAGACCTTTTTTGTTTTCACAAGGCTTTTCAAATTTCCATCCCCGTGTTATACTGAACACAACCAAACAAGGAGGTTCAAGGATGCGATTTTCCACCAAAAGCCGGTACGGCCTGCGCCTGATGGCAGAGCTGGCCTGTTCGACCTCGGGGCGTGCCATGCCCCTGAAGGAGATCAGCGAGCGCCAGCAGCTCAGCCTGAAATACCTGGAACAGCTGGTCACCCCGCTGGTCCGGGCCGGCCTGGTCAAGAGCGAACGGGGCAGCCAGGGCGGCTACCGCCTGACCAAAGACCCCCGCGACACCACCGCCGGTGAAATTCTCGCCGCCATGGAGGGGAGCGTGGCCCCCATTCCCTGTCTCGAGAGCGAGATCAACGAGTGCCCCCTGTCCGGCCAGTGCGCCACCCTGCCCTTCTGGGCCGGGCTGGACGATGTCATCAACCAGTATCTCAACAGCGTCACTCTGGCCGACATCGCCAAAAGCATGGCGGAGGCCGCCGGCGGCCCCTGCGCCTGCGGAAAAAACAAGGCCGCCGGCGAAAAAACATCTTGACATTTGCCGAATCATTGAGTATAATAGTGAGGCATTCGACGAATGCCGGGTGTATAGGGGTATAGCTCAGTTGGTAGAGCAGCGGTCTCCAAAACCGCGTGCCGTGAGTTCGAGACTTACTACCCCTGCCAAGAGCACAGTGCCAGCCGGCACTGTGCTTTTTTGTTTGGTGCGGGTTTTCCCGGCCCAGACTTTCCCCTGTGGGATTTCAATCGCAAGGAGGCGTCTATGGATCTCGAATATCTGGTTTTGCTGCAGCGCCTGCGGGAATCCGCCGGCTTTTTCCTCACCCCGGTGATGGAGGGGATCAGCGCCATCGCGGCCAGCTCTCTCACCATTGCGGTGGCGGCCTTTGTGTTCTGGGCCCTGGACCGGCAGTTCGGCAGCTTTCTGATGCTCAACTTTGTGGGCAGCAGCCTGCTGAACCAGACCGTCAAGCTCACCGCCTGCGTCTACCGCCCCTGGGTGCGGGATCCCCGGATTGTCCCCGACCCCGGCGCCATCGAATCCGCCACCGGCTACTCCTTCCCCTCGGGCCACACCCAGAGCGCCACCGCCATCTATGGCAGCATCGCCCTGTGGTTTGGCAAAAAGCGGAAGTGGCTGGCGGCTTTGATGGTGGCGATGATCCTGCTCACCGCCTTTTCCCGGAATTACCTGGGGGTCCACACCCCCCAGGACGTCTTTGTGGCCATGGTGCTGTGCGGGGCCTACCTGTGGCTCAACAGCCGGATTCTGGCCCGGCTCCGGCGCCAGCCTTCTTTTGACAAGACGGTGGCCCTGGTGGGGATGGTGCTTTCCCTGGCCGCCGTCCTGTGGTTCATCGTCAAGGACTATCCCATGGACTACCAGAACAGCGTGCTGCTGGTGGACCCCGAAGAGATGATGGAGGACGGCTTCAAATCGGCGGGCATGGTGCTGGGCTTTTTCCCCGGGTGGCTGATCGAGCGGCGGTGGCTGCGATTTTCCACCAGGCGCCATTCGGTGGGCCAGATTGTGATCTCGGCGGCAGCCCTGGTGCCCATGCTGGTGATCTATGAGGTGATGCCCGGGCTGCTGGCCGGCGCCATGGGCCCCCTCTGGTCCTGTTATATCAGCTGCGCCTTCCTGGCTTTCTACGTCACCGCCCTGGTGCCGGCTGTGCTGTGCCTGCTCCAGCGGCGGGGCATCCTCCCTTCCTGATCCAAAAAGCCTCCCGGCCCGGGAGGCTTTTTTCCGTGGCTGCGATGGATTTTTTGCAGGGTGAATAAAATCGAAAAAAATTGCATTTTGGGCTTGACAATCCGCCCATCCGCTGATATAATAAGACACGTTCCGGCGGTCAGACGCCGGCGGCCATCCAAAGTATGGCCCGGTAGCTCAGTTGGTTAGAGCACCAGCCTGTCACGCTGGGGGTCGTCGGTTCGAGCCCGATCCGGGTCGCCATTTGCTGCTATAGCTCAGTTGGTAGAGCGCATCCTTGGTAAGGATGAGGTCGGCAGTTCGAATCTGCCTAGCAGCTCCATAGCAGATACCCTTGAAGCCATTTCGCTTCAGGGGTATTTTTTTATGCCCGGGCCGGCCCCCGGCCTGGTTAAACAACCAACCAAGCCGATCCGGAAATCCGCCGGAATTTTGACCCGTGCAGCGGCATATTTTGCTCAAAGGGCAGAAAACGCCCTGCCCCATTGACGAACGGCCTCCATCTTTGTAATATATGGTTATATGGTGTGGCGGAAGTTATACATGTTGAACTGCCGCCGGTTTGGAGGTGTCATAGATGTACTTAAAGGACGCGCAGATTGGGCGTACCTACATTGTAGAAGAGATCAGCCTGCCCTTTCAGATGGAGCGGCGGCTGGAGGCTCTGGGGATGACCCGGCAAACCCCCATTTCGGTGCTGAACCGAAAAGGGAAAGGCATCCTCATCATCAAGCTGCGGGGCACCCGCTTTGCCCTGGGCTACAATATTACCAAAAACATTCAAGTAAAGGAAGGTGAGCCCCATGCCTGAGCAGCATGATATGACCATCGGGTTCATCGGCAACCCCAATTGCGGCAAGACAACCCTGTTCAACGCCTACACCGGCGCCAACCTGAAGGTGGCCAACTGGCCCGGGGTGACGGTGGAAAAGGTGGAGGGTGCTGTCAAGCACCACGGCCTGAACATTCACCTGGTGGACCTGCCGGGCACTTACAGCCTGACTTCCTACACCATGGAGGAGACGGTGGCCCGGCAGTTCATCCTCAGCGACGAGGTGGACGTCATCATCAACGTGGTGGACGCCTCGGCCCTGGAGCGGGGCCTCTACCTGACCCTGCAGCTGCTGGAGCTGGGCAAGCCGGTGGTGATGGCCCTGAACATGATGGACATTGTGGAAAAGCGGGGCATGGAGATCGACCTCCACCGCCTGCCCGAGATGCTGGGCATCCCGGTGATTCCGGTGTCGGCCCGGCAGCGCCGGGGCCTGGACGCCCTGCTCCATGCAGCGGCCCACCACAAGGACAGCACCGGCCCTGACCCCCTGATCCACCAGCACAAGACCCAGTCCCACCACCAGCACGACCACCACGCCGAGTACACCATGGTTTACTCCGACGCCATCGAGGACAAGATCGACCAGATCATCCCCGAGCTGCAGCACCGGTACCCCGGCCTCACCAACTACCGCTGGCACGCCCTCAAGCTGCTGGAAGGGGACCAGGAAATCACCCAGAAATACCCGGTGGACTTGCCCCAGGTGCTGGACCGCAGCTATGAGTCGGACATCATCAACCAGAAATATGACTTCATCGGCGAGATCATCGACGAGGTGCTGATCCACAAGGAGCGCCAGGATGTGCTCACCGAGCGGGCCGACCAGATCCTCACCAGCCGGGTGTGGAGCATCCCGGTGTTCTTCGTCATCATGGCGGCCATCTTCTTTTTGACCTTCACGGTGGGCGACTGGCTGAAAGGCTACCTCCAGCTGCTGATCGGCTGGATTTCGGACGGCGCCATGGCGGGCCTCACCGCCATCCATGCCGGCGACGTGCTGACCTCCCTGATTGTGGAGGGCATCATCACCGGTGTGGGCACCATCATCACCTTCCTGCCCAACATCCTGATCCTGTTCCTCTGCCTGGCCCTGCTGGAAGACAGCGGCTACATGGCCCGTGTGGCCTACGTGATGGAGGGGATCATGAGCAAGATGGGCCTGTCGGGCCGGGCCTTCATCCCCATGCTGCTGGGCTTTGGCTGCACGGTGCCGGCCATCATGGCCTCCCGTGCCCTGGAAAACAAGCACGATCGGCTGAAGGTCATGCTGGTAACCCCCTTCATGAGCTGCAACGCCCGCCTGACCGTGTACATCCTGTTCTCCGAGATGTTCTTCGGGGATCACGCCATGCTGGTGGCCTACTCCATGTACCTGATCGGCATTGTGGTGGCCATCCTGATTTCGGCCCTGCTTCACCTGCTGGACCGGAAAAAGGAGAACGCCAACTACCTGCTGATCGAGCTGCCTGAGTACAAGCTGCCCGACGCCCACACGGTGGCCATCTACGTCTGGGAAAAGGTGATGGACTACCTGGAAAAGGCAGGCACCACCATCTTCATCGCCTCCCTGATCATCTGGGTGGTGCTGAACTTTGGCCCCGCCGGCTACGCCACCGACACGGCAGACAGCTTCGGCGCCGTCATCGGCAAATGGCTGACCCCCTTCTTCGCCCCCATCGGCCTGGGCTTCTGGCAGATTGCAGTGGCCCTGATCGCCGGCATCTCGGCCAAGGAAGTGGTGGTGTCCAGCTGCGCGGTGCTGTTCGGCATTGTCAACGCCAGCTCCCCCGCCGGCATGGCCGCCTTTGCCTCGGCCCTGGAGGGCATCGGCTTCGGGCCTTTCAACGCCCTGTGCCTGATGATCTTCTGCCTGCTGTACATCCCCTGCGCCGCCGCCCTGGCTATCATCCGCAAGGAGTCGGGCAGCTGGGCCTGGATGGGCTTCACCGCCCTGTTCCAGCTGGCGGTGGCCTGGGTGGTCACCTTCCTGGTGTACCAGGTGGGAATGATGATCCTGTAAAGGAGGCCGCCTGATGGTATCGGTTCTGGCGCCGGCCGTGATTGTGGTGCTGCTGGCCCTGTGGCTGGTGTGGGCTGCGGCCCGCATCCGCCGCCGCAGGCGCAGCGGCAAAGGCTGCGGCAGCTGCTCTGCCGACTGCCCCTACCACGATCAATGCAAACACTAACCCATAAGAAAAAGTCCTCTGCCTTTGAACCGAACCAGTAAAAACGGACAATAGACAAAACGCCCCCTGTGTAGGAAAATAAACCTATACAGGGGGTGTT
>CALWZK010000063.1 GCA_944386015.1 uncultured Faecalibacterium sp.
CCTGTGCAATACAGGATTCAGACCGTTCACGTTGCTTGATGTTAAATTTTGTCTAACTTTTGGGGGTCATTTCAGAGGGGCCCGGGGATGGAAGCTGCGGTCAAGTCATAAATCCGCTGCCGCTTAGAAGGCCAGCTGCTCCGGCGGGATCCGGTCTTTCTCGGTGACCGGGCGGATGACACGGCAGGGCGAGCCGGCAGCCACCACGCCGGCAGGAATATCGCGGGTGACCACGCTGCCGGCGCCGATCACCGAGCCCTTGCCGATGGTGACGCCGCCGCACACCACCGAATTGGCGCCGATCCAGACATTTTCCTCCAGGGTGATGGGGGCCGAGGTGCTGATCCCCTCCGACCGCTGGGCCCCGTCCACCGAATGGCCCGAGCAGGCCAGGCATACCCCCGGCGCAATGAATGCCCCTGCCCCAATGTGGACGGGGGAGGTGTCCAGAATCACGCAGTTGTAGTTGATGACCGTCAGGCCGTCCGTGTGGATGTTGAACCCATAATCGCAGTGGAAGGTGGGCTCAATGAAGGTCAGGTCCGAGCAGTCCCCCAGCAGCTGCTGCAGAATCTGCCGGCGGCGGTCCTGCTGGTCGGGGGGCAGCTGGTTGTATTCCCAGCACAGCCGCTGGGCGTTGGCTTTCCACTTGGGGGAGAGATGGAGGTTTTGCCCCACATAGCCTTGGGGGCTCTTGAGAATTTCCAGTTGATCCATGATGCTGTTCCTCCTTTTGGCAGATTCTTTTCCCGCCGGGCAAAGGCAGGAAAAAGGGAAAAGCCGCGAAACAGCTTGTGTTTCGCGGCTTTGAAAGCTTTCGGGGTAAAATCAGCGCTTGCTGAACTGGGGAGCACGGCGAGCAGCCTTCAGACCGTACTTCTTACGTTCCTTCATACGAGGATCGCGGGTCAGGAAGCCAGCCTTCTTCAGAACGGCACGGTTCTCCTCATTCTGCTGCAGCATGGCGCGGCTGATGCCGTGACGGATAGCGCCGGCCTGGCCGGAAACGCCGCCGCCTGCAACGCGGACCACCACATCAAACTTGTCCTCGACGCCCAGCAGGACCAGCGGAGCGCGGACAATCAGCTTCAGGGTCTCCAGACCGAAGTAGTTGTCCAGATCACGATCGTTGACGGTGATCTTGCCGGTGCCGGCGTACACGCGAACACGGGCAACGGAATCCTTACGACGACCAGTGCCGTAGAAATAAGGTTTGGTTTCGTACATATTCGATTGCCTCCTTCTTAGAACTCGATCTTCTCGGGCTTCTGTGCAGCGTGAGCGTGCTCAGCACCCTTGTAGCAGTGCAGGCGGGTCAGAGCCTTGGCACCGATGGTGTTGGACGGGATCATGCCCTTGACAGCGTAGGTCATAGCCAGGTTGCTGTTCTCAGCCATCAGCTTCTTGTACTGGACCTTCTTCAGGCCGCCGATGTACAGAGAGTGGGTGATGTGGAACTTCTGCTCGGCCTTCTTGCCGGTCAGGACTGCCTTGTCGCAGTTGACGATGACGACGAAGTCACCGCAATCCACATTGGGGGTAAAATCAACCTTCTGCTTGCCACGCAGCAGAACAGCAGCCTCAGCTGCGACGCGGCCCAGCGGCTTGCCGGCGGCGTCGAGCAGGTACCACTTGCGCTCGACTTCGGCGGGCTTTACGAGAGTAGTGCTCATATATATTTCCTCCTGATAAGCATTCGTAACATTTCAGGCGCCGGGGTGGGCGCGAATGATAGTATATACCATCAAAAGCTGCCTGTCAACACGATTTTTTGATTTTTTCGGTTCAAATTTATCATTCTTTCAAAATCTCTTGATTTCTCTTGAATACGTTCAAATACTCACATCGTATTTTTGTTTTTCACAGGTGCTTTCCAAGGGGCTTTTCTTTGCGCCGCTGCTGTAAATCCGCCGGGTTTTGTGGTATACTGTAAGGTACCTTGTGTCTATCATCCATTGAAAAGGAGATTTTCCCCCATGCCCATAGAAATCTGGCCCCAGGCCTTCCGCTGCCTGTCTTTATCCAGCAGGAAAGGACGGCTCCGGCATGAGTGAACAGAAAGCAATGCAGCGGCTCACCGGCCTGATGCGCAAAGCCGTCCAGGACTACGAGATGCTGGCCCCCGGTGACCGGGTGCTGGTGGGCGTCTCCGGCGGCAAGGACAGCGTGGCCCTGACGGTGGGCCTGGCCCTGCTGCGGGAGTACATCGGATTTGACTATGAAATCCAGGCCGTCACCCTGGACCCCCAGTTCGGCCGCCAGCCGGGGGATTATTCCCCTCTGGCCGACCTGATGGCCCGGTACGGCGTGCCCTACCAGGTCCGCCGCACCGACATCGGCCCGGTGGTTTTTGAAGAGCGCCAGGAGAAAAACCCCTGCGCCCTCTGCGCCAAGCTGCGGCGGGGCGCGCTGCACACCGCAGCCCAGGAGCTGGGCTGCAACAAGGTGGCCCTGGGGCATCACCTGGATGATGCCATCGAGACCTTTTACATGAACCTGTGGCAGGAAGGCCGGATCGGCTGTTTTTCCCCGGTGACCTATCTGTCCCGCCGGGACCTGACCCTGATCCGTCCCATGCTGCTGGCCACCGAATCCGAAGTCCGGGCTGCCGTCTTTGAAGAGGGGCTGCCCATTGTCAAGAGCCTGTGCCCGGCTGACGGCACCACCACCCGGGAGCGGACCAAGGACTTTGTCCAGGAGCGGTGCCGCATTGACCATGCCTTCCGCCAAAAGACCCTCCATGCCCTGCAGGAGAGCGGCATCGACGGCTGGCGGCCCCTCCACACCGGGCGGGGCTCTTTCAAGATCCAACAGCAAGGCTGAAAGGCGAGGCGAGCGTTATGAACATTCCCTTTGAGCGGCACGTCTGGGCCGAGATCGACCTGGACGCCCTGCGCCACAATTTCCGTATCACCCGACAGCTGGCCGGGGGCCTGCCCCTGTGCGCGGTGGTCAAAGCCGATGCCTATGGCCACGGCGCCGTCCGCTGTGCCCAGGTCTTTGCCCAGGAGGGCGCTGCCTGGCTGGCGGTCAGCTGTTTGGCCGAAGCCCGTGAGCTCCGCCGGGCCGGCCAGGAGCTCCCCATCCTGATCCTGGGCCGCACCGATCCCCGGGCCGCCCGGGCTCTGGCCGACAACCACATCACCCAGTGCTGCTATTCCCTGTCCTATGCACGGGAACTCTCTCACCAGGCGCAGCAGGCGGGGGTGAAGGTCCAGATCCACCTGAAGGCCGACACCGGCATGGGCCGCATCGGCTTTGCCCTCCGCACCGACTTTGAGGGGGCCATCCGGGAGATGCTGGAAGCCGCCGCCCTGCCGGGTCTGGAGATGACCGGCCTGTTCCAGCACTTTGCCGTCGCCGACGAGGCGAACGAGGACAGCGTGGCCTACACCGCCCAACAGCATCAGCTCTTTGTCCGGGCCTTTGAAGCCCTCCGGGCCGCCGGCCGGGAGCCGGCCCTGGTCCACTGCGACAACTCCGCCGGCACCCTGCTTCATCCCGACTGGCCCCAGGGCCTGCCCCGGGAGCGCTGCATGGGCCGCCCCGGCATCATTCTGTATGGCTATCCCCCCAGCGCTGACGTGGCCTGCCCCGATCTGCGGCCGGTCATGTCCCTCAAGACGGTGGTCAGCCTGGTGAAGGAGCTCCAGCCCGGCCAGTCGGTGAGCTATGGCCGGCGGTTTACCGCCCGGCAGCCCACCCGCACCGCCACCCTCTGCGCCGGCTATGCCGACGGCTATCCCCGACTCCTCAGCGAAGGCAAGGGGGTTGTGGATCTCCAGGGCCATCCCTGCCCGGTTCTGGGCCGGGTCTGCATGGACCAGATGATGGTGGACGTCACCGGCCTGGACGTGGCCGAGGGGGACGAGGCCATCCTCTGGGGCGGTTCCACCGCCGGCGATACCGCCGATACCATCGCCCAGAAAACCGGCACCATCTCCTACGAAATTCTCTGCGGGGTGGCCCGCCGGGTGCCCCGCGTCTACCTGGAAGGCGGCCGTCCGCTCTGGGTGGAAGATGATCTGGACGGCTGACAGCGTCCCATTTCCCTGACTCGTATTACGGAGGAACCCATGGCAAACAACAACATCCGCAATTTCTGCATCATCGCCCACATCGACCACGGCAAGTCCACCCTCTCGGACCGCATTCTGGAACTGACCCAGAGTGTGGACGAGCGGACCATGTCCGACCAGATTCTGGACAACATGGACATCGAGCGGGAGCGGGGCATCACCATCAAAGCCCGTGCCGTTACCATGCACTACACCGCCAAGGACGGCCAGGTCTATGAACTGAACCTCATCGACACCCCGGGCCACGTGGACTTTGCCTACGAGGTCAGCCGCAGCCTGGCGGCCTGCGAGGGCGCCATCCTGGTGGTGGACGCCACCCAGGGCGTGGAGGCCCAGACCCTGGCCAACACCTACATGGCCCTGGAGCACGACCTGGAAATCGTGCCGGTGCTGAACAAAATCGACCTGCCCAGCGCCCATCCCGACGAGGTGGCCCAGGAGGTGGAGGACGTCATCGGCCTGCCCTGCATGGATGCCCCCCGGATTTCGGCCAAGACCGGCCTCAACGTAGACCAGGTGCTGGAGCGGGTGGTGTCCGATATTCCCGCCCCCAAAGGGGACCCCGACGCCCCCCTGAAGGCCTTGATTTTCGACAGCGTCTACGACAGCTACAAGGGCGTCATCGTCTACATCCGGGTGTTTGAGGGCACCGTCAAGCCGGGGGACACCATCCTTCTGATGGCCACCGGGGCCAAATTCACCCTGGTGGAGGTGGGCCACATGGGCGCCACCAACCTCTCCCCCTGCGACCAGCTGTCTGCCGGCGAGGTGGGCTACCTCACCGCCAGCATCAAGACGGTCCAGGACACCCGGGTGGGCGACACCATCACCCTGGCCGACAACCCCACCCCCGAGGCTCTGCCCGGCTATCGCCAGGTCAAGCCCATGGTGTTCTGCGGCGTCTACCCTGCCGACGGCAAGCGGTACCCCGACCTGAAGGACGCCCTGGAAAAGCTTCAGCTCAACGACGCCTCCCTGACCTACGAGCCTGAGAACAGCGCCGCCCTGGGCTTCGGCTTCCGGTGCGGCTTCCTGGGCCTGCTCCACATGGAGATCATCACCGAGCGGCTGGAGCGGGAGTTTGATCTGGACCTGGTCACCACCACCCCCGGCGTTCAGTACCGGATCACCCTCACCGACGGCACCGTCAAGATCATTTCCAATCCCTCCGAGTACCCCGACCCCTCCCAGATTGCCAAACAGGAGGAGCCCTTTGTGGACGTCCACCTCTACACCCCCAACGACTATGTGGGCGGCCTGATGGACCTCTGCCAGCAAAAGCGGGGTGTCCTCATTGACATGAAGTATCTGGACGACGTCCGGGTGGACCTCCACTATTCCATGCCTCTGGGTGAGATTGTCTACGACTTCTTTGATGCCATCAAGAGCCGCAGCCGCGGCTACGCCAGCTACGACTATGAGTTCAAGGAGTACAAGGAGAGCGATCTGGTGCGGCTGGACTTCCTGCTGGCAGGCGATCCTGTGGACGCCTTGTCCATGATCGTATTCCGTGACAACGCCTATTCCAAGGGCCGCCGGATCTGCGAGAAGCTGCGGGACAACATTCCCCGGACCCTCTTTGAGATTCCCATCCAGGCGGCTGTGGGCGGCAAGATCATTGCCCGCGAGACTGTCAAGGCCCTCCGCAAGGACGTGCTGGCCAAGTGCTACGGCGGCGACATCACCCGCAAGAAGAAGCTGCTGGAAAAGCAGAAAGAGGGCAAAAAGAAGATGCGCCAGCTGGGCTCGGTCTCCCTGCCCAGCGAGGCCTTCACCGCCGTCCTCAAACTGGACAACGACGACGACTGAGCTACTTTTTCGGAGAAAAAGTAGCCAAAAGGCAGCGGCGGCGACCGCGTCCAGTGGACGAAACAGGGAGCCGCCGCTGGCGCCGCGCTCCGATTTTTGCAAGCACCCGCCGCGGTGCGCCGCAAAAATCGGCTAAGCGCAAGAGGTTTTGCTGTGTACCGGGTCACTCTGGCCGCGCTCACGTTGCGTGCTGTCGGCGGCAAGGCCCTGCATCTTAGTCAGCGTTTTGGGCTGCGCCCGGGTACACCGAAAAGTCCGCTGGAACCCACTTTTCAAATCATACGACTGCAAATCCCTGTTCCTCCCGGAATGGGGATTTTTTATTTGGGATCTAAACCCACCCTCCACCCTCTAGAGCAATCCTATGAAATAGCGTGAAGCCTATCCATACAACCAGAATGGGGTCTGGGGCGAAGCCCCAGCTTCCTATAAAGGGAGGGTGGGTGGGCATTCAGATGAAAAGACACGGGCTTTTCCAAACCTGAAACTTGAGGAACTTATCTCACTTGGGTCCGGCATTTGCAGTATTTTCTGGGATTGCTCTAGAGCAAACCCAGAAAATAGAGTGAAGTCACCGCCGCACTGTACAGCAGTGGTATGATAAATGTGGAGATGATG